>CAZJNX010000101.1:0-17046 GCA_964547415.1 uncultured Hyphomicrobiales bacterium
AGGGTTCGGAGCGACGCGGAAGGGACCCATGCTCCCTGACGGGCTGAGGACCCTCCGGGGCGACGGGCTCCCTTCCGCGACGCCAAAGCCACCACCTCGGCAACAAACAGGGGGGACGGGCTCCGTTCCGCAACGCCCGAGCTACCACCTCGCCGACAGACAGGGTGCCGGCTGCCTTCTGGCTCAGGCGGGCCCTCGGGTCATCGCCGGCGTCGGATTCACCGACGGCGTCGCCGACACCGCGAAAGCCGCTCACCGCGCCGCACGACCGGCCCCTTCACCCGGGTCGGCCCATGGCCCCATCCTGCGGCGGGGCGGCAGGAGGGCCGCGGACCCCGTCTCCCCCGAGCGGGCGCAGCCCGTCCGGGACCGTCGATCCCGTCCTCGGGCGCTTCTCGACGCTGAACGGCGGCTCGGCCCGACGGATCCCCGTCACCCCCTGCGCCATGCCGCGCAACGGCGCACCGCCGCCCGGCCAGGCGACGACACACGCGCCCCGTTCCCTTCCTCGCGCCGGGCCCGGCGACACCCGGATCTGCGGCCCGATGTCCGGCCGCACCGGCGGCGACCTCTCCTTCGTCAGCCGCCGAGCGCCCCCCGTTGAGGACCGGACCTCGAGCCCAGGGCGCACGGCAACCGGGACGGGATCGCGACGACCGGCGCCCTCCTGCATCGGCGGAGGGCCGCCAGCGGCGCGTCGGCCCAGGAAGACGCGCCGCGGCGCGCGGTCAGACGACGGAGCGGCGGGCGGCGATCCCCCCGTCGATGGTGACGACCGTTCCCGAGACGTAGGACGCCCGCGGTGAGGCGAGGAACAGGACGAGGTCCGCCACCTCCTCCACCCGCGCCGCACGGCCGAGCGGATAGCCCGCGAGGTAGTCGCGCCAGCGGGCCGGGTCGCCGTGCTCGGCGCGCGCCCGCTCCTCCAGGAAGGAGACGATCTGCTCGGTCTCCACCGGGCCGGGGCTGACGCCGACGACGCGGATCCCGTCGGCGAGGCTCACGCCGCCGAGGGAGCGCGTGACGTGCGCGAGGGCGGCGTTGGCGGCCCCGCCGCACACGAAGGCGGGGTCGGTGATCTCGCCGCCGTCGCCGATGATGGAGACGACGACGCCACCACCCCGCGCCCGCATCCGCGGGTAGACGAGGCGGATGACGTCCACCTGGCCCGACACCTTGCTGGCGAACGCCGCGCGCCAGGCGGCCGCGTTCACCGCCTCCAGGGTGCCCGCGGGGACGACGCCGGTGCTGTTCACGAGGACGTCCACGTCGCCCGCCTCCTCCACCGCGCGCTCCGGCCCGCCGGGCGCCGTGAGGTCGGCCGCGGTGACGTCACCGGAACGCCGTGCCCTTGCGCGAGGTCGGCCGCGGCGGCGGCGAGCCTGTCGGGGTCGCGGGCGACGAGGTGGAGGCGTGCGCCCTCCCGCGCGAAGGCCTACGCCACGCCGCGGCCGATCCCGCGGGAGCCGCCGGTCACGAGCACCCGCTGGCCCGCAAGGTTCAGGTCGATCGCCATGTCGCACCCCTCACGCGGTGGTTGACGCGCCGCGCACCACGGCGAACGGTGCCGCCCCGGTCAAGCCCTGCGGGCGGCGGCCGGGCGATCGGCCGGAAGCTCGGGGCGCGCGGTTTCGCTGTGCAGAAAAGCGTTTTGCACGCGGCGAGCCACCGTGTATCATCGACTCGGGAGAGGCCGTTGGACGAGACGGGAAAGACGACGGGCGGGACGCCGGGCTTGCGCAAGCGCGAAGAGAGCGACCACGACGAGAGCCTCGTGCCCGCGGACAACGACGACCGCCAGTTCGTCGCCGCGCTCGCCCGCGGGCTCGACGTGCTACGTGCGTTCCGCCCCGGCTACGGCCAGCTCGGCAACCAGGAGATCGCCGAGTTCACGGGCCTGCCCAAGCCCACCGTCTCCCGCCTCACCTACACGCTCACCAAGCTCGGCTACCTGAGGGCGATCCCGCGCCTCAAGAAGTACGAGCTCGGCGCGCCCGTCCTGTCGCTGGGCTACGCGTTCCTGTCCAACCTGCAGGTGCGCAACCTGGCGCAGGGCATGATGCAGGACCTCGCCTTCGAGGGGGACGTGTCGGTGGCGCTCGGCGCGCGGGACCGCCTGTCCATGACCTACGTCGCGAACCACGTGGGGCGCAGCACCCTCGCCCTGCGGATCGAGGTGGGCACCCGCGTCTCCCTCGCCCACACCGCCCTCGGCCGCGCCTTCCTCGCCGCGATCCCGGACGCCGAGCGCGCCTACCTGATGGACCACCTCGCCAGACGATACGACGGCGAGTGGCCGGCGCTGAAGAAGAGCATCGAGGGTTCGATCGCGCAGGTTCACGCCCGCGGCTTCTGCGTCGTCGACGGCGAGTGGCGCCAGCACGTGCGGGCCGCCGGCGTGCCGGTGATCTTCCCCCACAACTCCGGCGTGATGGCGATGAACTGCGCGGGCGCCTCCATGAACCTGTCCGCCGAGCGGCTGGAACGGGAGTGCGGGCCGCGCCTCGTCCACATCGCCCGCAACGTGGAATCCATGATGACGCGGCCCTGAAGGCCGCCCCCCGCGCCCCGCACCCGGCGCGGAAGGAAACGAGACAGGGAGAGACCCGATGGCCGAAGCGGACACCGCGCCCCGCTCCATGGACGCCGAGACCTTCGCCCAGCTCCAGGCGGCCGTCCGCCGCTTCGTGCGCGAGCGGCTCGTGCCCCTCGAGGAGACGGTGGAGCGGGACGACGCGGTGCCCGAGGCGGTGATCGCCGAGATGCGCGCCCTCGGCCTGTTCGGCCTCACCATCCCGGAAGAGTACGGCGGCCTCGGCCTCAACTCGGCGGAGGAGGCGGAGATCCTGATGGAGCTCGGCTGGACCTCCCCCGCCTTCCGCTCCGTCGTCGGCACCAACGTCGGCATCGGCTCCCAGGGCATCGTGATGGACGGGACGGACGAGCAGCGCGCCCGCTACCTCCCCGCCATGGCCTCGGGCGAGATCGTGGGCTCGTTCTGCCTCACCGAGCCGGACGCTGGCTCCGACGCCGCCTCGCTCAGGACCGCGGCGGTGCGGGACGGTGACCACTTCGTCCTCGACGGCACCAAGCGCTACATTACCAACGCCGTCCGGGCGGGCGTCCTCACGGTCATGGCGCGCACCGACAAGGCCGAGCCGGGCGCGCGCGGCATCACCGCGTTCCTCGTGGACCCGTCGCTTCCGGGTGTGTCGTTCGGCAAGCTCGACAAGAAGATGGGCCAGCGGGGCGCCTGGTCCTCCGACGTGATCTTCGACGGCGTGCGGGTGCCGGAAAGCGCCATCGTGGGCGGGCCCGCGCGGGAGGGCCGCGGCTTCGAGACCGCCATGAAGGTGCTCGACCGCGGGCGAATCCATATCGGCGCGTTCTGCGTGGGCGCGGCCCGGCGGCTCGTCCACGAGGCGCTCGCCTACGCCACCGGGCGCGTCCAGTTCGGCAAGCCCATCGCCGACTTCCAGCTCGTCCAGGCGATGCTCGCCGACAGCGAGGCGGAGACCTACGCCGCCCGCTCCATGGTGCGCGACGCCGCCCGCCGCTTCGACGCGGGCGAGCGCATCTCGCTGGAAGCGTCGTGCTGCAAGATGTACGCCTCGGAGATGGTCGGGCGGGTCGCCGACCGGGCGGTGCAGATCCACGGCGGGGCGGGCTACATGGCCGACTACCCGGTGGAGCGCTTCTATCGCGACGTCCGCCTGTTCCGCATCTACGAGGGCACGACGCAGATCCAGCAGCTCATCATCGCCCGCGAGATGAAGAAGCGCTTCGCCGCTGGCTGAGGCGCCCGCCGTGTCCGGCCGCCTCGAGGGCCTTGCCGCCGTCGTGACGGGCGCGGCGTCCGGGATCGGCGCTGCGATCGCGGCGCGCTTCGCCGCGGAAGGCGCGGGCGTGCTGGTCGTCGACCGGGACCCGGTGGACGGGCTCGTCGCGGACGTGACGGACGCGGGCGCCCCGGAGGCGATCCGCGCCGCGGCCCGCGCGCGGCTCGGCCGCGTCGACATCCTCGTCAACAGCGCCGGGATCGGCGGCGCACGGCCGGTGGCGGAGACCGACGACGCCACGTGGGAGCGGATCCTTTCCACGAACCTCACCGCCGCCTTCCGCGTGACGCGCGCGCTCCTGCCGGAACTCGCCGCGCAGGGCGGGGCCGTCCTCCACATGGCGAGCGTGTTCGGCCTCGTCGGCTTCCGCGGGACGACGGCCTACGCCGCGGCGAAGGCGGGTCTTGCCGGCCTCACGCGGGAGATGGCGGCCGAGCTCGGACGGGACGGGATCCGCGTCAACGCCCTCGCGCCGGGGCTCGTCGACACGCCGCTCACCGCCCCCTTCATCGCGGGGAGCGCCACGCTCCGGGCGGCGATGATCGACGGATGCGTCCTCGGCCGCACGGGCCGGCCGGAGGAGGTGGCGGCGGCGGCGCTGTTCCTGTGCTCGCCCGAGGCCTCGTTCGTGACGGGCGAGGTGCTCGCCGTCGACGGCGGCTGGGCGAGCGTGCGCCACGTGCCGGCACCGTAGCGACGACCGCAGAGCGAGGGGGAATCGATGGGCGGCATCGCGGTGGTGACGGGCGGCAGCCGGGGGATCGGGGCGGCGTGCGCGCGCCTCCTCGCCCGGGACGGATGGGACGTCGCGGTCAACTACAACGCGAGCCCGGCGCGGGCGGAGGAGGTGGTCGCCGCCGTCGAGGCGCACGGGCGCCGCGCCGTCGCGGTCCGGGCGGACGTGTCCACCGACGCGGGCGCCCGCGCCCTGTTCGAGGCCTGCGAGAGGGCGCTCGGCCCGCCGACCGGCCTCGTCAACAACGCCGGCACCATCCTGCCCTCGGGCCGGGTGGACGCGGTGACGGCGGACGACCTCGACCGGCTGTTCCGCGTCAACGTGACGAGCCAGTTCCTGTGCGCGCGGGAGGCGGTGCGGCTGATGTCCACCCGCCACGGCGGGCCGGGCGGGGTCATCGTCAACATGTCGTCGGTCCATGCCCGGATCGGTGCGCCGGGCGCGTTCGTGTCCTACGCCGCCACCAAGGGGGCGATCGACACCTTCACCCACGGCCTCGCCCTCGAGGTGGTGGGCGAGGGCATCCGCGTGAACGCCGTGCGCCCCGGCCTCATCGACACGGAGATCCACGCCGTCGGCGGCGACGCGGACCGGCCACGCACCGTGGGCGCCACCGTCCCCATCGGCCGCGCGGGAACGCCGGAGGAGGTGGCCGGGGCGGTCGCCTGGCTGATGTCGGACAAGGCCGGATACGTGGCGGGCGCGGTGATCGACGTCGGCGGCGGGCGGTAGGGCCGTTCGGCCGGTCGCTTGCGTCGCCCACGGGGACGCCATAGGCTCGATCGCATCTGCAGAACCATAATTCGCACAGCGAAATCGGAGTCTCGGGAGGGACGCCATGGGCTTCAGGACGCGCCTCACGCCGGAAATGATCGAGGAGTACACCCGCGCGGGCTACTGGCGGGAGGAGACCTTCTACGACATTCTTGCGGCACGCGCCGCCGCGCATCCGGACCGCACGGCCCTGGTCGATTCCAAAGCCACCGTCACCTACGGCGAGTTGAAGGACCGGGTGGACAGGACGGCCGCGGCCCTCGCGGCCCACGGCATCGGCCGGGGCGACGTCGTCACCATCCAGCTGCCCAACTGGGTCGAGTTCGCCTACGTTTTCTTCTCGCTGGAGCTGATCGGCGCCGTCGCCAACAAGATCAGCCCGGACTTCCGCGCCCGCGAGCTCGACTTCATCCTGCGCTTCTCGGAAAGCGTGGCCTACGTCTGCCCCGAGAGCTTCAAGGGCTTCGACTACCCGGCGATGGTGCGCGGCCTGATGCCGGACATCGAGACGCTGCGCCGCGTGGTGATCGCCGACGGCACCGGCGAGGACACGGACGACACCGTGTTCCTGAAGACCGCGCTGGAGAAGACGCCGCCGCTGCCCGCCGAGGAGCGGGTACGGATGGACGCCAACGCTGTCTACCGGATGGCGTTCACGTCGGGAACCACGGGCAACCCGAAGTGCGTCCTCCACTCCTTCAACACGACGCTGCCGGGCCCGCGCTTCCTGACGCGGGACATGGCGGCGACGGAAGATGATGTCTTCCTCATCTACCTGCCGATCGGGCTCAACTGGGGCTACCTCGTCCTCATCCAGGCGATCATGCTGGGCGCGAAGGCGGTGCTGATGGACCGCTTCTCCGGCCGTGCCGCCCTCGAGGCGATCGAGCGGGAAAAGGTGACGTTCATCCCGACGGCGCCCGCCTCCATCATCGCCATGCTGAACGACCCGGAGCTCGAGCGCTTCGACGTGTCGTCCCTGCGCGTTGTCATCACCGGGGGCGCGGCCTGCCCCCACGAGACCTTGAAGGAATTCCAGCGGCGCATGTCGGGCCGCATCATCGAACTCTACGGCATGCTCGAGGACGCCTACCACACCTACACGCGCTTTTCCGACGACCCGGAGACGGTGAATGGCACCATCGGCCGCTGCGTGGACGGCATGGGCCTGCGCCTCCTCGACGAGGCGGGCAACGACGTGCCGCACGGCGCGGAAGGGGAGATCGCCGTCATCGGCCCGACGGTCCACCTCGGCTATCACAACAACGACAAGGCGAACGCGGAGCTGTTCACCGCCGACGGCTGGTTCCGCACGGGCGACCTCGGCAAGTTCGCCGACGAGGCCGGCAACGTGCGGATCGTCGGCCGCTCGAAGGAGATCATCAACCGCGGCGGCAAGAAGTTCTTCCCGCGGGAGGTGGAGGAGATCCTGTACACTCACCCGAAGGTCGTTCACGCCGCCATCGTGGGCGTGAAGGATGCGCGGCTCGGCGAGCGCAACTGCCTGTGCCTGATCCCGAAGCCGGGCGCGGACGTGTCGCTGGAGGAGTTCGTGGACTTCCTGAAGGGCGAGGTGGCCACTTACAAGCTGCCCGAGCGCCTCGAGATCTTCGAGGAGCTCCCCTTCACCCCGACCGGCAAGCTGCAGCGCTTCATCCTGACGAAGCTGGTGGAGGACCGGGACACCGCCGCCGCCTGACGCCGGAAGGTCCCATTCCGCTGGTGGGAGGAGAAGGCCGACATTCCGCCGGAGCCGACCCTTCCGGGACCGCGCCGGGCGCGGGCCGGGTCAAGGTGAAAAGCGAAGCGTGCCTTGACGCGGCCCGTGCCCGGCGCGAGCCTTGCGCCGTTCAGGTCGCGCACGCCCCCGCCCGGTCATCGAGGCGGCCCCGTGACGGCCGCCAGCCGGTCCTCCAGCAGCGCGAGCGCCTCCTCCACCGTCCGCCGCTCCTCGGGCGTGAGGGTGGCGGCGATCGCCTCCTCGAACGCGCGGGCGAGGCGCGCGAGGTCCCGGTAGGCCGCCGCGCCCTCGGGCCTGAGGCTGAGTTCCGCCTCCCGCCGGTCGTCGGCGCGCGGCGCGCGGTCGATCCAGCGGCGCTTCTCGAGGGCGGCGACGGCGCGGCTCACCTTGGTCTTGTGCATGGCCGCGTGGGCGCCGATCGCCGTGGCCGTCAGCGGGCCGAACTGGCCGAGGGTGGCCAGCACTCGCCATTCCGGGACCGTGATGGCGTGGCGGCGGCGGTAGGCGGCCGCGAGCTGCCGGCTCGACAGGTGCGCGAGGCGGTTAAGGCGGTAGGGCAGGAAGCGGTCGAGGTCGAGCGGCCCGTCCATGGCGGCTCCGGCATACGGGCCGCGGCGCGGCCGGGCCTTGATGGTTACAAAATTTGCAGGCTGGTTGTCACCGACCGGGTCCGTCCGGCGTTCGGCCGGCAAGGCGACCCGCGAGGACGAGGGAGGTGACCCGATGGACCAGATCGTCGAGAAGCGCCGCCTGTCGGACGAGGCCCGCCACGGCCAGCCGACCCGCGACGGCTACATGACCGGCTTCGGCAACGACTTCGAGACCGAGGCGATCCCCGGCGCCCTGCCGCGCGGCATGAACTCGCCCCAGCGCGTCGCCTTCGGGCTCTATGCCGAGCAGCTGTCGGGCTCGCCCTTCACCGCGCCCCGCTCCACCAACGAGCGCTCCTGGCTCTACCGGATGCGCCCGTCGGTGAAGCACACGAGGCGCTTTCGCGCCCTCGACGGCGGGCTGATCCGCACCGCGCCCTGCCACGGGGAGACGGACATGCCGATCGGCCAGCTGCGCTGGGACCCCATTCCCTACCCGGCCGAGAAGACCACCTTCGTCACCGGCCTTCGCACCATCACGACGGCCGGCGACGTGTTCACCCAGGTGGGCATGGCGAGCCACGTCTACCTCGTCACCGCGTCGATGGAGGACGACTACTTCTTCAATGCCGACGGCGAGTACCTGATCGTCCCGCAGGAGGGCGCGCTGCGGTTCTTCACCGAGTTCGGCGTGATCGACGTCGAGCCGCGGGAGATCTGCGTCATCCCGCGCGGGGTCATGTTCAAGGTGGAGCTCCTGTCGGAGAAGGCGCGCGGCTACGTGTGCGAGAACTACGGTGGCGTGTTCACCCTGCCCGACCGCGGGCCCATCGGCGCCAACTGCCTCGCCAACCCGCGGGACTTCCTCACCCCCGTCGCCGCCTACGAGGAGAAGGACGAGCCCTGCCGCCTCGTCGTCAAGTGGTGCGGGAAGATGTACGTCACCGAGATCGGCCACTCGCCCCTCGACGTCGTCGCCTGGCACGGCAACTACGCGCCCTACAAGTACGACCTCACGACCTTCTCCCCCGTCGGCGCCATCGGCTTCGACCACCCGGACCCGTCGATCTTCACGGTGCTGACGGCGCCCTCGGGCGAGGCGGGGACGGCGAACGTCGATTTCGTGATCTTCCCGGAGCGGTGGATGGTGGCCGACAACACCTTCCGCCCGCCCTGGTACCATCGCAACATCATGAGCGAGTTCATGGGCCTCGTGTACGGCCAGTACGACGCCAAGGAGGAAGGCTTCGTGCCGGGCGGCATGAGCCTCCACAACATGATGCTGCCCCACGGCCCCGACGCGGACGCCTTCGAGAAGGCTTCCACGGCTGACCTGAAGCCCGTGAAGCTCACCGGCACGCTCGCCTTCATGTTCGAGACGCGCTTTCCCCAGGTGCTCACGGGCTACGCGGCGAGCCTGCCGACCCTGCAGGAGGGCTACATCGACTGCTGGGCGGGGCTGGAAAAGAAGTTCGACACCTCGATCCCCCAGAGCTGACGCTTCGCCGGCGGGCCCACGCGCCCGCCGGCGGCCTACCGGTGGGGCGCCGTCCCGGAGAAGAGGTGGATGACGAGGATGCCGGACAGGATGAGGCCGATCCCGGCGATGGCCGCGAGGTCCAGCTTCTGGCCGAAGACGAGGAGGCCGATGATCGCGATCAGCACGATGCCGAGCCCGGACCAGATGGCGTAGGCGATGCCGACCGGGATCGTCCTCAACGCCAGCGACAGGAAGAAGAACGAGACGGCGTAGCCCGCCACCACCAGGACGGACGGCAGGAGGCGGGTGAACTGCTGGCTCGCCTGGAGGGCGGACGTGCCGATCGTCTCCGCGACGATGGCGACGAGGAGGAAGGCGTAGGCGTTCATGGGCAGAAGGCTCGGCTCGAGGACGATCGGCGGGGCGGCGGGTCAGAAGCGGCAGACGACGCTGTAGATCTCCCGCGGCGGGTAGAGGTCCGGCGCCTCGGCGGCGCCCGGGCGGCACTCGGGCCCGTCGGGGCGGGTGTCGATCACGAGGTCGTTCGCCGCGTCGCACACCACGTGGGCGGCGGCCGAGGCGATGCCGAAGGCGCGGCACAGCCGGTCGGCCATGGCCGGGCAGGCCGGCTCCCCCTCCCCGCCGCAGACCCCGTCGATCCCCGGCGCCACGGACATGCGGTAGACGATGAGCTCGCCCGTCAGCTGCTGCTGGGCCGCGGCGGGGCCGGCGCTGGCGGACAGGACGGCGGCGAGGAAGCCGGCGAGAACGGTGGCGGCGGGAGCGGTGCGGCGCATGGGGGGTCTCCGGTGCGGGCGAGGCCCTCGACGCACCCGGCGCGCCGTGGCAATGGCTTCGTCCGACACCCGACGACTAGGCCGGCGGGCCGAGGACGGCAACCGGCAACCTGAAGAAGAGGGTCCCATGAAGCTCGCCACCCTGGCCGACGGCACCCGCGACGGCAGCCTCTACGTCGTCTCGCGCGACCTTTCCCGCTGCGCGCCGGCCTCCGACGTCGTCAAGACGCTCCAGGCTGCCCTCGACGACTGGGACGAGCACGAGCCGGAGCTCCAGGGGATCGAGGCCGCCCTCAACGGCGACACGGACTTCGGCCAGCCCTTCCGCGAGGCCGACTGCCTGTCGCCGCTGCCGCGCGCCTACCAGTGGGCCGACGGCTCGGCCTACCTCAACCACGTGGAGCTCGTCCGCAAGGCCCGCGGCGCCGAGCTGCCGGAGACCCTCAGGACCGAACCGCTCCTCTACCAGGGCGGATCGGACGCCTTCCTCGCCCCCACCGAGCCGATCCAGA
Source organism: uncultured Hyphomicrobiales bacterium (assembly GCA_964547415.1). GTDB lineage: Bacteria > Pseudomonadota > Alphaproteobacteria > Rhizobiales > Amorphaceae > CAZJNX01. Next base: position 10,470 of record CAZJNX010000101.1, read on the forward strand.
TCGCCGACGAGGACTGGGGCTTCGACTTCGAGGGCGAGGTCGCCGTCATCGTCGGCGACGTGCCCATGGGGGCCGACCGGCAGACGGCGGCGGCCGCCATCCGCCTCGTCATGCTCGTCAACGACATCTCGCTGAGAAACCTCGTGCCGGGCGAGCTCGCCAAGGGCTTCGGCTTCTTCCAGTCCAAGCCCTCCTCCGCCTTCTCGCCCGTCGCCGTGACGCCCGACGAGCTGGGCGAGGCGTGGGACGGGGGCAAGGTCCACCTGCCGCTCCTCGTCTACATCGACGGGCGCCCGTTCGGCCGGGCGAACGCGGGCGTCGGCATGGCCTTCGACTTCTGCGACCTCATCGTCCACGCCGCCCGCACGCGGCCGCTCACGGCGGGCACCATCATCGGCTCGGGCACCGTCTCCAACGGGGAGGACGGCGGGCCGGGCCGGCCCATGGCCGAGGGGGGCGCGGGCTACTCGTGCCTTGCCGAGCAGCGCACGGTGGAGACCATCGCCAGGGGGGCGCCGGAGACGCCGTTCCTGCGCTTCGGCGACCGCGTCCGCATCGAGATGAAGGACGCCGACGGCCACTCCATCTTCGGCGCTATCGACCAGGTGCTGGAACGCCCGCAGGGCTGAGGCGTCGGAAAGGACGGCGTCGCCCGGGCCGTCCCGGGCGGCGGCGGCGATCTTCGCCGGGCAGGCGCCCCGGCATTCATCCCGCAACGAGCCGCGGGCCGCAGCCGTTGCGAGCGAGGGAGGACACGATGGCGAGGAAGTTCGCGTCCGAAGGGGACATGTCGGAAAAGAAGGTCTCGTTCACCGAGATCGGGCCGGACCTTTACGCCTACACCGCCGAGGGGGACCCCAACACCGGCGTCATCATCGGCGACGACGCGGTGATGGTGGTGGACGCCCAGGCGACGCCGGTGATGGCGGGGAAGGTGATCGAGAAGGTCCGCTCCATCACAGACAAGCCGATCCGCTACGTGACGCTGACCCACTACCACGCCGTCCGCGTGCTCGGCGCCTCGGCCTACCAGGCGAACGAGATCATCGCCTCGGACATGTGCCGCGCCATGATCCACGAGCGCGGCAAGGAGGACTGGGCGTCCGAACTCGGCCGCTTTCCGCGCCTGTTCCAGGCGGCCGAGAGCGTGCCGGGCCTCACCTGGCCCACCATGACCTTCGCCGAGGCGATGACCGTCTACCTCGGCTCCCGCCGCGTGGAGATCCGCCACCTCGGCCGCGCCCACACCGCCGGCGACATCGTGGTGTGGGTGCCGGACGCGGGCACCATGTTCTCCGGCGACATCGTGGAGTACAAGTCGGCCTGCTACTGCGGCGATGCCCACTTCTCCGACTGGGGCGACACGCTGGACGAGATCGCCGCCTACGAGCCCGACGCCCTGATGCCGGGCCGGGGCGACGCGCTCATGGGCGCCCACAAGGTGGACGAGGCGATCGAGCTCACCCAGGACTTCCTGGAGAGCACCTACAAGCCGGTGGCGGCCGTCGCGGCCCGCGGCGGCTCCCTGAAGGAAGCGTTCGAGGCCTGCCGCGCGGCCTGCGACCGCAAGTTCGCCTCCTGGGCCATCTACGAGCACTGCCTGCCCTTCAACGTCGCCCGCGCCTACGACGAGGCCAACGGCATCGACACCCCCCGCATCTGGACCGCCGAGCGCGACCGGGAGGTCTGGGCGGCGCTCCAGGGCTGAGCGGTCGCCCCTTTCGGCGGGCGGGCGGCCGGCGCACGCCGGCCGCCCGGCGCCGGGCGAGAGTCGCGCCGACCGCGCGCCGTCAGTTGAAGAGGGTGCGGCCCGAGACGAGCACGTCCCAGATCGGGCCGCCGACCGAGGCGACCGCCACGAGGACGGCGACCACCAGCAGCGCCGCCACCCAGCCGAGGTCCGAGTGGCCCTGGCGGACGAGGCGCACGTGGCCGGTGGGGCGCCGCCCCGTCCTCGCAGACCTGTTTCCTCCGCCCATGACCCGTCAGCTCCGCCGAGGGGGAATTCCCCCGATGTCCGGGCCGACTTTGGTCCTTGCCTGTTGACCGAGCGTTAAAATGCCCGCGCCGCCGTCGCCGCGGCGGGGGACGGGGCCGTCATGCTTAACGGACGGTCAAGCCGGACCAAGCCGGACCAGGCCGGGTGACGGGGCGGGCGGCGCCGGGCGCGGGCGCGGCGTCAGATCGTCTGGTTGTAGGCGCCGACTTCCGGGTTCTCGCGCAGGACCGCATCGACCGCCTGGAACATCTCCCGCATCCGCGCCTCGGAGACCGGGCTTTCCACCACGACCACCAGCTCGGGCTTGTTGGACGAGGCGCGAACGAGACCCCACGTCCCGTCGTCCGAGATCACGCGGACGCCGTTGACGGTCACCAGCTCCTCGACCGGGCGGCCCGCCACCGGTTCGCCGGCGGCCGTCATCTCCTCGAAGCGCTTCACGACGCGGGCGATCACGTCGTACTTCACCTCGTCGTCGCAGTGGGGCGACATGGTCGGCGTCTGCCAGGTCTTCGGCAGGGCGCCGCGCAGGTCCGACATGGTCCTGTCGGGCGCGCGGTCGAGCATCTTCAGGATCGCGATCGCCGAGACGAGCCCGTCGTCGTAGCCGCGGCCGATCGGCTCGTTGAAGAAGAAGTGCCCCGACTTCTCGAAGCCCGCCACGGCGCCGAGGTCGTTGACCCGCCGCTTGATGTAGGAGTGGCCCGTCTTCCAGTAGTCCACCGTGGCACCGTTCTCCAGGAGCACGGGGTCGGTCTTGAACAGGCCGGTCGACTTCACGTCGGCGACGAACACCGCGTTCGGCGTGAGCGCCGACAGATCGCGGGCGATCATGACGCCGACGATGTCGGCGAAGATCTCGGCGCCCTTGTCGTCGATGACGCCGCAGCGGTCCCCGTCCCCGTCGAAGCCGAAGCCCACGTCCGCCCCCGTCTCGAGCACCTTGTCCCGGATGGCATGGAGCATCTTCATGTCCTCCGGGTTGGGGTTGTAGCGGGGGAAGGTGTGGTCGAGCTCGCAGTCGAGGGGGATCACCTCGCAGCCGAGCCGCTCCAGCACCGACGGCGCGAACGCCCCCGCCGTCCCGTTGCCGCAGGCGCACACCACCTTCACCTTGCGGGTGAGGGAGACGCCCTCCACGAGGTCGTCCATGTAGCGGGCCGGGAAATCCTCCACGAAGCGGTAGCGCCCGCCGCCCGCGAGGTCGAAGGCGGCCGACAGCACGATCTCCCTGAGGCGCCCCATCTCGTCGGGCCCGAAGGTGCGCGGCCGGTCGGCGCCCATCTTCACGCCCGTCCAGCCGTTCTCGTTGTGGGAGGCGGTCACCATGGCGACGGCCGGCACGTCGAGGGCGAACTGGGCGTAGTAGGCCATGGGCGTGACGGCGAGGCCGATGTCGTGGACGGTGCAGCCCGTCGCCATCAGCCCCTGCACCAGCGCCGTCTTGATGGACGAGGAATAGCTGCGGAAGTCGTGGCCCGTCACCACCTCCGCCTTGCCCATCTCCTTCAGGAGCGTGCCGAGGCCCATGCCGAGGGCCTGCACGCCCATGAGGTTGAGCTCCTCACCGAAGATCCAGCGGGCGTCGTACTCGCGGAAGCCGGTGGGCTTCACCATCGGCTCCGACTCGTAGGCGTAGGTGTTGGGGGTGAGCTTCGGCTTCGGGACGGGAAACACGGGCGGCGTCCTTTCTTGGGGCGCGAGGGTCGGCACGGACGGGCCACCTTGTAGCACGGCGGCCGGCGCGGTCACGTGTCCGCAAGGACGAACCCGGACCCGGCGCCGCGGTTTCGGCGACGGGACGGCCGGACCGTCCCCTCCCCTCTCCGGCGGCCCGGCGCCGCGGTCAGACCGGCCAGGTCTCGAGGCGCCACGCGGAGTCCCAGAACAGGTACTCGAGGCGGGTGGCGGCCGTGTAGGCGACGTGCATCCGCGCGACCGCGTCGGCCGAGGCGGCCTCGGCGGCGCGGTCCGTCGCGCCGATCACCCCGCGCACCGCCTCGTGGAAGTCCTCGCCCGCATAGGTGTCGATCCACGCCTGGTAGGGGTTGGGCGCGGCGGCGCGGGAGAGGATGTCCCGCCCCACCTCCGCGTAGATCCAGAAGCAGGGAAGGAGCGCGGCGAGCACCACCTCGTAGGGCTCCCCCCACGCCGTCGCCATCAGGTAGGAGACGTAGTGGTGGGTGGCCGGGGCGAGCGGGGCGTCGCGGAACTCGTCCTGCGTGATGCCGAAGGTCTCAAAGAAGCCCTCGTGGAGGGAGCGCTCCACCACGATCGCCTCCTCGGCGGCCTTGGCGAAGCGGATGATGTCGTCCGCCTCCCGCGCCTTGGCGGCGGCGACGGCGAGCGCCCGGCCGAAGCCCTCGAGGTAGTGGGCGTCCTGGATCACGTAGCGCACGAAGCGCTCGCGGGTGAGGGTGCCCGCGGCGAGCTCCGTGTTGAAGGGCATCGTCCGGATGGTCTCGTAGGCGGGAAGGTTCCTCGTCCAGGCGTCCTCGGAAAAGGGCATGGCGTCGCTCCGGTGGAATGGCGGGGTGGTCAGGCGAGGGCGGCGATCGCCTCGTCGTCGAGGTTGCCGGGCACGATGGTGATGGGGATGCGGTAGTGCCCGGCGTGGCGGCCCGCGAGCGCGGAAACGAGCGGGCCCGGTCCTTCGGGGCCGGTGGCGGCGGCGAGGACCAGGATCGCGATGTCCTCGTCCTCGGCGATCTCCTTGAGGATCTCCTCGCTCTTCACCCCCTCGCGCACCCGCGTCTCCGGCGTGATGGCGGCGACGGAGGCGGCCCGGTCCACGTATTTGGCAAGGAGGTCCCGGGCCGCGGCCGTCGCCTCGTCGCGCATCATCTTCTCGACGCCGAGCCAGTGCTGGAAGTCGCCCGGCGCCACGACGGCGAGGAGGACGAGGGCGCCCCTGGTGCGCTCCGCGCGCTTGGCGGCGTAGACCACCGCCCGGTCGCACTCGGGCGTCTCGTCCACCACGACCAGGAACTTGCGCCGGTGCCCCTCCTCGAACGCGCGGCGCTGGACGATCTCGGGAAGCGGGGCCTTGGCCATGGCGCGGCCCGCGCTACTCGAGGATGCGGGTGTAGTCGATCTTGAACAGGCCCGGGTCCACGTTGACGCCCGTCGACACGTTGTAGATCGAAACGGACGTCTCCTGTCCCTTGGAGTCGACGACGTTCCACTGGCGCAGCTCGCTGGTCTCGGAATCGAAGAAGAGCGTCAGCTTGCCGTCGCCGAAGGCGGTGTTCTCCTCGATCACCACCTCCACGTTGTCCGGGCCCACGTTGACGCGGGTCACCTTGGCGTCGCGGGTGAGGTCGAAGCCGTCGTCGAGGAGGAAGCGCAGCGGCGTGCGGTCGAGCGGCCAGATGTCCTGGGTGGCGCGCTTGCGGTCGCGCACGGCGACGGACTTGCCGTCGGCGATGATGTCGAGCGTGGACGGCGGATTGTAGAAGAAGCGCACCCGGCCCGGGCGCAGGATGGCGAACTGGCCGTCGGTACGCTGGCCCCGCGGGCCGAACTGGACGAACTGGCCCTTCATGGTGCGGATCGAGTTGAAGTAGCGGTTGATGCGCTCCAGCGTGTCGGTGGCCGCCCCGGCCGGCGCGGCGCCGAGGAGGGGCGCGGCGACCGCGGCGGCGGCCCCGCCGGCCAGGACGGCGAGGGCGCGGCGGCGCGTGAGGGGACGGCGGGCGTCCCCGGACGGGATCGTCGACATGGGCGTTCTACTCTTGTCGCTTCGCTCTCGGCCGGAGGTAGGCGCTCTCGCGGGCGACCTCCATGGCCCTTGCCCATGATTTTCGCCGCTCCCGCCCGCCGCCGCAAGGGCGGCGTGCCGCACCCCCGTCAGGCGACCTCGTCCTCCTCCTGGGCCGGCACCAGGATCTCCCGCTTGCCGGCGTGGTTGGCGGGTCCGACCACCCCCTCCTTCTCCATGCGCTCGATGAGGGAGGCGGCGCGGTTGTAGCCGATGGACAGGCGCCGCTGCACGTAGCTGGTGGAGGCCTTGCGGTCGCGCAGGACGAGGGCGACGGCCCGGTCGTAAAGGTCCTCCGACTCCGACAGGTTGTCGACGCCGGAGCCGCCGCCGGATCCGCCCGACGCGCCGCCGCCGTCATCCTCCCCGTCCTCGTCGGTCACCTCGCCGAGGTAGTCGGGCGCCCCTTGCGCCTTCAGGTGCCCGACCACGTCCTCCACCTCCTCGTCGGACACGAACGGCCCGTGGACGCGCTGGATACGCCCGCCGCCCGCCATGAACAGCATGTCGCCCATGCCGAGGAGCTGCTCGGCGCCCATCTCGCCGAGGATGGTGCGGCTGTCGATCTTCGAGGTGACCTGGAAGGAGATGCGGGTCGGGAAGTTCGCCTTGATGGTGCCGGTGATGACGTCCACCGACGGGCGCTGCGTCGCCATGATGAGGTGGATGCCGGCCGCGCGCGCCATCTGGGCGAGGCGCTGGATCGCGCCCTCGATGTCCTTGCCGGCCACCATCATGAGGTCGGCCATCTCGTCGACGATGACGACGATGTAGGGCATCGGCTCGAACTCGAGCACCTCCTCCTCGAAGATCGCCTC
>CAZJNX010000102.1:0-17043 GCA_964547415.1 uncultured Hyphomicrobiales bacterium
AATGGCTCCTCGACCTGCCGCTCCTCAACAAGGACTACGCCACCTGGTCGGCCGACGCCCTCGCCGAGGCGCGCCGCCCGCGCCACGCCCGGATCGCCCGGCCGTGGCTCGAGGCCGTCGCCGCCGCCGACCCCCACGAGCCGGCGCGCGAAGCGGTCGCGGGCGCCCTGTCGGCCACCTTCACCGACTACCTGCGCGCCGCCCGCGGCGACCCCTCGGCCCTCGCGGCCCTGCCGCCGGGCCGCTTCCTGATGCCGGGGGACCTCGAGGGCTCGCCAGCCCTCACCTTCGCGCCCATGGCCCTGCCGGAGGGCAAGCCCCCCAACGCCCGCAGCCTGTGGGCGATGATGGAAAGGCGCTACGAGGCCTACAAGACCCACGTGGTCCGCCCCTTCTTCCGCGACCATTTCGCCCGCCTCGACCGGCAGATCGTGCTCGTCGACGTGCTGTCGGCCCTCAACGGCGGGCCCGCGGCCGTGGAGGAGCTGAAGAAGGCGCTCGCGGAGGTGCTCGCCTGCTTCCGCGCGGGCCGCCTCACCTGGCTCGGCGCCCTCGTGGACCGGAAGATCGACAAGATCCTGTTCGTCGCCACCAAGGCCGACCACGTGCACCACGGCGACCACGACCGCCTCGCCCGCATTCTCGGGGCCATCGTCGACGAGGCGCGGGAGCGGGCGGCCTACGCGGGCGCCGACGTGGAGGTCGCCGCCCTCGCCGCGGTCCGCGCCACCCGCGAGGCGGTGCGCCAGGAGAACGGCCATCGCCTGCCCACCATCGTCGGCACCCCGCTGCCGGGCGAGCGCATCAACGGCACCGTCTACGACGGGGAGACGGAGATCGCCCTCTTTCCGGGGGATCTCCCGGACGATCCGGCCGACGTCTTCCGCACGGGGCTGACCGAGGACGTCGGGGTGAGTTACCTGAAGTTCCGCCCGCCGCGGCTGGAGCGGTCGAACTCGGGGCTCACCCTGTCCCTGCCCCACATCCGCCTCGACCGGGCGCTCGACTACCTGATCGGGGACCGTCTGACATGACCGAGACGCGGCGCCGCCCGGCCGTCTTCCACATCGACGAGATCGAGTTCGTGGACGTCCCCCTCGCCGAGGACGCCGCCCGGCCGCGGAGCGCCGCCTCGGCCGCACGCGCCGCCCCGCGGGAGGCGGAACCGCCCCGGGAGGACGAGGAGGGTCCGGCGGTCGACCAGGTGGCCGTGCCCGCCGCCGAGACGCCGGCGGAGGAGACGGCGCGGCGCACGGGCCTGCGCTTCTCCCGCCTTCTCGCCATCGGACTGTCGGGGCTCCTGTCCATCGCGCTCGCCTTCGCGGTCGAGCGGATGATCGCGGACCTGTTCGCCACCTTCCCCCTCGTCGGCTGGATCGCGCTCGGCCTCGCCGTCCTCGCGGCGGTCGGCCTCGGCGGCCTGATGGCCCGGGAGTTCGCGGGCCTTCGCCGCATCGCCCGCGTCGAGCGGCTGAGGGCCGACGCCCAGGCCGCCGTCGAGGACGACGACCGGAGCGCCGCCGTCGACGCCTGCCGGCAACTCATCGCCCTATACGGCGACCGGCCGGAGACGGCCCGCGGCCGCCGCGCCCTCGAGGCCCACATGGCCGAGATCATCGACGGGCGCGACCTCGTGGAGCTCGCCGAGCGGGAGCTCCTCGTCCGCCTCGACGCGGACGCGATGCGCCTCGTCGTCGCGTCGGCGAAGCGCGTTTCCATCGTGACGGCCCTGTCGCCCCGGGCCCTCGTCGACATCTTCTACGTCCTCATCGAATCGGTCGGCCTCGTGCGCCGCCTCGCCCTCCTCTACGGCGGGCGGCCGGGGGCGTTCGGCTTCTTCCGCGTCTTCCGCCACGCCATCGCCCATCTCGCGGTCACCGGGGGCATGGCGGCGGGGGACAGCCTCGTCGGCGAGATGGTGGGCCAGTCGATCGCGGCCAAATTGTCGGCGCGCCTCGGCGAGGGCGTCGTGAACGGGCTGATGACGGCGCGCCTCGGCCTTGCCACCATGGACGTGGTGCGCCCGCTCCCGTTCGTCGGGGCGCGCCGCCCGCGGGTGGGGGACGTGATCGCCGAATTGTCGCGGATCGCCCCGGCGGAGGGCGGCCGCAAGAAGGCCCAGGCCGACACGGGCTGAGCCGCGGCCGCACGGACGGACGGGATGGGCCGATGGCGATCACGGTGGAGGAGCTCGGTCGTCGGGTCTTCGGGTTCGCCGTGCGCCTGACCCTCTCGGGCGACGTCGAGGAGCACCTTTCGGCGATCCGCCTCGCGGTGGAGGACAGGAACGACCATGGCGCCCACTTCTCCGTCACGTACCAACGGCCGGTGGGAGCCGGCCTGTCGCCCGGCCCGGTCGGGGACGATCGTTGCCTCGCGCGGATCCTCGACGACGGCGGCGCGTTCGGCTGCCACGTCTTCCTCGAGGGCGGGCGCGTCCGCCACTTCGAGATCTACGCCCTGTCGGACCACCCGCTTCCCGACATGGTCCACGACCTCGAGCTCGTGCTCCTCGCGCCCCCGGCCGAACCGCGCGATCCCCCTGCCACCCGCTGACGAACGGACGGGAGCGACATGCTGATCGGCTTCTTCACCGGGCTGCGCCAGGCGGGCGTTCCCGTCTCGCTGCGCGAGTGGCTCACCCTGATGGAGGCGCTGGACGCCGACCTCGCGAGCCGGCGTGTGGAGGATTTCTACTACCTTTCCCGGGCGGCGCTCGTGAAGGACGAGGGCCAGTTCGACCGGTTCGACCGCGTCTTCGGCCACGTCTTCAAGGGGCTCGAGACCGTGGGCGAGGCGATCGAGGCGGAGATCCCGGAGGAGTGGCTGCGCCGCCTCGCCGAGCGGCACTTCACGCCCGAGGAGATGGCCGAGATCGAGGCCCTCGGCGGCTTCGAGAAGCTGATGGAGACCTTGCGGCAGCGCCTCGCCGAGCAGGAGGGGCGGCACCAGGGCGGCAACAAGTGGATCGGCACCGCCGGCACCTCCCCCTTCGGCGCCTACGGCTACAACCCGGAGGGCGTCAGGATCGGGCAAGCCGAGAGCCGCCACCGCCGCGCCGTGAAGGTGTGGGACAGGCGCGAGTTCCGCGACTTCGACGACACCGTCGAGATCGGCACCCGCACCATCAAGGTGGCGCTGCGCCGCCTGCGCCGCTTCGCCCGCACGGGCGCGGCGGACGAGCTCGACCTCGACGGCACCATCGCCGCCACCGCGAAGCAGGGCTTCCTCGACGTGAGGATGCGGCCCGAGCGGCGCAACGCGGTGAAGGTGCTCCTGTTCCTCGACGTCGGCGGGTCCATGGACGACCACGTGCGCGTGTGCGAGGAGCTCTTTTCCGCCGCCCGCTCCGAGTTCAAGACGCTGGAGCACTTCTACTTCCACAACTGCCTGTACGAACGGGTCTGGAAGACCAACGCCCGCGGCCGCGCCGAGACCATCCCGACGTGGGACGTCCTCCACACCTACCCGTCCGACTATCGGGTGGTGATCGTCGGCGACGCGGCCATGAGCCCCTACGAGATCGCGATGGCCGGCGGCTCGGTGGAGCACTGGAACGAGGAGCCGGGGGAGACGTGGCTGCGCCGCCTCCTCGACGTCTATCCCCGCGCGGTCTGGATCAACCCGGTGCCCGAGGCCCACTGGCGCTACACCCCGTCCACTGAGATGCTCCACCAGCTCATGGGCGGGCGGATGTACCCCCTCACGCTGGAAGGGCTCGACCGCGCGATGGCCGCCCTCGCCCGCTGACCGCGGGCGGGCACGCTGCGCGCCGTCGCGGCTCGACCCGGGCGGGCTTCTCGCCGTCGCCCCGGGCGGGCGTTGGCGGCGCAAGGCGGGACCGCTATGATGCAGTGCCGGTGCGGTCGGGAGCGGGGCGTTACATGGGTGGGATCAGCGTCGCGGCGTCCCTCGGCGGGTTCGAGGACATCCGCGACGAGGTCGAGCGCTTCGTCGCCGGGGAAGGGCTGCCGGACGGGACGGGTTTCTCCCTGTGCCTCGTCCTCGAGGAGCTCATCGTGAACATCGTCACCCACGGCTACGGCGGGCGAAGGGGGCCGGTGGTCCTGTCCCTCGACGCGGACGGGGCGCGCGTCACGGGCGAGATCGTGGACGAGGGCGTGCCGTTCGACCCGACGGCCTCGCCGGACGTGGACACGGACGCCACCCTCGAGGAGCGCGACATCGGCGGGCTCGGCGTCCACCTGGTGCGCTCCATGGTCGAGGATTTCGGGTACACGCGGGACGGGATGCGCAACGTGGTGCGCTTTTCCCTCCCGATCGCGAACGGGAGGTCGGAGAGCGAGCGTTGAGCGGAACGATCAACACCGAGACGGTCGGCGAGGTACTGGTGGCGGCGCTGGAGGGGCGGCTCGACAGCTCCAACTCGAAGGAGCTCGAGCAGCAGCTGATGGCGGAGGTGGACGGCCGCGACGCCGTCGTCCTCGACTTCGGCTCCCTCGCCTACATTTCCAGCGCGGGCCTGCGCGTCGTCCTCCTCCTCGGCAAGCGGATGCGGGCGAGCCGCGGGCGCCTCGCCCTGTGCAGCCTGCCCGACCCGATCCGCGAGGTCTTCGAGATTTCCGGGTTCCTGTCGATCTTCTCCGTCTACGAGGATCGGCCGGCGGCCCTCGTCGCCGTCGCCTCCGCCTGATCCGCGGACGGGGCGAGGAAGCCGAGCTCGTGGCCGCCCGCCGGCCCGCGGCGCACCGATGCCCCGACGAACCCGGCGGCGGTGAGTTCCTCCACCGCCGCCGCGTCCCCGCCCGGGACCCAGGCCGCGACGGCCTCCGGCGGCGGCGGGCGCATTCCCGGCCGGTGGAGGGTGAGATAGCGCAGGAGCCCGCCATAGCGGCGCTCGACGCGGTGGATGCGAAAGCCCGCGCGGACCATGTTGCGGCAGCTCGGCCCGTTCGCCGGCGCCACCGTCCCGTAGACGAACGGCTTGCCCGCCTCCGCCGCCGCGGCGATCCGGCGGGCGAGGAGCGCCCTCTGGTGCCCCCGCCCCCGCGCCTCGGGCGCCACCGACGTGCCGGCGATCTTGCACAGCGGCGCCGTCTCCGGCAGGCCGAGGCGGCGCCCGCTCCCGTCCCCCGCGACGAGCCTGAGGAGAAGGACGCCGTAGGACAGGAGCCGGTCCGGCGCCGCCGGATCCCTCACGCCGAAGACGAGGCCGTGGCCCTCCTCCAGGACGAGGCGGTGGAAGGCCTCCGTCTCCGGCTTGATGAGGCCGGGGGCCGGGAGCGTGTCGAGGACGCGGGCGTGGAGGGCGCGGATCGCGGCGAGGTCCGCGGCCGTCAGCCGCTCGATCGCCGGGGCGGGCGTTTCCTCAGGCATCGATCAGCTCGGCGGCGTCCAGCATGGCGAGCGGCGGGTAGAGGTCGAGCTCGCCCGCGAAGCGCACGTTGACCATCAGCGAGAAGCGGCTGAGGGTGGAAACCGGCACGCCCCGTGCGGGCGTGCCGGTGAGGATTTCCGCCGCCTTCGACGCGGCGAGCTGGCCGATGGCGTAGTAGCGGGCCACGATCCCCGCGACGCCGATGCCCCGCCGCATGGCGAACTCGGTGAAGGCGAACGGCGGCAGGCGGGTGCGCACCGCCGCCCGGCGCAAGTCCTCCGCCGCGCTCGACAGGAAGGTGTCGGCCGGCACGAGCAGGCACTCCGCCCCGTCCGCCGCGAGCCCCTCCACCGCCGGGCCGATGCCCGCCCGGTCGGGCCGGCCGGCCGCATCGAGGGGGACGGGGCGGGTGATGGCCCGGAAGTCCAGCGCCCCCTGCAGGCTCTCCACCTGCCGGGCCTGGTCGACCGCGTTGCGCTCGGTGGGCGTGTAGAGGACGCCGAGCCGCCGGTACGGCCGGTAGGAGCGCATGAGCCGCAGCTGGGAGGGGATCGGCACCAGGTGGAAGACGCCCGTGAGGTCCCGCCCCGGGTCCTCCAGCGAGCGGACGACGCCCGAGGCGACCGGCGCCGAAACGAGGACGAACAGGCCCGGCGCCCCGCCGGGCGCGCCCGCCCCGCCGGCCTCGCCCACCCGACCGAACGTCGCGAGCGTGACGGGGGTGCCCCAGGTGTAGACGAGGTCCGGGGCGGAGGCGCGGGCCTCCTCCAGGATCGCGGGCACGCGCGACAGGTCCCGCGCCGTGTCCCGCGTCTCGACGTCGGCGCGGATGCCCCGGCTCGCCAGGTAGTCGGAAAAGCCCCGCTCCACGTCGGTCGGCCCGCGGTAGAGGATCTGCAGGATGCGGGGCCGGTCCGCGCCACGCACGAGCGGCGGCGCGGCAAGGGTCGCAAGGAGGCTCGCCCCGCCCGCCATCAGGCGGCGGCGCGTCGGGAAGGTCGCGGCCCACGTCACGTCCCGGTCCTCCTCGCGGCGGGTCCCCCCACGTGCCGGTGCGCCCGCGCCGGCCCGCCGCGGCGGCTTCCGGTCGGGCGCGGGATTCGCTACAGCCTCGGAGGGCGGACGAAAAGGGGTTGCGACGCATGGGCGTGTCGACGGGGCGAAGACGGGTCAACGCCCGGCCGCCGGAGGGCCGCGAACGCCCCGGCCGTCCGGCGGCCGGGCGGGGGCGGGGGCGATGAGCTTCGCGCGCCGGACCATCCTGTCCCTCGCCGCGCTCTTCGCGCTCGCGGCCGGCCTCGTCTGCCTCGCCCTCGCCACCGTCATCGAGGAAGGGGAGCGGGCCCTCCTGTCCGCCCGGATCGACCATGCGCTGGAGCGGATCGTGAACCGGGCCGAGCGGGTCGTCGGGCTCGGCGTGTCGCTGGAGGCGCTCCGGCAGATCTCGGCCGCGCTGGAGGCGGTGGTGGCGGACAACGAACGGGTGCTGGCGGCGGAGGTGTTCGACCTCCAGGGCCTGTCGGTCGTCTCGAGCGACCGGGGGATCCGGGGCGAGCCGGTGCCGGACGCGTGGCTTCAGGCGGCGCGGCGGGCGGGCGCCGACGGGGCGTTATCGGCCCGCTACCGGGGCGCGGACGTGGCCGGACGGACGATCCGCACCGACTTCGGCGCGCTTGCGGGCTACGCCGTCGTGATCGTCGACCGGCCCGAAGCGGGCGACAGGCTCTTGCCGGGGCCCCTCGGACGCCTCGCGCTCGTGGGGCGGGAGGCGGCCGTCGCCCTGCCCTTCGCGGCGGCGGCCGGCCTCCTGGCGGCGGTGGGCGTGCTGGCGGCCGTCCGGCGGCGCGTGCGCCCCCTCGCCGCCGCCCTCGACGGCGCCGCCGACGCCCCCGCCGATCCGACCGCCCGGGCGATCGCCCGGGCGCGGCGCGCCCTCGAGGGAGCGCGCGCGGACGTGTCGGCCGCCCGCGCCCGCCTCGACGCCATCGACCGCGACATATGAGCGGCCCGGCGCGACACCTCGGCATGGCGGCGACCGGCAGCGTGCGCCTCGCCGCGCTCGCCGCGGCGGCGGCCGCCCTCGTCCTCGGGGTCGCCTCGGTCCTCGGCTGGTCTTCGGCCATGGGCACCACCGCCGCAGCGCGCGAGGCGGCCGCCCTCGCCTTCGGGGAGGACATCGCGGCCGAGCTCGCCGGCACGCTCGAGCGGGCGGTCGCGGCCGGCATCCCCCTCAAGGACATCTATCGCGTCGAGCCCTACCTCGACGGCATCATCGCCGCGAACCCGGAGGTCGCGGGCATCGTCGTGGAGGATGCGGGCGGGGCCGTCCTGTTCGCGGCCGGCGACGCCGGGGCCGCCGCCGGCGCCGCCCGCGCGGCCGTCGAGGGGAGCGGGGCCGTCGCGGGGGCCGTCGCCGTCTTCCCCTCGTTCGCCGTCGGGCGGGAGGTGGAGGCGCGCGGCCTCGCCCTCGCCCTCGCCGTCGCCCTCGCCGCGGCGCTCGCCACCGGCCTGCTCGTGCGTCTCCTCCTCGCGGAGGCCTACGACCTGCCCGTGACGCGGCTCGCCGCCACGGCGCGTGCGCTTCGCCGCGGCGGCCTCGTGCCGGCGGTGCGCGAGGCGCCGGGCGAGCCCGTCGCGGCGGTCTCGCGGGCGCTCGAGGAGCGCGTGCGGGCCGTGATCGGCCTCCTGTCCGACGCCCACCTCGTGGCCGAGGAGATCCAGACCATCGACTTCCGCGGCAAGCTGGCCGCCCGCCTCGACCCGGTGCTCGCCGGCCTCGACGCACGGCGCGTGGTCGCGCGGGCGCCGGCTGTGCGGCGGCGCGGCTGGACCGGCTGGTGGGCGGTCGCCATCGCCGCCGCCGCCGGAGCGGCCCTGGCGCTCTTGCCCTCCCTCGCCACGGCGCGTGGCGGCGCCGGTCCGGCGGGCGAGGCCGCGACCGGGTTCGCCCTGTTCCTCGCGGCGGCCGCGGCGCTCGCGGCCGTGGCGGGCCCGGCCCTCCTCGGCCTCCGCCTGCAGCGGGCGAGCGGGATCGCAGGCCTTGCGGTCGCGGCGGCCGCGCTCCTGGCGGCGCCGGCGGCACCGGGCGTCGCGCCCCTGCTGGCGGCGGTCGCGCTCGCGGCGGGCGGGACGGGCTTCGCCATCCCGGTGGTCCTCGCCGAGCCGGGCGGCTTCCGGCGGCGTCCCCTCGCCGCCGCGCCCGTGATCGTCGCCCTCATCGGCCTCGGCCCGGCGGGCGGCGCCGTCCTCGCCGAGGCGACCGGCGGGGCGGATGCGGCGATCCGCCTCGCCGGCCTCGTCATGGCGGCGGGCGCCTTCCGCCTCCTCCTCGGCCTCGCCCCCTCCCGCCGCCTGCCGGCCCTTCCCGTCGCCCTGCCGCCCCGGACGGCGCTGCCCGCGCTTCTCGGGGCGCCCCTGCCGCTAGCGGTCTTCCTCGCGGGCAGCGGGACGGAAACCTTCACCGGCGACCACGCCCGCCTCGCCCTCCAGTTCGCCGCCTTCGGGCTGTTCGCGGCCGCCGGCCTCGCCCTCGGCCGCGCCGCGGCGGCCGCGGTGCCCGTAGCGCTCCTCGGCGGCGCGGCGCTCCTTGCCCTGTCGGCCGCCACGGGCGCGGAGGGGCCCGCCGTCCTCGCCGGCCTCGGCGCGGCGACGGGGTTTCTCCTCGGCGCGACGGGCCCGGCCGGCCTCCGCCCGGGCGGGGTGGCGACCGCGCTCGCCGCGGTCGCCGCCGCGGGGCTCCTCGGCGCCTCCGGGGCGGCGGCGGGGCTTTCGTGGCTGCCAGCGGGCGGCGCGGCGGCGCTCCTCGCCGCGCTCGCCATCCCGGCACTCGCGCCCAGACCGCCCGGTCGCGCCGCCCCCGCGGCCGGCCGGGGCGCCCTGCGGCAGGGCTGAGGGAGACGGCCCTTGCGGCTCACCACGCGCATCACCCTCATCCTCGCCCTGATGTTCGGCCTCGTCTTCGCCGGCCTCTCCGTCGCCGACACGCGCCGGGCCGCCCTCGAGCAACGCCGGTTCGCGGACCTTGCCGTCGCCACGCAGCGGGCGATCTGGGACGACGTCATGCGGGAGCGGCTCGTCCTGATCGCGCGCGCCATGGCCCCCCTCGCCGACCGCCTCGCCGCCTCCCGCGCCCCGCTCGGCGAGGCCGGCACCGCCACCCTCCTCGGCGAGGCCGGCACCGCCACCCTCCTCGGCGAGGCCGCCCGCGAGGCCCGGGCGATCGACGGCTTCGAGCTCCAGGACGCCGCGGGCCGGGTGATCTACTCGACCGAGCCCCTCGTCGGGACGGACCTCCTGATCGACGCGCGGGCGATCGAGCGGCTGGCGGCGGCCCCGCGCCCGGTTGCGGGCCTGCGCCAGCAGCGGGCGGACCGCTTCGCCATCTCCCTCACCGTGCCGGTCATGCGGGACGGCGAGCTCGCCGGGTTCCTCACGGGCCTGCAGGACTCGCGGGCCGCCCTCGCCCAGTTCGCCGCGCTCCTCGACACGGAGGCCTTCCTCGTCAACTTCCGCGGCCGCCTGGTGGAGGGCACGGACCGGCCCCTTTGGCAGCGCACCGAGCCCGCCCTCGCCCTGCGCGAGGCGGAGCTCAAGGTGGTGGAGGGCGACGGGCGGATGTTCCTGACGACCGCGGTGCCGGTGTTCGATTCCATCGACGGGCTCGCGGGCGCGCTCGTGACCATGCGGGACGCGACCGCCGACCTCACGGCGATCGCCCGGATCGAGCGGGCGACCCTCCTCGCCCTCGTCCTGTTCGTCGCCACCCTCTCCCTCGCCTTCTGGCTGTACCTGCGCAGCGCGTTCCGGCCGATCGAGGGCTCGATCCGCGTCCTCGACGCCCTGTCGGCGGGGGACGTGGACGTGGTGGTGGAGGAAGGGGGCGAGGCGGAGGCGCGCCAGCTCGCGGACGCGGTCAGCGCCTTCCGCGCCAGCGTGATCGCGCTGCGCGACCAGCGGGCCCAGTCGGCGCGGCGGCGCAACCGCCAGGAACGGCTCATCCGCCGCCAGCTCCAGGAACTCGCCGAGACCCTCGACGAGGAGGGGCGCGCCGAGATCATGGGCGACCTCGAGGGCCTGTTCGAACGCGCCCCTCGGACGGACGTCACCACGGTGCGCGGCGGGCGGGCGACGGCCGACACCCAGCTCGTGCTGCTCGCGCGGGTGCTCGAGCGCCTGTCGCTCAGGATCACCGATCAGCACCGCCGCCTCGTCGGCCTCGTGGAGGAGCTGCGCGAGGCCCTCGTCACCCGCACCCGCCTCGCCGCCCTCGAGCAGGAGCTCGAGATCGCCCGCGCGCTCCAGTCCTCCTTCCTGCCCGCCCCCCTGCCCGCGGAGGAGACGTTCGACCTCTCCGGCCTCATGCGGCCCGCACGCGAGGTCGGGGGCGACTTCTACGACTTCTTCCGCCTCGGGGAGGACAAGCTCGCCGTCGTGGTGGCGGACGTGTCGGGCAAGGGGATCCCGGCCGCCTTCTTCATGGCGATCACCCGCACCCAGCTGCGCGCCGCCGCCCTCGACGCGGCCTCGCCCGCCGCCGCCGTCGCCCGCGCCAACCAGGTGCTCGCCGCCGACAACGAGCAGATGATGTTCGTCACCGTCTTCTACGGCGTCCTCGACCTGTCGACGGGCGTGCTCGCCTACGCCAACGCGGGCCACAACCCGCCGCTGATCGCCCGCAGCGACGGGGCCGTGGAGCGCCTTCCCCCCCTCGGCGACCCGGCGGTGGCGGTGATCGAGGACATCGACTACGAGGAGGCGACGGTCCGGCTCCACCGGGGGGACGCGCTGTTCCTCTACACCGACGGGGTGACGGAGGCGTTCGACCCGGCCGGCACGGCCTTCGGGGAGGAGCGGCTCGAGGCGCTGCTCGCGGGCCTCGACCCGGGGGTGTCCATGGCCGCCCTCGACCGGCGTGTCTACGAGGCGGTGAAGGCCTTCGAGGACGGGGCGGACCAGGCGGACGACATCACCTGCGTGGCGTTGAGATGGCGCGGCGCCCGCGCCGCCGCGGCCGGGGCGGCGGACGAGGGGAACGGGCGGCTGGCGGCGGCACCCGCCCGGGCCGGCTGAGGGAGGCGATCATGGACGCGGTGGCACCTTCGACGCCGAAGGACCCGGCCGGGGGAACCGGCCCGGTGGAGCACTACGGCCGGTTCATCCCCCTCACCCGGGATGCGGCGATCGCCCACGTCCTCGACCGCGCGGGGGCGGAGGCGGACGTCCTCGCCCTCCTCGCGGTCCGGCTCCACGAGCTGCGCCATCGGCAGTACCTCGCCCTCGCCCGGCGGCTGAGGCGCTGCTACCTGCCCTTCAGCCCCGACAGGGACACGATCCGCGGCGCCACCCTGCCAGCCGAGGAGCGGCACGCCCGCGAGAGCGAGTTCGCCGGGATCGTCGGCGACCTCCTGAAGCGCGCCAACTACGTCTCCCTCTGCGAGGCGGACATCAACCGCATCATCACCGCGAGCGAGCCGTTCAGCCTGCGGGTCAGCGTGGACCTGTCGGAGTACGCCTTCTTCGCCCTCCACTACCGCGACGAGTACACGGAGACGACCGAGTACCGCCGGCCGGACCGGCTCTACCTCGTGAAGGCGCGCAAGGAGGTGGCCTGCTTCCGCCGCCTGTTCCTGTTCCTGAAGCTGAAGGACGAGGAGGAGCGGGTCCGCGAGGTGATGGCCGAGCGGCGGGTGCCGGAGCGGCGTGCCCGCCGCCTCGTCGCCCGCAAGCGCCGCTTCCTGCCGAAGGGCGCCTCCTCCGACTTCGTCTACGTGAAGCTGTTCCGCGACCTTCCCGAGCACGACGTCCAGATCCTCTTTCCGAACCGGGAGGTCCGCTTCCGCCCGTTCGACAAGCTGAAGTTCGGGGTGACGGCGGGCGGGGGCACCGCCTTCGGGCTCTTCTCCACCACCGGCAAGCTCGCCGCCGCGACGAGCCCGTTCGCCGTCGCGGGGGCGATGGCGGGCCTGGTGGCCCTCGTCGCGCGGCAGGTGACGAGCTTCTTCAATCACCGCACGCGCTACATGGCCGAGCTCGCCCAGAAGCTCTTCTTCCACAACCTCGCGAACAACCGCGCCGCCCTCGCCCTCATGCTCGACCGCGCCGAGGAGGAGGAGTTCAAGGAGGACCTGTTCGCCATCGCCGCCCTCGCGGGCCGCACGGTCGACGGGACGGGCATCGCCGCGGCGAAGGCGGCCGTGGAGCGGGACCTCCTGTCCACCCACCGCGCCGCCGTCGACTTCGAGATCGACGACGCGCTCGCGCGGCTCGAGCGGGACGGCCTCCTCGACCGGACGGACGACGGGCGCATCCTCGTGCCCCCGGCGGGTCAGATCCTCACCCGGGTCGACGCGGCGAACGGCGCCTTCATCCGCGGGAGCGCGGCGGAGGCGGCCGCCGGCACCGACCCGGCCGACCGCATCGCGGAGGAGACGGTCTGAGGCGCTGGCCGCCTCAGCCGCGGGAGGCGCTCGCCTCCTCGAAGACGACGGTCAGGTCGAAGAAGGCGCGGGTGCGGATGTCGACCACCGCGCGGCCGTCGAAGCGGCGGGCCCCCGCGGCGGTCCCGGCGTGGCCGGCGAGGCGGTAGCCGAGGGTGTCCCGCCCGTTGAAGGCCGGCGTCTCGGCCGGCATCGCCGCGTACTGCACCACCACCTCCGTCCCGTCCGGGAGGGGGGCCGTGCGGCGGGGAAAGCGCCGCGGCTCGTCCGGCACCTCGCTGAAGAGGGCCGGCAGGGTGAGGCGGATCACCTCGCACACGGCGAGCTCGACCGGGTCGGGCTCGACCTCGAGGGGCCGCCAGGTGAGACGCGTCTCCACGGGCCTCCCCTCAGTCGCCGTCGTAGATCTCGAAGACGACGCCCGAGCTCGTCATCACCCGGTTGAGCCGCGTCCCCTTCAGGCTGCCGGTCTTGCCGGACTGGTTCACGCTCTTGGCCGCCGCGTCGAAGAGGGTGCCGACGATCACCGGCCGGTCGGGATCGCCGTGGACGAAGGCGATGGCGATCTCGGTCTGGTCCATCAGGGGGAAGGCGGTGCCGGTCAGCGTCTCGCCGCCGCCGTAGGCCTGGAGCTGGCGGATCTTCGGGCTCGCCTTGCCGCTCGCGAGGCGGGCGGTGGTGCTCTCCTCGTCGAGGAGGCGGATGGTGTAGCGGTTGTACTCCGGGTCGATCTCGGAGTGGCCGGACTGGGCGTTGGCGAAGTCGGTCCGCGCGAGCAGGATGCCGGCGATCTTCGGGCGCGGCGTCAGCTGCCGCGGCCGGAACGGGATGTCGGCGTCGATGCAGGTGACGTCGTTGCGGAAGCCGACGGTCTTGTCCTCTCCGTCCGGCAGGAGGTCGTTGTCGACTGCCCGCGTGCCGACGTAGCGCACCTGCGAGGAGACCACGAGATACTTGTTGTTCTTCGACCCGGTCGCGGGCGGCAGGAGGTGCAGGTCGTCGGTCAGGGTGAACTCGACGCCAGGCCTCAACATGCTGGAGGTGGTCGACAGCTCGAGCGCGTTCTGGAAGGCGCGCCGTTCCTGAAGGCGGACCTTGGCCGTCCGGCCCAGGTTTTCCTCGTCGGCCGACGTCTTCTCGGGCGTCGTGACGTTCTCGTCGATGTGCAGGATGGCACCCCAGATGCGAAAGGCGGAGGTGTCGCTGTCGGACACGTCGCCGGTCACGACGCCGGCGTCGTTCTTGAAGTTGCAGGTGTCGTTCGCGCTCCCCCCGCTCGTCCCGGCCGCCGCCATCCAGTTGTAGTCGCGCACGTAGGCGGCCCGCGGCCCGTGGCCGAAGCGGAGGCGGTACTTGTAGGCGAAGCCCTTGGCGCCCTCGCTGGCCCCCTTGGACTGATCGTCGAGGAGGGCGATCGTATCGGTCAGCTTGCCGAAAGTCCGGTTCTGATCGGAGACGACCAGTTTTTCCTGGTCACTGGTTTGCTTGAAGAAATAAAAGATACCTTCCTTTTCGAGGAGACGAGAGAAAAAGTCAAGATCGCTCTCGTCGTACTGAACGATCATCGGCCGGGCCTGCTGCTCGATGTCGGTCGGCCCTGGAATGTCGAAGACGTGCGCCTTGGTGGAGCTGCCGGAGCCGCTGGAGCCGCTCGTCGTGGTGCCGCTGGCGCTGGCGCTGGCGCTGCCGCTGCCGCTGCCGCTGCCGCTCGAGGTCGTGTCCTTCTCGTAGAGAGGCGCCACGCTGCCGTAGGCTCCCGCCGTCTGCGTGTCGGCGCGGCAGGTCTTCGGATCGAGCAGACCTTTCGCGACCTCGGTGGGATACGTGGTATCGTTCGCGCCGATGTAGATCTGCGTGTTTCGGGTATCGGCCAGCCTGTAAAGGGGTGGGCGGACGACATAATCGATCAGCATCCATTTGCTGCTATCCATCTGGACGGAGCCGACGACGACCGCCTCGAATATCATACCATGCAGGTATTCGACGTGAGAGCCGCTGGTCTGATCGTTCTGGATGACGTAGGTCAGCTTTGCCGCCAGCCCCACGGGGCTCTGCGTGAAGTGCGCCTTCACGTAGTCCATGTTCCCCGCGCAGCGAATGCGCCAGAGATACGGCCGCGACAAGGCCTCCTGCCCCCAGAAGGCGACGACGTAAAGCTTCATGGTGCCGCTCGGCACCGCGCCTTCGATCTCGATGCTCGCGTTGATGTCAAGGTAGGTGGTCATGCCCGCTTCCCGCCCTGGCCGGCCCGTGCTGCCGACTTTCGGCCGGACCATCCTCCAAGGACCGTCGCGGCGCAACCCCGCCGCAGGCACGGCCGACGCACGCTCGGCCGCCGCGGGTGAGCACGAATTCGCGCACCTGTCGGGCAGGTTTGCGTTCTCTTGCGCAGTGGATCGGGCCGACGGCCCCGCCAGCGGGTGCCGGACGGGGCGGAATCGCGGGTGATCCGCGGCCTTCGAGCAGTTGGCACGGCCCTTGCCATCGTAAGGGTGAGCCGGCCGCCACGGCCGGTCACTCGGGAGAAACGGAGGCATTCCGATGGGTATCAAGAAGTCTTTCATGGATCGCGGCGCGCAGCTCGCCAAGCGCCACTACTCGACCACGATGACCGTCCAGGGCGAGAAGAACGGCGACGTCACGGCCGGCGCGGGCACCGCGGACGCCGTCGGCCAGAACGCACAGGCCGAGAACACGGATGCCGCGCTCGTCTACAACGTGATGTTGCGCTACTTCCGCGACGTCGACGAGAACACCGGCCAGGTGTCCGCCACGTCGAACGTGATGGGCGAGGTGGGCGTCGTGTGCCCGCGCACCGGCACCGACTTCCCGATCATGTTCCAAGCGCTGACGGACGGCGACCCGCTGACGGTCACCATCACCGAGAACCGCATGAACCCGCAGGGCAACGGCAAGGAAGCGTTCCTCACCACGACGCTGACCGGCGCCCAGCTCGTCGAGATCGAGCGGCCCGAGGACAACGGGTCCTACCAGGACGAGATCGTGATCTACCGCTTCGTCACGAAGGAGATCAAGATCGAGGGTAACGTCGCCTCCAAGAGCGCCGACGTGAAGCTGTACGGCACGTAAGACCCCGTCCACCCGCCCGGCGGCGCCGGCCGCCGGGTGGCCATCCGGGCAGCGCGCGCACGCCGCCGACCCCGCGCTTAACGCAACCTTGCGGTTGACGCGCGCCGCGATTTCCTCGACACGTTCCTCCCCGGGGATCCGATGCATCGGACATCAGGCGGGGCGTCATGATACAACTCGATCTCAAGAGCCTCCTCGGCAGGCTCAACGCCTTCACGAAGCGGAGCCTCGAGACGGCGGCGGGCCTGTGCGTCTCGAACGGCCACTACGAGGTCACGGTCGAGCACGTTCTCGCCGTGATGGTGGACGAGCCCGCCCGCGACATCCAGGTCATCCTCAAGCGGCACGACATCGATCCCGGCGCGCTCAGGGCCCGCCTCATGAAGTCGATCGAGGGCCTCAAGACCGGCAACGCCGGCCGGCCGGTGTTCTCGCCCCTCCTGATCGAGTGGCTGACGGACGCCTGGCTCCTGTCCTCGGTGGAGCTCAAGCTGGCGGAGATCCGCTCGGGCGCCCTCCTCGTCGCCCTCCTCCAGACCCCGGGGCGCTACGGCAACAACGCCTGGTTCGACCTTCTCGAGCCCATCTCCGTGCGCGAACTGAAGGCCCGCCTGCCAGCCGAGCTCGAGGGCTCGGAGGAGCAGTCGGCCGGCATGGCCCGGGAGAGCGCCGACGGCGGCGCCCCCGGCAAGGCCTCCGCGCCGCTGGGCGCCGACAGCGCCCTTTCCCAGTTCGCGATCAACTTCACCGAGCAGGCCCGCAAGGGCAAGATCGACCCGGTCTTCTGCCGCGACCGGGAAATCCAGCAGATGGTCGACATCCTCGGCCGCCGGCGCAAGAACAATCCGATCTGCGTGGGCGAGCCCGGCGTCGGCAAGACCGCGGTGGTGGAAGGGCTCGCCCTCAAGATCGCGCAAGGCGACGTGCCGGACTTCCTCAAGAAGGTGGAGCTCGTCGGCCTCGACCTCGGCATGCTCCAGGCGGGGGCGGGCGTGAAGGGCGAGTTCGAGAACCGCCTGAAGTCCATCATCGAGGAGGTGAAGGCCTCTCCGAAGCCGATCGTCCTGTTCATCGACGAGGCCCACACCCTGATCGGGGCGGGCGGCGCGGCGGGCGGCTCGGACGCGGCGAACCTCCTGAAGCCCGCCCTCGCCCGGGGAGAGCTGCGGACCATCGCCG
>CAZJNX010000103.1:0-12759 GCA_964547415.1 uncultured Hyphomicrobiales bacterium
CCACTGCCGGCGGTGTCGGGCGACGTCCGGGCGGTCCTGTTCTGCCGCCTTCAGGCTCTTTTTTTATGCCGCAGGCCGAGCCGGCGGAGCATGTGCCAGATGGTGGAGAGGTGTGCTTTGGGACCGCCGCGCTCGACGATGGCGGTCTGCAACTCGGCAAGCGTGATGCCCCTGTTCGTCTGCGTCAGCTCGACGAGCATGTCCTCGTAGCCGGCGAGCAGCGGCTTGCGGTAGCCGCCGATCCTCGCCGGGGCCGCGCTGCCCGTCCGACGCACGCGCTGCATCAGCTTCACCACCGTGGAGGGGCTGACCTCGAACCGCGCTGCCACGGCGCGTGCCGAGCCCCCCGCCTCGACCGCCTTCACCAATCGAACTCGCAGATCCGGGGACAACGGTGCCGTCATGGACGCTACTCACGTTACCGACGACGCCTTTAGAATCTGATTTGCCCGATTCGGTGCAACTCAAAAATGCTCTAAAAGTGAAGCTCCGGGAGCTCACGGTGCGTGGCGATCCGCTGGAGAAGCTCGGCGAGACGGTGGACTGTCGCCGTAGTCGAGCGCCGCTTCGAGCTCGACCCTGAACGTCTCGAAATCGACGACCGTTGCGAACGCTTCGAGCTGGTCGCCGAGACCGCTGAGCCGCGCCAGCCGATCCTCCACGTCCCAGAACCCCAGATGTCCACCCATCGCCTACCCTCCGCCAGACCAAGCCGACGGAATCCGATTCGTGGAGGTTTTTCGAGGCGTCCAGCTGGTGATCGACCTGTTCGACGGGTCGGGCCGTCGTGCCAGGCGAGCGCTCTGGCTGCCCGCGCTCGTCTTCGTATCGGTTCTCGTCTGGGCGCACGTCCAGCTGTCCACCTCCGTTCCCGAGGCGTGGATCAACGCGGCCTGGCGCCACGTGGAGGCGAACGGGAGGATCGCGGTGGATACCGGACAGGCGTTGAACGTGCTCGCCCGCCTGTGCGCTTATGCGATGCTGTTCTGGATCGCCTTGCGCGCCGCCGCGGAGCCGGCGCGAGCCAGGGCCTTCGTGACGGTCATCGCCGTCTGGTCCACCTCACTCGCGGGGTACGCGATCGCGGAGATCGCGACCGGGCGCGACTGGATCCTCGGGATCGATGCCGGCCCCAACGCGGTCGCGACGTTCATCAACAGAAACTCCTACGCGACCTACGCAGCCTTCGGGCTTGTGGCCAATCTCGCCGCCCTCTGGATGATGGTCGAGCGACAGTCCGGCGGTGGCCGTGGCTCGCGCGCAAAGCTTCGCGACGTCATCGAGAAGGTAGTCTCCGGCGGGTGGGTCTCCGCCGTAGGCGCCATCGTCACCGCCGCCGCGCTCATGCTGACGGTCTCGCGCGCCGGTATCGTCAGCGGCTTCGCCGGCGCAGGCGCCTTCGCGCTCGCGCTGTGGAGCCGCGCCAGCGGATCGGGCCACACCGGCCGATGGCTTCTCACCGCGGCCGCCGGCACGATCGTGCTGTACGGCGCTCTCGTCGGCATTCAGAGATTCCTTTTCAGGATGGCGATGCTCGACGAGAGCGAACTGCGCTTCGTCATCTATCCACACCTGGTCGAGGCGATCGCCGAGCGGCCTCTCCTCGGCCGGGGGCTCGGCGCGTTCCAGGACGCGTTTCGGCCGTACATTCCGCGCGAGACCGCCGTGGGCGACTGGTCATGGCCCATTCCGCCTACCTCGAGAACTACTTCGAACTGGGCGTGCCCGCCGCCACTGCCTTCTATGCGGCGCTGGCCGTGCTGGTATGGCGGCTCATGGTGGGCGTGCGGAGCGACGGAGAGATCTTGTCATACCCGCCTGCGCCCTGTCGGTGGCGGTGGTCGGGGCTCTTTACAGCTTCGTCGATTTCAGCCTGCAGATGCCGGCCGCGGCTGCGTTGTTCGCCTTCATCCTCGGGCTCGGCTGGGCGCAGAGCTTCAGCCGCCGTGGCGGCGAACGCCATTCCCCTCACTGAGGCCCGAAGGCCATCCGCAAGACGCTGGCGCCGACCCCGTTCCGACGCTGCTCTCGGGTGTCGATGCAGCCGGACGAGCGCGAGGCCGTCTCGTTCTCGGCCGCCGGCTTCGTCGTCCGGCGGAATGCCTTGCGCGGCGCTGTTCACGCCGCCGGATACGTCGCGCAAGTGCGCAAGCGGTGCAACCGGTTGCACTGGCGAGCGCCGAAGGCGCGCGGCGCCCGGGCGAAGCTCACGTGCGCCGAACCCACGACTTGGCGCGCCGGCGTCAGAGCCGCCGTGTACCAGTCTCACGAAGGTCCGACTTGTCGGAACTTCGCAAGGTTCGGCCGGACCGGCCGGCGCCCGGTCGGGCTTGCCTTCACGCACGAAGCCCTGACGAAAGTCAGGACTTCGTGCGCTCGGTATCATAGCGCCTTTCCTCTTTTCCAGCGTGACCGGCGGCGGTAGAAGCCCGCGCGAAACCCACGCGCGACAAGTCAACGATTTGGCGCGCCGGTATCAGACGCCGTAGAACTCCCGGTACCACGCCACGAAGCGGGCGACGCCCACCTTCACGGGAGTCGCCGGGCGGTAGCCGACGGCCCGCTCGAGCTTGGTGACGTCGGCATAGGTGTCCGGCACGTCACCCGGCTGCAGCGGCAGAAGCTCCTTGATCGCACTCTTCCCGACCGCCTCCTCGATGGCCTCGATGTAGGCCGACAGCTTCACCGGCGCGTTGTTACCGATATTGAAGATGCGGAACGGGGCGTTCGAGGAGGAGGGGTCCGGGTCGTCCGCCCGCCAGCCCGGATCGGGCTCGGCGATCTGGTCGGAGGCGCGGATCACCCCCTCCACGATGTCGTCGACGTAGGTGAAGTCGCGGGTGTGGTTGCCGTGGTTGAACACCTTGATCGGCTCGCCCGCGAGGATGTTCTTCGTGAAGAGGAACAGCGCCATGTCCGGCCGCCCCCAAGGCCCGTAGACGGTGAAGAACCTCAGCCCCGTCGTCGGCAGGCGAAAGAGATGGCTGTAGGAATGGGCCATCAATTCGTTGGCGCGCTTGGTGGCGGCGTAGAACTGGAGCGGGTGGGCGACGCCCGCGTGCTCGCAGAACGGCATCGTCGTGTTGGCGCCGTAGACGGACGACGTCGACGCGTAGGTGAGGTGGGGTACGTTCGCGTGCCGGCAGGCCTCCAGCACGTTGGTGAAGGCGACGAGGTTCGCCTCCACGTAGGCGTGCGGGTTGACGAGGCTGTAGCGCACGCCCGCCTGCGCGGCGAGGTGGATCACGCGGTCGAAGTCGTGGCGTGCGAAGACGTCCCTCACCGCGTCCTCGTCGGCGAGGTTGGCGCGGCGGAACTCGTAGCCCGCGTTGGTGCGGCGCGCCGTCTCTTCCAGAAGCGAAAGGCGCGCCTCCTTGATGGCCGGGTCGTAGTAGTCGTTCACCGAATCGAAGCCGACGACCATGTCGCCGCGCTCCAGCAGGCGCCTTGCCGTGTGAAAGCCGATGAAGCCGGCGGTTCCGGTGACGAGGACCCTCATCTCTACAGCCGCCCGTCGCTGTCTGTCCTGTCGAATACGCTCTTGACGTCGAAGAGGACGGCACCCGCCGTGCCGAGCCGGCGAATCCGCTCCGCGCCGAGCGCGATGAAATCCCGGTGGGCGACCGCGACGACGATCGCGTCGTAACGCCCGTCCTCCGGCGTTTCCTCGAGGAGATCGAGGCCGAACTCGCGCCGCGCCTCCTCCCGGTCCACCCAAGGATCCCACACGTCGACCGTCGCGTGGAGCGACCGGAGCTCCGTCACGATGTCGACGACGCGCGTGTTGCGCACGTCGGGGCAGTTCTCCTTGAAGGTGAGCCCCATCACGAGCACGCGGCTTCCCACCACGGGAAAGCCGCGCCCCATCATGAGGCGCATCACGCGGTCGACCACGACGGCGCCCATGGAATCGTTGATGCGGCGGCCCGCGAGGACGATCTCCGGATGATGACCGATCTGCTGGGCGCGGTAGGTGAGATAGTAGGGGTCGACCCCGATGCAGTGACCGCCCACGAGGCCCGGGCCGAAGGGCAGGAAGTTCCACTTGGTGCGCGCGGCGTCGAGCACCTCCTTCGTGTCGAGCCCCAGCCTGTGAAAGATGACGGAAAGCTCGTTCATGAGCGCGATGTTGAGGTCGCGCTGGGTGTTCTCGATCACCTTCGCCGCCTCGGCCACCTCGATGGAGGCGGCCCTGTGGGTGCCCGCCTCCACGATTGCCGCATAGAGCGCGTCGATCGCCTCCGCCGCCTCGGGCGTGGAGCCGGACGTCACCTTGGTGATGGTCTCGAGCCTGTAGGCCCTGTCGCCGGGGTTCACCCGCTCCGGGCTGTAGCCGACGAAAAAGTCCCGGTCGAGCGCGAGGCCCGAGGTCCGCTCCAGGATCGGCACGCAGACCTCGCGGGTGCAGCCGGGAAACACCGTGGACTCGTAGACGACGACGGCGCCCGGCCGCATGGCCGCCCCGACCGTCGCCGACGCCCGCTCGAGAATGGACAGGTCCGGCCGCTTCGCATCGTCCACCGGGGTCGGCACCGCGACGATGAAGACGTCGGCCACCCCCAGTGCGTCCGGATCCGAGGTGAAGGTCAGGTGCCGGGCGGCGGCGAGATCGGCGGCGTCGACCTCGCCGGTGGCGTCGTGCCCGGCCTCGAGCGCGGCGATCCGCGCCGGATCGACGTCGAAGCCGACGACGGACCGGCGCTTTCCGAACGCCACCGCGAGGGGCAGGCCCACGTAGCCGAGCCCGATGACGGCGATGCGGGCATCACTCAGGTCCATTGCACCGCCTCCCGTGTGGCGCGCGGGATGGTCGAAGCCATCCCCGTTCTCCATGCCACCGGATCGCTGCCGCGCCGGGACCGTCCCGCGATCGAAGAGCCTGCTGAGTGAAACGACACGATGAACGATACCTTGCCCTCGTTCGGGCGGTGATGCCAAGGGGCCACTCTTCGATTGGCAGGGCGTACCGCCGCGATCTCGCAAAAACGTGCGTCCGAAGGGGAATCGCGAGGATCGTCGCACCGATGCATCGTCTTCATGCGGTGCTCCCTCGTGCGTGGCACACGTGATCGGGGCCGCGCTCTCCGCTCACCGGCAACCGCCGCGGGAAGGTCGAGCCGGTGTTCGGCACACGGGCGATTCTGGCGCGAGGCGGCGCCAGAATACGCCCCTGATCGATCCGCCGAATGTTGCAACGGGTTGCAATCGAGATCGATAACCGGATTAATTGCACAATCCGGTTATCGACATGATCGGCGTGCCCTGTACGCCGAGAGCCGAGAAGGAAGCGGCCGCTTTCGTCGTACTGAGCGCTTCGGATCCTCCGCCCTTGCCAGCGAGGCCGCAGACCTCGTCCTGGCGTGATTGCTCTTCGCTCAGTGTGAATCACACTGAGCGGTTCGTGCTGTCGGGATTCGAAGAGCGATCGAGGCTCGCATGACGCAAAAAGGCCTTGCGGGGCCCGTTGCCGGCCCGTTGGTGTGCGGGTCGGTGCGCTCGGCGCGCCGCTGCCCGACTCTCGCCCGCCACACTTGCCTTTGCTGGGCTTTCCGCCGAGCCGATCGCCCCGATCCGGTGCCTTTCGCCCTCCGGAAGGGCGATGGAAATTCCGCGTCGGATCCCGCATACTCCGCCGCGCGTGCGCGTCGGCGTCCGCAACGGGATCCACGGACGGAGTCCTCCGTCTCGGCCCCACCACCATACGATTAAGGGACATGAAACCACACGCTCCCTCCAGGGCCGTGAGTGCGCTCGACTCGGCGAAGCGTACGCTGAAGACGGAGGCCGACGCACTGGCCTACATGGTCGACCATCTTCCCGCGGATTTCACCGCCGCGGTGGAACGCGTCCTTGTCTCGAAGGGGCGGGTTATCGTGTCCGGCATCGGCAAATCCGGGCACGTCGGACGAAAGATCGCGGCGACTTTCGCCTCCACCGGCACTCCGTCGTATTTCGTGCATTGCGCAGAAGCCAGCCATGGCGATCTCGGTATGATAACCGAGGATGACATCTGCCTTCTGATCTCCAATTCTGGTGAGACATCCGAACTGAGAGATCTTATCTATCACGCCAAGCGATTCGCGATCCCAATGATAGGAATCTCTTCGAACTCCGACAGCACATTGATGAAGGCGGCCGATTTTCGTCTGACCCTGCCCAAGATGCCGGAGGCCTGCGCGCTCGGCATGGCACCGACTACCTCGACCACTCTGACCATGGCTTTGGGTGACGCTATGGCCGTAGCCCTGATGGAGGAGAGAGGTTTCATGCCGGAGGATTTCGGCCTATTCCATCCTGGTGGAAAATTAGGGGCACAGATGAAGATCGTTTCAGAGATAATGCATACTGGCGATTCTGTTCCAGTACTAGACGGAGACGCGACTATCGAAGAAGTCCTTCTGGCAATGACATCGAAAGGATTTGGCATCGCCGCCTTGACTGAAGGTGGTGTGCTCAAAGGCGTTATCACGGATGGCGACCTGCGTCGAAATCTCTCGGACTTGATGCAGCGCCGGCCGTTCGACATTGCCACAGTCGATCCCGTGACGGTCACGCCCGATATTTTCGCGCCGCAGGCGCTGGCGCTCGCCAACGAACACAAGGTTCAGGCGCTCCTTGTCATCGACGACGACCGTCGGCCGGTCGGGGTGGTACACTTGCATGATTTCCTCCGCGCGGGAGTGATGTAAGTCTTTAAAGAGCTCGGATTTCGGATATTGTTCGATGTTTGCGTCATACCAATCAGAATCGTCAAACAAACCCTGCTCTTCCTGGTCGTCGACGGCTTCGCTCTCATACCGGCGCGCCAAATCGTAGACTTGTCGCGCGTGGGTTCCGCTCAGGCGCCGCGCGGGCTTCTACCGCCGCCCGAAATGGCTCAACGGGATGGCACGAGATCATCATGAAGACCGACGTGATTATTCCCGCCCGCTATGCCTCCACCCGCTTTCCGGGCAAGCCGCTCGTGGCACTGCGTCAGCCTGACGGCAGCCGTAAGAGCTTGATCCGGATGACTTGGGAAGCAGCCTGCCGGATCAAAGGCGTCGACGGCGTCTATGTCGCAACCGACGACGAGCGTATCGCCGACGAAGCCCGCCGCTTTGGTGCAGAAGTCGTGATGACCGCCGAAAGCTGTGAGAACGGCACGGCGCGCTGCGCAGATGCCCTGCGCAACCTGGATGGCGCGCGCCCCGATCTGGTGATGAACTTGCAGGGTGATGCGCCGCTCACACCACCCTGGTTCGTCGAGGCGCTGATCCAGCGCATGAAGGACGATCCATCCGTCGACGTCGCGACTCCGGTTCTTCGTTGTGACCGGAAAACCTACGAAAATTTCCTTGAGGATCGCCGCAATGGGCGCGTCGGCGGAACCACGGTGGTGTTCGACGAAGCCTTCAAGGCCCTGTACTTTTCCAAGGAAGTGCTGCCTTACGTCGACAGTGGAACGGTTCCCGAGCCGATCCCGGTCTTCCACCACGTCGGCGTCTACGCGTACCGCCCCAGCGCGCTGGAGTCCTACGCCTCGACTCCGGTCAGCACGCTCGAGGTCCTCGAAGGGCTCGAGCAACTGCGCTTTCTCGTCAACGGCACTCCGGTGGCCTGCGTCGAGGTCGACGCGCGCGGCCGGCTGTTCTGGGAACTGAATAATGTCGAAGACGTCGCCCGCATCGAAGCGGCTCTGGAGCAAGGGTCATGATCGGAACCCTTACCATCGCCTGAAGCGACGTCGCATTCGATGGCCGGGCGCTGTTCGGCCGAAGTGTCATACCATCACGACGTTCCGACTTGTCTGAAGTTCGCAAGGTTCGGCCCGACCGGCCGATCCCCCTCCCCTCGGCCGAGGTCGCGGAACAGCGCCTCCAGAAGGTCGGTCGAGCGCTCCACCGAGAAGAGCCGGCCGATGTGAAGCGCCCCCGCCGTGCCCATGGCGGTCCTGAGGGCGGGATCGGCCATCAGCCGCCCCACCCTGTCGAGGAAGGCGGCGTAATCGTCCGGCGCGACGAGAAAGCCCGTCTCGCCGTCGACGATGCTCTCGGCGAGGCCGCCCTTGGCGAAGGCGACCACCGGGCGGCGGGCGAGCCCGGCCTCGAGCGGCGTGCGGCCGAAGGGCTCGGGCCATAGCGTGGGCGCGGCCACCACCTGGCAGGAGCGCATCAGACGCAAAACGTCCGCCCGCCCGAGAAAGCCGTGGAGCACGATCTGGCGGGAGAGGCCGGCCTCCTCGGCGAACGCGGCGATCCGTCGGGCCGTCGCCTCCCCGCGGCCGGCGAGATGGATGCGGCGAGCCGGGTCGCCGCGCAGCCAGTCGGCGGCCTCGCGCACGAAGCGCAGCTGCCCCTTCGCCTCGTTCAGCATCCCGACGACGACGACGTTCTCCCCCGGCGCCTCGCCCACGCCGCGGATGGCACGGGCGACCATGGACACGTCCTCCCCGGGGTTCGGGATGCGGCGCAGGCGGCCCGGCGGGACCAGCGGCGCGACGGAGCGTTCCAGATAGCGGCTCGTCACCACGACGAGGTCGGCCACGCGCAGGGCCGCCTGCCGCCGCGCCGCCGTCTTGCGCAGGTGCCGCCTGTGGAACGCCGTGCGCAGCCGCCCGCCCTCCGCGTCGTGCGGGGCGCAGCCGAAGGCGCAGGTGGTGCAGGCCACGCCGTCGATGCTGACCGACTGGCTCTGGCGCGCGCAGTGGAAGCGGTTGTCCCGCACCACGGCGACCAGCCTGAGGTCGGGACAGGCGGCCCTGACCGCCTCGGCGAGAAGGATGCTGCGCGCATTGTCGAGAAGGACGGCGCGCGGGCGCATCGCCGCGATGACGGGCCCCACGGCGCGGGCCCGCAGCCAGCCCGAGCGCGGCCCGAGGGCGAAGTGGAAGGCGACGCCCCCGGCCGGCTCGCGCCCGAGGAGAAAGGCCATCGCCGAGGCACGGTCGGGCAGGTCGCGCAGCGGCCCTCCGGCGAGGAGGACCTTCGCCCCTTCCGCGTACTCGAGGCGGGCGCGCGCCCCCTTCCCTCTGGCGAGCGCGCGGCGATAGTCCGCGATCGTGCGGCGGTGGAGCGGCCAGCCCGCCGCGTCCGGAAGCGCGAGGACCGGCACGCCGTCCTGGTGATAGAGGCGCGGCACCGGAACGTCCGGATCGAACACCGCCACGACGACGCGCGAGACGAAGGCGGCCTGGCGCATGACGAGGTGGAGGCTCACCTCGGCCCCGCCCACGCTCTTGGGCGGATACTTGTCGGCGAGGACGAGAAGATCCCGCGCCGGATCGGCGAGCACCGCCTCGATCCTGGCGTCGAAGCGGAGGCCGGCGTCGGCCTTCATCCGGCGGCCCCCGCCGCGGTCGGCCCCACCGTTCCGCTCTGCCGTCCGCCGAGGCCATGGAGGATGCGCGTGGCGACCGCGGGCCACAGATAGCGCTCCGCGACGGCGGCCCGACCGCGCACCACGACGGCGGACCGCTCCTCGGCGTTCGCGGCGAGGGCCGCCACCCGCGCCGCGGCCTCGTCCGGCCTCGCGTCGACGTCGAGAACGACGCCGCCCCCCGCCGTCACGACGAAGTCGGCCATTCCGTCGACGCCCGAGCTGAGCGTCACAGAGCCGGCCGCGCATCCCTCCAGGAGAAAGATCCCGAAGCCCTCGTAGGCGCCGTGAAGCCGGTCGCGCTCGGAGAAGAGGACGTGGAAGTCGCCCGCCCGCAGGAGCGCCCACTTCTTCTCCTCGCTCACGTTGCCGAGGAAGCGGACGCGTTCGCAAAGGCCGAGGGCCGCGGCGCGCGCCTCGAGAACGGGTCGCTCCGGCCCCTCCCCGGCGATCGCCGCCTCGGCACCCGGCAGACGCGCAAGAAGCGCCAGGAGACGGTCGACCCGCTTGTGCGCCACGAGCCGGCCGACCGAGACGATGAGCGGTCCCTCACCGAAGCCCTCGCGCTTGCGGCGCCGGCGGCGCTCGGCCGGGTCCACCACGGGGCTCGAGGCGACCTCGCGTTCGAAATCCTCCTGCGCGAGACCGACGCCGCACACGAGCGCGGGCGCGGCGACGCCCGCCTCGCGCAGCATCGCTTCGGTGGCGCGGCTGTTGGCGAAGAGCGCATCGACGCTCTCGAGGAGCCGGCGCAGCCGCGCGGCCCTTTCCTGCCGCGCCCTGTTCCTGTCCACGGGCCGCGGGGCGAGGAGATGGGCGACCTCGAGCCCGTGGACGAGACAGCCGATGGCGATGCCCGCGCGCCGTGCGGCGGCGAGGGCGCCCTCTCCGTAGCGGTAGGCGTGCGCGAGGAGGATGGCGTCGACGCGGTAGCGCGCCACGACGGTCCCTAGGAGATCGGCGACGCGCTCCTTCTCGCGCGCCGCGTCGGAGGCGGCGGGGGTGACGGACTCGAAATCCTCGATGGCGACGTAGCGACAGGGCCGTCCGGCGGGCGGGTGGGTTCCGGCGGGGCCCAGGAGCCCGCTCCAGTCCGCGATCCCGGCGAAGGCGTCGGCGAGGTGGTGCGCCATGACAGCGACGCCGCCGTGACGGGGCGGCGCGTCCAGCGAGGTCACGAGAACGCGAGGCCCGCCGCCGTGGGCACGCGACTGGAGGGGAAGCGCTTCCATGATCCTGTCGGTCGTCTCCGCGGCGGTGCGGGCGGTGGGTTCGTCGTGGCCGGACATCACCCGTCGTGAGGCGGTGTCGTTCGGGAGGGAGCGACTGCCACGGCCCGGCCCCGAAGGAAAGGCCCGCTGGCCGGACGGGCCGCGTCTCAGCCGGTGGCCGTGCCGGAGCCCCCCTCCCCTTCCGGCTCGTCGAGTCCGGCATGTCTTCTGTAGAGCGCCCAGGCCTCCTCCAGGACCACGCCCTGGGTCACGCCGCGGCGGCGGGCCTCGTCGGCGATCTCGTCGGCGACATGGGGCAGCACCTTGGCGTGGACCTGGCCGGTCCGGGGGCTCGGGCGGCGGCCGCGTCGGCGGCCCGTCTCCCGGGAGACGAAACCGTGCCGCTCACCCGCCTCGTCGACGCCGGCGACGGCGACCGAGTCGGTCGCCTTGTGGCGCGTGCGCAGCCTGGCGAGATCGATGGCGAAGGGCTTGTGCTCGCTCATGCGGCCTCCTTCAGCGCCGCGAGGCGGCCGTAGACTGCCGAGGCGAAGCCTTCCGCGTTGGCGCGCGCCGCCGCGACGTTGCCGTGGGCGGGCATCGTCGAAAGGTCGCCGCCGTATTCGAAGAGTGCGGAGAAGGCCGCCCTTTCCATGAGCGAGGGCTCGATCACGTCGACCCCCTGCCCTTTCAGCGAGCGCTCGATCTCGGAGTGCTGCTTGGAGCGGATGGCGCGCGTCATGGTGAAGACGATGGCGTGCGGGATGGCGCGGCCGAGCGCCTCCTCCTCCTCGGCGACGAGCGCGACCGCCCTCACCCCGACCGTCGCGTCGAGGGTCGTGGCCCGCATCGGGATCAGCACGAGATCGGCCTGGCTGATGGCGCGCGAGACGAGCCGCGAGGCGACGCCCTCGAGGTCGACGACCACGACGCTGCCGTCCGCGTCGTGCCGCTTGATGGTCTTCACGATGGTCGATTCGGTGGCGTCGGCGACGAGGGCGATGCCGGGGGGGAGCGGTCCGCGACTCGCCCATAGGGACAGCGACTGGTTGGGGTCGCAGTCCACGAGGGTGACGGTCGCACCCGCGCGAGCGAGCTCGGTTCCCAGGAGGACGGCCGTGGTGCTCTTTCCGGCCCCGCCCTTGGGCGAGGCGATGACGATCACGGGCATGACGGGCCTCCGTTATAGTGTCGGTCGGCTGGATTATCCGGTAAGAAGTCTCACCGATCGGTGAACGCGGCAACCGGATCGTCACCGTCATCCCCTGCCGCCTTGCCGCTTCCCGGTTGGTATAGAAATCGGGTGCTTCGCAAACCCGGGTTATGATCTATACCGGATTTGTTTGCGGGCGCGGTCATCGGGTGCGCTGTTCGAACATCGGGTTCCAGCCGTCCTGACCGTCATGGGCTCCGTCGCACGGGTTTCGTTTCTTGCCGGGTTAGTGGACATATCCGGTCATTTGCACGATCGGGATATGCTGGATAATCCGGTGCGCGTGAACATCGGATGTTTTAGCTAAGCGGGTAATGAGGATAACCCGGTTAGCTCCGTCAACGGATTTGTCGCCTTACCGGATGATCGCGTTTATCGGGTCATCGATTTGATCGGATCATATTGTTGATCTGTAGCGACCTGTCTCGGTATCACGGTTTATCCGGTTTTTGTGGTGATTGGGTAGTCGCGGACACCGGGTTTCAATGAACACCGGGTGTTTTGATATACCGGATATTCCATTCGATCCGATCGTTTTCTGAATTCTTTCTCCACTCTTTGGCCGACCCCTTTCGTTCAGGGACGGACGAAACGTGGATGTGAGGGGGTATCGTGAAGGGTTCTGCCGATGGGCCTTGCGGGTAGCGCGTCGCTGTCCACTCGCAAGCCGTGCAGGTGATCGTCCGCGAAGACACCGCTTGTCCACAGGCCGTCCACAGGTCTGCCCTGTGTTAGATCAGGTTAGAGAGAGTGTTAGTGTGTGTTACGGTCATGGACCTGTCTTACTATCCTCCTCATTTTTCACGGGTATTTCGATTTTCAGGAGCCGTTCGGGTTCCTGCAGGGGCGATTCCCGGTTCCCGGACGGGCGATTCCCCGGTTCCCGCAGGGGCGATTCCGGGTTCCCGCAGGGGCGAATCCGCGGGCTTGCAGGGGCGAATCCGCGGGCTTGCAGGGGCGAATCCGCGGGCTTGCAGG
>CAZJNX010000103.1:12859-16960 GCA_964547415.1 uncultured Hyphomicrobiales bacterium
GGGCTTGCAGGGGCGAATCCGCGGGCTTGCAGGGGCGAATCCGCGGGCTTGCAGGCGGGGGTCGCCAAAAGGACAGGCGGAGCGGGGGAGGGGGTTCCCCGATCGACGAATGCGCGTTCCCGGACCGACGAAAAACGGTTCCCGAATCGACGAAGGCGGGTTCCCCGAACGCCGAATCGCGGAATCCTGCCGGCCATGGGACAGCTTCTGCCGGACAGGCATCCGCACCGCGATTTCTTCATCCTCGACGTCGCCGACGCGGCGCCGAAGGACGACATGGCGTCCATGGAGCATCCGGTCTTCTCGCTCTCGGTGAAGCCGGACATGCGCGAGCTATCCTACGACCTCGGTGGGGCGCGGTTGCGCGTCGTGCCGTCGGGGAGGGGGCTCGCGACGATCATGGACAAGGACATCCTGCTCTACGCGATCTCCAAGCTCGTCCACGACCTCAACGCGGGCGCCGAGATCACGCCCTGGGTGGACCTGTCGGCCCATGAGGTGATGGTCGCCACCAACTGGCGGACCAACCGGGAGAGCTACCAGCGCTTCGAGGACGCGCTGGTGCGCCTCAAGGGCACCGTGATCCTCACCGACATTCCCACCGGCGATCACATCCAGACCCGCGGATTCGGGCTCATCGAGGAATTCGAGATCGACCGGAAGGGCAGGGACGGGCGCCTTTCCCCGTTCGGGCGCATGACGCGGGTGCGCATCAAGGTGTCGGACTGGACGTTCCGGGCGGTGAAGGGGATGGAGGTGCTCACCATCAACCCGCGCTACTTCCGCCTGCGCCGCCCGCTCGAGCGGCGGATCTACGAACTCGCCCGAAAGCACGGGGGCGATCCGCGGCCCGGACGCTCCGGCCGGTCAGGCCCGTTCCGCATCGGGATCGGGCGGCTTCAGCAGAAGGTGGGCTCCAACGCGCCGGCCAAGAAGTTCCGCTTCTTCCTGAAGGAGATCATCCGCGACGGGCACGTGCCGGACTACCGCATCGCGCTGAAGGACGATCTCGTGGAGTTCGAGCCCATCCTTCCCGCCGCCGGTGCCTTCGCGGGGCGCCTGCCCCTGAAGCCCGAGACTCTCGACAAGGCCCAGGCGATCGCCGCCGACAAGGGGATCGCGCTCGCCGCGCTGGAGGCGGAGTGGAACGAGTGGGTGAGGGCGACCGGCCGCGCGCCCGACCGTCCGGACGCCGCCTTCCTCGGCTTCTGCCGCAAGAAGACGCCTGCCCGCCAGGCCCGGCTCTTCGAGGACTGGCACTGACCCGGTAAGCCGGTTCATCCGGTTGGCGGCGAAACCGGATTTTCTCCCCGACCGGGTTCGTCGACTCACCCGGTCTTCGCGCTCAGCCGATTGTCTCACCGACCCTATGAACGCGCTCACCGGATCGGTCGCGCGGTTCCCCTCCCTTGCGGAGCGCTGGCGTGCGGGCACGCCGGTGCCCCGTCGGCCGCTGCGGGCGCCTCCGGGTGTTAAGTTCTGTGTTAGAAAATGTGTTAGGCGCTCTTCGGCGCTACCCAAGGCGTTGATCGATAAAGGCGATTCCCGAGTGCCGGTCACCGATACCACGAATCTTGGTCACTGAAACCACGATTTCGGGTCACTGAAACCACGAATCTCGCGGCAGGGTCACGGAAACCACGAATCCGGTCCCTGCGGTCACTGAAACCACGAACCGTTGACGCTGGTCACCGAAACCACGAAACTCCTGTCCATGGAGATCGATTCGGCGAGCCCCCTCCTGCCCGAGAGGCATCCCCAGCAGGACCTGTTCATCTGCGACGTCGCGGATGCGGTCCTGAAGGATCTCATGCCGCAGATGGAGCACCCGTTCTATTCGCTCTCCAAGAAACCCGAGACGACCGTCCGCCGCTACGAGCACAACGGCAACTGGCTGGAGGTCACGCCGAGCGTCAAAGGTCTCGCCACGATCTACGACAAGGATATCCTGATCTACTGCATCTCGCAGATCATGGCGAAGCTGAAGCTGGGCGAGGCGGTGTCGCGCCGGGTGCGCATCAACAGCCACGATCTTCTGTGCTTCACCAACCGGGGAACGTCGGGGCGGGACTACGCCGCGCTGGTGGAATCCCTCGACCGGCTGGAGGGCACGCGCATCCGCACCAACATCCGCGTCGGCGACATGGACTACACCGACGGCTTCGGCCTCATCGACGCCTCCTCCATCCGCCGCAAGCACGGGCTCGACGGGCGCATGCTCTCCTGCGAGATCGTGCTGTCCGACTGGGTGTTCGACGCCATCCGCGCCCGCGCCGTCCTCACCCTCCACCCCAACTATTTCCGCTTGCGCAAGCCGCTAGAGCGCCGCCTCTACGAGCTCGCTCGCAAGCACTGCGGCGCCAAGAAGGAGTGGACGTGCTCGGTCGCCCTTCTTCTCAAGAAGTCCGGCTCCAAGAGCCCCTTGAAGCACTTCCGCTACCTCCTGAAGGAGACCGCGGCCACCGACCACCTGCCCGACTACCTC
Organism: uncultured Hyphomicrobiales bacterium; assembly: GCA_964547415.1. Classification (GTDB taxonomy): domain Bacteria; phylum Pseudomonadota; class Alphaproteobacteria; order Rhizobiales; family Amorphaceae; genus CAZJNX01. The sequence continues at coordinate 15,345 of CAZJNX010000103.1, forward strand.
GTCACCTTCGACGAAGAGCGCGACCAGGTCACCTTCGTGAACCGCGAGACCATGAGCCGGCAGGCCGCGCTGCCCGACTGGGTGGAGGCCATCGTGCTCGACGGGGACACCTACGAGGAGGCGCGCGAGGTGGCGCCGGGCTGGGATCCCTACTTCATCGAGAAGGAGTGGAAGGACTGGCTCGCCACCTCCGGCAAGACGCCGCCCAGAAAGCCCGACGTCGCGTTCGTCGCCTTCTGCGCCAAGTTCTACGAGCGGCGGGGGGCGCCCGAATGATTCCGCCGCGCCTTCCGGAGCGGCCGACGAGCGGGGGCGGCGCCCGGGCGAAGCCCGCCCGCGTCGGATCAGCGACTTGGCGCGCCGGTATGAGAAGGGGAGGGGGGTGCGCCGCCCTTCACGAGGGCGTCGATCGCGGCGAGGGAGGCGAGGAGCGGCTCCATCTCGTGGAGCGGAACCATGTTCGGCCCGTCGGAGGGGGCGTTGTCCGGGTCCTCGTGGGTCTCCACGAAGACGGCAGCGACGCCGACGGCGACCGCCGCGCGCGACAGCACCGGCACGAACTCCCGCTGCCCGCCCGACGACCCGCCGAGGCCGCCGGGCTGCTGCACCGAGTGGGTGGCGTCGAAGACGACCGGCGCGCCGGTCTCTGCCATGATCGGCAGGGCGCGCATGTCGGAGACGAGGGTGTTGTAGCCGAAAGAGGCGCCGCGCTCGGTGAGGAGGACGCTCCGGTTGCCGCTGCCGGTGATCTTGGCCACCACGTTCGCCATGTCCCAGGGCGCCAGGAACTGGCCCTTCTTGACGTTGACGACGCGCCCCGTGCGGGCGGCGGCGACGAGAAGGTCGGTCTGGCGGCACAGGAAGGCGGGGATCTGCAGGACGTCGCACACGTCGGCGACGGGGGCGCACTGATCGGGCGCGTGAACGTCTGTGAGGACGGGAAGGCCGAGCCGCTCGCGGATCTCGGAAAAGACGGGCAGGGCGGCCTCGAGCCCCAGTCCGCGCCGGCCGGAGAGGGAGGTGCGGTTCGCCTTGTCGAAGCTCGTCTTGTAGACGAGGCCGAGGCCGAGCTTCCCGCATATCTCCTTCAGCCGTTCCGCGACGGCGAGCGCATGCTCCCGGCTTTCCATCTGGCAGGGCCCGGCGATCACCGAGAGCGGCAGGTGGTTGCCGATCCGTACTGGGCCGGCGGATACGATGGTGTAGGGTGCGGTCATTCGGGCGCGGAGCCGATCCTGAAGGGCGGGAGGCCAACGTCTCACGGCTTTTCGGTAGCCGCGATCGCTCGCTCCTGTCCAGCCGTCCGCGAGCGAGCGCTCCTTCGGCCGGGCGCGCGCTTCCGCGCCTTGTGTCGCGATCGTGGATCGCTAGCTGTGGCTACTATGAAGGTTGTTCATCCGGGGCCGGGATGTGAGGCTGTGGTTGCCATACCGAACAGCCCCGACCGGAGAGCACCCGGATGGACGTGCACAAGAATGCCCGCATGACCCATCATGGTCGAATCCTTCTGGTTCGCCGCGTTCGCGAAGAGGGACGGCGCGTCGTCGATGCGGCGACGGTCGCGGGCGTGTCCGCACGCACGGCGTACAAGTGGCTGGCTCGGCATCGGGCGGGGG
>CAZJNX010000104.1:0-16379 GCA_964547415.1 uncultured Hyphomicrobiales bacterium
CCGGCCGGCGGCGAGATCGTCCTGTTCGACCGCTCCTGGTACAACCGCGCGGGCGTGGAGCGGGTGATGGGCTTCGCCTCGGAGCGGCAGGTGGAGGAGTTCTTCCGCGACGTGCCGGACTTCGAGCGGATGCTGGTGCGCTCCGGCATCATCCTGATCAAGTACTGGTTCTCGATCACGGACGAGGAGCAGCAGATGCGCTTCCTCATGCGCATCCACGACCCCATGAAGCAGTGGAAGCTCTCGCCCATGGACCTGCAGAGCCGCGTCCGCTGGGAGCAGTACACCAAGGCCAAGGAGGACATGTTCGAACGCACGAACATTCCCGAGGCGCCGTGGTACATCGTGGAGGGCAACGACAAGCGCCGCGCCCGCCTCAACTGCATCCACCACCTCCTGTCGCAGATTCCGTACGAAGAGGTGCCCTACGAGCGGATCGAGCTGCCCGAGCGGGTCTACAACGAGGGGTACGACCGGCAGACGCTGCCGGACGAGCTCTACATTCCGCAGGTCTATTGAGCGCGCCGACGGCGGAGAATCCTCGGCCCGGCGCGGGCGGCGTCGGTTCTCCGGCCTCGGCACGGCCCCCGCGCCCGGCGCGGTTCCGGCGGGCCCGCGCCGCCGGCATGTCGATCCGTCGTGCCGCCCGGGGGAGCGGAACGGTTGCTCAGGGCGTGAGGCGCGGGGCGGGCTCGAAGTCGGTCACCAGGCGGCCGAGGGGGCGGGCCATGTCGGACAGGTTGCGCGTCAGGTAGGCGCCGTGGCCGATGGGGCCGAGGAGGTCGCCGTCCTTCGTGACCACCTTGCCGCGGACCATGGTCATCACCGGCCAGCCCGTCACCTCGAAACCCTCCCACGGGGTGTAATCGCAGCCGTGGTGGAGGATCTCCTGGCGCAGCGTCTCCTTGCGGTCCGGGTCCCACAGGGCGATGTCGGCGTCCGAGCCCGGCGCGATGGTGCCCTTCCTCGGGTGCAGGCCGTACATCTTGGCGTGGTTGGTGGCCGACAGGGCGACGAACGTGTTGAGGTCGATCCGGCCCTTCGACACCCCTTCCGAGAACAGGATCGGCAGGCGCGTCTCCACCCCCGGGATGCCGTTCGGCACCCAGCGGAAGGAGGTGCGCGCCCCTTCCTTCTGCTTGCCGGTGACGCCGCCGAAATGGAACGGGCAGTGGTCGGACGAGAAGGTCTGGAACACGCCCGTCAGGATGCCCTCCCAGATCGCCTTCTGGCTGTCCTCGTCGCGGGGCGGCGGGCTGCAGACGTACTTCGCCCCCTCCATGTTGAGGCCTTCCAGGTCCTTCGCCGTCAGGGTTATGTATTGCGGGCACGTCTCGCCGAAGACCTTGAGGCCGTGCTCGCGCGCCCAGCGGATCTGCTCCATGGCGTCGCGCGAGGACACATGCACGATCATGATGGGCACGTCCACGAGCTCGGCGAAGGAGATCGCCCGGTGCGTCGCCTCCCGCTCCACGGCGGCGGGGCGGGAGACGGCGTGCTCCCGCGGCTCGGTGCGGCCCGCGCGCTCGAGCCGGTCCGTCAGGTAGCGGATTGCGTCGTAGCTCTCGGCGTGGACCATGACGGTGGCGCCCGTCGCCCGCGCGACCGAGAAGACCTCGAGGATCTCCCGGTCGTCCAGCTTCAGGTCGTCGTAGGTCATGAAGATCTTGAACGAGGTGTAGCCGTCGGCGACGAGCGCGGGCAGCTCCTGCCCGAGCACCTGGTCCGTCGGGTCGGACACGATGAGGTGGAAGGAGTGGTCGACGTAGGCCTTGCCGTCCGCCTTGGCGTGGTACTGGGTGACGGCCTCGCGCAGGGACTGGCCCTTCACCTGCAGCGCGAACGGGATCACCGTCGTGTTGCCGCCGAAGGCGGCGGCGCGGGTGCCGGTCTCGAAGTCGTCGGCCATGACCGAGCCGTCCGAGCTCAGCTGGGCGAGGTGGACGTGGCTGTCGATCCCCCCGGGCATGACGAGGAGGCCGGTGGCGTCGATCGTCTCGGCCGCCTCGAAGTCGTGGCCGAGGGCGGCCACCTTGCCGTCCCGGATCGCCACGTCGCACCGGATGGTGTCGGCGGCCGTCACGACGGTCCCCCCCGCGATCACCGTGTCGAATGCCGCCATCGTCCCCTCGCTCCCTTTCCGTGTCTTGGCCCGATCATGCAACCGCCGCGCCGGCCGGGGCAAGCGACAGGAGCCGCCGCGCCTCCGCCACCGTCGCTGGCCGCCGGCCGTACGTCGGGCAAAGGTCCACCACGCGTTTCACGAGGGCCGCGTTGGACGGGGCGAGCGTTTCCCGGTCGAGGCGGACGTTGTCCTCCAGCCCCGTGCGGCAGTGGCCGCCGAGCTCCAGCGACCAGCGGTTGATGGTGATCTGGTCCTTGCCGATGCCCGCGCCGGTCCACGTCGCGTCGGGCGCGAGGCGCTTCAACGTGCGCACGTAGTATTCGAACACGTCGCGGTCGACGGGCATCGCGTTCTTCACGCCCATGACGAACTGGACGTGCAGCGGCGGGGCGATCTTGCCCTCCTCGACCATCTTCACCGCGTGAAAGATGTGGGACAGGTCGAACGCCTCGATCTCCGGCTTGACGCCGTACGCCTTCATCTCGGCGGCGAGCCAGTCGATGAGGTCCGGCGCGTTCTCGTACACCCGCGTCGGGAAATTGTTCGAGCCGGTCGTGAGCGAGGCCATGTCCGGGCGGAGGGGGAGCATGCCGCCCCGCTCGCGCCCGGTGCCCGAGCGCCCGCCCGTCGACAGCTGCACGATCATGCCCGGGCAGTGCTTCTCGATCCCCTCCTTCAGCCGAGCGAACCGCTCCGGGTCGGACGTCGGCGTCTCGTCGTCGTTGCGCACGTGGCAGTGGGCGAGGGTGGCGCCCGCCTCGAACGCCTCGTGGGTGGATTCCACCTGCTCCGTCACCGTGATGGGGACGGCCGGGTTGTCCTTCTTGCGGGGCACGGAGCCGGTGATCGCGACGGTGATGATGCAGGGGTCGGCCATTCTTCTTCTCTCCTCGCGCTTCACACGTCGAAGAACACGGTCTCGCCCTCGCCCTGGAGGCGGATGTCGAAGCGGTAGAGGCTGGGCGCGGAACCCGCGACGTGGTGGGCGATGAGCGTCTCCCGCCGGGCGGGCGGCACGCGGGCGAGGACCGGGTCGGTGCCGTTCGCCTCCGCCTCGTCGGCGAAGTAGAGGCGCGTCGCGAGCGCGAGGTTGATGCCGCGGGCCATGACGAGGACGGCGATGTGGGGGGCGAGCCGTGCCGCGCCGTCCGTGACGATGCCGGGCTTCACGGTCTCGAGCCGGAACAGGCCGGTGGACAGGTCCGCCGCCACGCGGCCGAAGCCGCGGAAGCCCGGGTGGGTGGCGCCGGCGGCGGCGGCGTAGCGCCCCTGCGCATCCGCCTGCCAGGTCTCGATCACCGCGTCCGTCACCGGCGCGCCGGTCCCGTCGAAGACGGTGCCCTCCACCACGATCCGCTCCCCCGGCACGGACGGCGCGGCGACCTCCGCCCCGATCCGCCGGTCGTACACCGAAAGGCCCGCCACCTCCGGCACGAGGCCGATGTGGACGAACGGGCCCGCGGTCTGGCTCGCGGTCTCCTTCAGGTAAGAGAGGGGCTGGGGCATTTCCGCCATCCTAGTTCGCGTGCCCGTCCTCGAACGGGGTCTGCCGGCGGCCGCGCAGCACGACGTCGAAGCGGTACGCGAGGCAGTCGAACGGGACGGCGGCGTTCATGTCGAGGGGGGCGACGAGGCGCTCGCGCGCGTCCGCGTCCGGCACCGCGCCGAGGATCGGGCACAGCGGGATCAGCGGATCGCCCTCGAAATACATCTGGGTGACGAGCCGCTGGGCGAAGCCCTCCCCGAACAGGGAGAAGTGGATGTGGGCCGGCCGCCAGGCGTTCCGGTCGTTCGGCCAGGGGTAGGCGCCCGGCTTCACCGTGCGGAAGGCGTAGGACCCGTCCTCGCCGGTGAGACAGCGGCCCGCGCCGGCGAAGTTCCGGTCCACGGGGGCGCGATAATCGTCGCTCACGTGGCGGTAGCGGCCCGCCGCGTTCGCCTGCCAGATCTCCACCAGCGCCCGGGGGACGGGCCGCCCCGTCTCGTCGAGGACGCGGCCGTGGACGATGATGCGCTCGCCGATCGGATCGCCCGTCTCCCGCCCGTTGAGGAGGAGGTCCGCGTCCCGCGGGCCGAAGTCGTCCGGGCCGAACAGGGGACCCGTCTCCTCCGTCGCCGTCGCGGGGACGGACAGGAGCGGCAGGCGCGGGGAGCGGGTGACCGACGTCTTGTAGGCGGGCGCGAGGGCGGGCGGCTGGCGCCGGAAGTCGCGCTGGAAGAAGCCTCGGGTCATCGCGGATCGGCTCCGGAAGCCCTTGCGGGCGGTGGCGTTCCCTTCCATGGATCGCACCGGCCGGCGCCCGATGCAACGCGTGCCGTGCCGCGCCCGCGAAGGATCTGCCGCCCGCACCCACCGAGGACACCGACCATGCGCCTTCCGCTTCTCGCCGCCCTCGCCGCGCTCGCCGCCGCCCTTCCCGACGGTCCCGCCGCCGCCCAGAGCTTCGATTGCGCGAAGGCGACGACGGCCGACGAGAAGGCGGTCTGCGGAAACGGCCGCCTCGCCGCCCTCGACGACGAGATGGCCGCCCTTTACCGGGACATCGAGGCCCGCACCCTCATGGGTATGCGCGGGGCGGTGCGCGACGACCAGCGCACCTTCCTGGACCGGCGGCGTGCCTGCGGCGGCGACGTCGCCTGCATCCGCGACCTCTATCGCGCGCGGATCGCCGAATTGGAGAAGACGCGGGCACAGATCGGCACGCGCGAGGGCGGATGAGCGGCGGGGCGGAAGCCATGTGGACCACCGAGACGATCGGCCCGTCGCCGCGCCTGTCCGTCGACCGGGCGGGGGAGGGGGAGCTCGTCCTCTTCCTCCACGGGATCGGCGGCAACAAGCGCAACTGGCACGACAACCTGCCCGCGTTCGCCCGCCACTACCACGCCGTCGCCTGGGACGCGCGCGGCTACGGCGAGAGCGAGGACTACGAGGGCCCGCTCGACTTCCTGGACTACGCGCGGGACGTCGGCCGCGTCCTCGACCATTTCGGCGCGGCGCGGGCGCACCTCGTCGGCCTGTCCATGGGCGGGCGGATCGCGGGGGCCTTCGCCACCACGCACCCGGAGCGGGTGAAGGCGCTCGTCCTCGCCGACACCCACCTCGGATTCGCCCACTTCTCCGAGGAGGCGAAGGCGGAGTTCGTGCGCCTGCGCAAGGCGCCGCTCGAGGCGGGCAAGGAGCCGAAGGACATCGCCGAGCCCGTCGCCCGCACCCTCGTCTCGCCGACGGGCACGGCGGAGAGCTTCGCCAAGCTGGTCGATTCCCTCTGCCGCCTCCACAAGGAAAGCTACGTCAAGTCCGTGGAGGCCTCCGTGAACGGCGACCTCGACGTCCTGTTCGACCGGATCGCCCACCCGACGCTGGTGGTGGTGGGCGCGGACGACCGGCTCACCCCCGTCTCCCTCGCCGAGCGCATCCACGGGATGATCCCGGGCTCGGCGCTCCACGTCATCGCGGGGGCGGGGCACCTGTCCAACATCGAGAAGCCGGACGCGTTCGACGCGGTCGTCCTCGACTTCCTGCGCCGCGTGGACGCCGCCGCCTGAGGGGGCGGCGTCCGATCCTCGCGCCGGCGCCCGCCGCCCCCGATCGGGGGCTGGCGGATGCGGCGCCGTCGCCGCGCGCGGCGTCAGGCGAAGGGCAGGTCCGCGTCGGCGAGGCTCGCCGTCCCGGTGAAGACCGGATCGGGCGTGCGCGGGGCGACCGGTCCGGGCGTCGGCCGTTCCATGAAATCGATTGCAGGGCGATCTCCGCCGAACAGAGCGTCTGCGTCGATTCGCTGTCCATCCTCTCCCAGGTAGATCATGATCTCGGAGGGGTTAACCAACGAGGCAAGACTTTCGTCAATGTCCCACCCGGACAAGGCCAGCCACGACCCGCTCGGGATGTCAAGCGGTTTCAGAAATGTCGAGGGGGTAATCTGAACGACCCGATACTCAAGAGATAGTGATCGAGGGGTGGTCGCGTCGAAATCGTTGGGGAAGCTTGCCACGTCGAAGGCCAAGGTGTCGCCTGGCTCGAAGTCCGTAATCCAAGTGCGATCGGCCGGCAGCGGGCCGCGGCCGATGCCCAAGGCGTTGATCAGGAACACGTCCTGACCGGAGCCGCCGGTGAGGATGTCGTTGAGGCCAGCGACGCCGTTGACGAGCGTGTCGTCGCCCGCCCCCCCGTCGAGCGTCTCGAACAATGTCGCCGACAGGACGCCGTCCCAGCCGGGGACACGAACACCTGCGTCGCGGTGATAGGCGATCAGCAGGTCGTCGCCGTCGCCGCCAGCGAGGCTGTCGCTGTCACGGCCGCCGACGAGCTCGTCGGCGCCACGCCCGCCCGACAGGGTGTCCTCGTCCGCGCCGCCGCGCAGGACGTCGCTGTCGTCGCCGCCCGACAGGTCGTCGGCACCGTCCTCGCCGAACAGGGCGTCCCGGCCGTCGCCGCCCCTCAGCCGGTCGTTTCCGGCCGCGCCGAACAGCTCGTCGTTGCCGCCGAGACCCAGGGCGGTGTCGTCGCCGCCGAGGAGGAGGAAGGATTCGCCCCGCCCGTCGCCGAGGCGGACGTCGTCGCCCTCCGTCCCGCGCCGCTGCACGAGCCACGGGGTCGGATCGGGCACGGCCGCCGGATCGGCGGGCGCGGCCCCGGCGAGGGTGAGGCTGTCGCCCCCGCCGAAGCTGACCACCGTGCCCGCGGGGGTCGCGGTCGCCGCGGCGAAGGCCGCCTCGATCCGCTCGGGCGGCGCGTCCGTGAGCGCGATCTGCAGCTGGTCGCGGGCCTCGAGGTCGGTGATGACGTCGGCCCCGCCGTCGTAGACGAACAGGTCCGCGCCGGTGCCGCCCGTGAGGACGTCGTCGCCCGATCCACCCGCGAGGACGTCGGCGCCGGCGCCGCCGTCGAGGTCGTCGTCGCCCCCGCCGCCGTTCAGCGTGTCGGCACCGGTGCCGCCGTCGCCCACGTCGTCGCCGCCGCCGAGGCGGACGCCGTCGTCGCCGTCCCCGCCGGAGACGAAGTCCTCGCCACGGCCGGTGGCGACCGTTTGCGACGTCTCGTCGCCGTAGACGACGTCGTGGGCCGCCACGTTCTCGATCGCGGCGAGGGCGGACAGGTCGGGCAGGGCCGGGGCCGTCGCCGCGTCCGCGTAGTCCGCCAGGGTCGGCAGGGCCGGCGCAGGGGCGGTCCCGACGGGACCGGCGACCGTCACCGCCGCGAGGGAGGGGGGCGCGGCGCCCGCGGCCGCGATCGTGAGCCGGTCCCCTTCGCCGAAGTCGAGGACGAGGCCGTCCGCCGTCGTCCGCGCGCCCGCCACCGCCTCCGAGAGGCGCTCCGGCGAAATGCCCCGGACGTCGAAGGCGAGGCGGTCGCCGCGGCCGAAGTCGGCGATCGTGTCGGCCCCGCCGACGTAGACGAACAGGTCCGGGCCGGGGCCGCCGGTCACGGTGTCGTCACCGCCGCCGCCGGCGAGAGCGTCCGCTCCCGCGCCGCCCGACAGGACGTCCGGCCCGGCGCCGCCCTTGAGGATGTCGGCGCCCGCCCCGCCCGACAGGACGTCGCCGCCCCTGCCGCCGCCGAGAAGGTCGTCGCCCGCGCCGCCGTTCTTGGTGTCGTCACCCGCGCCGCCGAGGGCATGGTCGTCGCCGCGGCCGAGGCGCACGAGGTCGTCGCCCGGGCCCGCGTCCACCGCGTCCTCGCCCCGGCCGGTCTCGATCCGCTGATCCCCGGGGCCGCCATCGTGGCGCTCGCTCCCGCCGGTCTCCCCGAAGGGCCGGACGATGAGGGGCGACAGGGCGTCCACGAGGGCTTGCCGATCTTCCCCGTCCGCGCCCGGGCGGTCCACGAACAGCCGCGAGCCGTCGTCGAAGGCGAACGCGACGCCCTCGGCGGTCACCGCCTCCACGAACCGGTCGAGGGGGCCGGTCGCGCCGGTGGCGGGGGCGAGCTCGATGCGGTCCTTGGCCCCGAGGTCGAGCACCCGCGTCGCACCCGGGCCGGCCTGGAACAGGTCCGCCCCCGGCCCGCCGCTCATGACGTCCGTTCCCTCGCCGCCGACGAGCGTGTCGGCGCCCGTGCCGCCCGACAGGGTGTCGTCGCCGGCGTCGCCGGAGACGATGTCGTCGCCCGCGCCGCCGCGGACCCGGTCGTCGCCCTGCCAGCCGGCGAGCACGTCGTTGCCGCCGTGCCCGGCCACGGTGTCGTCCGCGCCGAGGGCCGCGATCCAGTCGGCCCGGTCGCCGCCCGCGAGGCGGTCCGCCCCGTTCGTCCCCACGACGAGCATGTCGGCGAGCGGATCGAACACGGTGGGCGCCGCCGGCCCGGGCGCGACGCCCGAAAGCAGCAACGTGTCGCCGCCGCCGAAGTCGAGGCGCGTGCCTTCCTCGCCGTCCGGGTCGAGGACGCGGGCGATCGCGATCGGCGCGCGCACGTCGCCCGGCGCGCCGTCCGGCCGGGCCAGCACGACCTGGTCGCCCGGGCCGAGGTCGAGGATCGTGTCGGCGCCGCCGGAATAGAAAAAGGTGTCGGCGCCCGCGCCGCCGGTCATCGCGTCGTCGCCCGACCCGCCGACGAGGAGGTCATCGCCCGCGCCGCCGGACAGGACGTCGTCGCCGTTCCCGCCGCCCACGCGGTCCGCACCCGGCCCGCCGGACACCGTGTCCGGCCCGGCCCCGCCGGACAGGCCGTCGTCGCCCGGGCCGCCCGAGAGGACGTCGGCGCCGCCCCTGCCGAGGATCAGCTCGTTCCCCCGGGCGCCCGCGAGGCTCTCCGCGAGCCCGTCGCCCTCGACGACCTCGCTCCAGATCCTCGTGCTCGGGGGCTTGACCACGAGGCCGGGCGGCAAGTTGCCGTCGATGCCGACGGCGGTCACCAGCTCCACGATCTCCCGGGCGGACATGTCCGCCGGCGCATTCCCGTCCCGGTCGATCGTGACGGCGATCCGCTGCACGCCCAGGCCCTGGTACTCGATCTCGACGCTGTCCGCGGTTTCCTTCTTGATCCAGTACGTCGGGGGATTTTCCTGATCGTCCCAGTACCGGATCTTCAGCATATCGTCGAGCGTCAGATCCTCGATGTGGACGTCGACCGCGTGGCCGACGACGAAGATGTCGCTGCCCGCGCCGCCTTCCATTTCGATCGTTCGCGACGGCACGGTGAAGACGCCGTCCGCCAGCCAGTGCCAGGTCGCCGAGAGGATGTCGTCGCCCGGGCCGCCCTCGCCGCGCCGGTCGTCGCGGTTCACGAAGCGCAGCGTGTCGTCGCCCGTCCCGCCGACGAGCACGTCGCGGCCGGGGCCGTCCTCGACCCAGTCGTCGCCCGCGCCGCCGTCCACCGTGTCGTCGCCGGCGCGGCCGTTCAGCGTGTCGTTCCCGCCGAGGCCGGCGATGGCGTCGGCCCCGTCGGTGCCGTCGAGCTCGTCCGGCCCGTCGGTGCCGCGGATCACGTTGGCATCGGCGTCGGCGGAAAGGGCGGCGGCGAGGTCGGCTCGCGACTGCCCCTCGAACAGGACCGAGGCGTCGGGGCCGAAGCTGATGGTGGTGCCGCCGGGCTCGACGATGATCTCCTCAAAGCAGGGACGTGTGCTCGCCGGGTCGTACGGGTCGACGTCGCAGTCCTCGACCTCGATGACGAGGTCGTCCGCCGCGGTGAAGTCGGTGATCGTGTCGTGGCCCCTGCCGACGACGAAGGTGTCCGCCCCGGCGCCGCCGGTCTTGACGTCGTCGCCCGCGCCGCCGACGAGGGTGTCGTTCCCCGTGCCGCCGAACAGCGCGTCGTCGCCCCGGTTGCCGGCGAGACGGTCCTTGCCCGTGCCGCCCACGGCCGTGTCGTCGCCTCCGCCGCCCGCGGCCGTGTCGTCGCCCGCGCCGCCCAGCACGGCATCGTCGCCCCGGCCGGTCGCGATCCGGTCGTTGCCCGCGCCCGCGCGCACCGCGTCCGCCGCCGCGCCCGTCACCACCACGTCGTCGGCGGCGCCGAAGAGGGCCGGGATGCCGCCCGTCCCGAAGCCGTCGTCGCGCACCTCGACGAAGCGCCCGACCGTCTCCATGAACAGCTCGCGGCTGCCGGTCAGCTGGAGCCCGGCGAAGCGGATCTCGTTGCCGCGCCCGAGCTCGAACACGGTGCCGCTCTCGACCACCTCGCCGCCGCGCACGACGTCGTAGCTGGCGGCCCTGTCGAAGAGGGCGTCCGCCGAGGCGACGCCGAGGGCCGCCTCGAGGACGATCCTGTCGCCCGCGCCGCCCGAGAAGTCGGAAAGCGTCGCCACGCCGCCGCCGACCCGGAACAGGTCGGCCCCCTCGCCGCCGTGCATGGACGTGCTGCCGCCGGAGGCCTGGAGCGTGTCCTCGCCCGCCCCGCCGAAGAGCTGGTTCTCGTCGGCCCAGCCGGTCAGGTAGTCGTTGCCCGCCTCGCCGAGGAGCGTGTCGTTCCCGGTGTCGCCGGACAGGGCGTCGTCGCCCGCGCCGCCCGCGATCCGGTCGTCCCCTTCGCTGCCGATGAGCCGGTCGGCGCCGCCCGCCCCCTCGATGACGTCGTCGCCGGCGTTGCCGAGGAGGGTGTCGCCCGCGCCGAAGCCGCGGATGAGGTCGGGCCCGCCCGAGCCGCGCACCCGGTCCGGCTCGTCCGTGCCGTCGATGACGTTCACGAGCCCGGCCGACAGGATGCCCGCGACCTCCGCCCGGGAGGTTCCGGCGAAGACGATGCCGCCGGCCGGCCCGAGGTCGAGAACGGCATCCTGCCCGTCCGGCGACGTCGTCAGCCGCGTCTCGCCCCGATCCAGGTCCTGCCCCGGTCCGATCCAGTGGTCGGGCGCGATGACCAGCCTGTCGCCCGGCGAGAAGTCGGTGATCGTATCGTGCCCGCCGGTGTGGACGAACAGATCCCCGCCAGCACCGCCCGTGAGTCTGTCGGCCGCGCCGCCGCCGACCAGAACGTCCGCGTCCGCCTCGCCCGTCAGCACGTCCGGCCCGGGGCCGCCGAACAGCACGTCCGGCCCCGCGCCACCGGCGAGCGCATCCGCGCCCGCGAGACCGGTCAGCGTGTCGCCGCCCGTCCCGCCGGTCAGGCTCTCGCCCCCCGCCTCGCCCTCGATGCGGTCGCCGGGCACGATGGCGGTGGCGCTGGTCGCGCTGCCGGCCCGGTTCAGCGCGGCCTCGATGAAGGCCGACGCCTGGCCCACCGTGCGAATGTCGGCGACGTCGTTCTCGTCCACGCGGATCCCGAAGGCGTCCTCCACCCCGATCATGATCTCGACCTCGTCGAGGCTGTCGGCCCCGAGGTCTTCCCGGAAGCGTGAGGAAGCGCGCACCTCGTCACGCTCCACGCCGAGGATGTCGACGATGATCGTGACCAGACGCGGGTCCACGACGTTCTCCATGGGATGCTCCGTTGCAAGACTGACGGGTCGGCTCGCGCTGCGACGCGAGGTGGTGCTCGCTGCAACCGGAGAGATACGGGGGCGATTTGTGGCAATCAAGTGAAGGGTTCGTAACGTGCGGCCCCCGCCGCGGCTCCCGTCCGGCCATCGCGTGTCCGCCGCGAGTGAAGACCCTCGCCCACCCCTCCGTCGGCCCCTGCGATGCACGAGGCGCCCGATCGTCATGGTCGTGACCCATGTCACGGGCCTCTTCGGCCGGCCGTCATAAATCCGGGTGCATCGGGGGCGGCACTCATCGCCCCGGGGAAACGAAAGGCAACGCGAAATGATCAAGATCGATCTCGAAAACACGAAGGCTTTTTCTGTCGAGACCGAAGAGACCGATCGGGAAGAAACGCTCGAGACGACGAGGGACGCTGCGAAGGAGAACGAACACGTTGCCGTTGCCGCGGACGTCGAGGGCATGGCGGCCGACGCCACCGGGGCCGTCCCGGCCGACGTGGCGCCCCGGATGGGCGGCCTGTTCGGCGGCGATGGGGGCGCCGGGATCGCCGCGATCGAGGATTTCGCGACCTTCGACTTCGGCGGCGCCCCGGGGGGCGGCGGTCGGGGCTTCCCGGGCCAGGAGGGGCTGTTCCAGACGACGGGCGGGCCGGGCGAGGCGACCCCCGAGGTGGAGGACAAGACCGCCGACGTGGTCGACTACATGACGACGAACCGGGTCGACGGGCGGGCCGCCACCGGCGGCTTGCCCCAGACCACCGGGGACGAGGGGATCGACGGCTTCACGCACTGGCTCAACACGCAGACCGTGCGCACCGAGGTCGAGGCGGAGCTGGACGGCGACGAGCACCGGGACGTGATCGACCGCCTCGGGGACGCCGAGGACGAGGACCCGCACGCCGACACGCCGCTGATGCAGGCGCCGCCGAAGCCCGCCGGCACGGAGGAAGGGAAGGAGAAGAAGGAGGACGCCGCCGGCACGCAGGAGGACGAGGGCGGCGGCGAGAACAGCGGAAACGGCGAGAGGACGGGCGGCGACGATGCCCGCAACGGCCAGCCGAAGGAGCCGGAGAAGGACGACGGCAACGAGCCGGAGGAGGAGACGGGGACCGGGGAGGGCGACCCGAACGAGGGCGAGCCGGACGACACGGAGGAGGATTCGACCGGGGACGAGTCGATCCCGGCCGATCCCGACGGCGTGATCGGCGGCTCGCCCCCCGAAGGCGCCATCGACCCCGAGGAAGGCGGCGAGACGATGCCGGCCGATCCGTACGGCACGCCCATGCCCGAGATCGAGCCGTCCGAGCCCGGCGAGGGAACGACGATGCCCGCCGATCCATACGCGGTCGAGATGGTCTTCGTCTTCGACGATCCGCTCGAGAAGGTCACGATGCCCGCCGATCCCTACGGCGCAGACGAGCCGATGCCGCTGCCCGAACCCGAGGCGGGCACCCGCTTCGTGGCCGAGGCGGCCACGGGCGACACGGACGCGGGCTTCATCGGCCACGAGACCGGCGCGGGCTTCGCCGAGGACTTCATCGTCTGACCCGGTCCCTGCCGGATCGCGACCCCATGGTCCGCCGCCCGCGGGGCACGCCCGGGGGCGGCGGCGTGGCGACCGGCGGGAGCGCGCCTCCGCCGAAGCCCGAGGGACGGCGGTGTGCCGGCTTGCCGGCCCCGTCGCCGCGCCCGCCCGCACGCCGGAGGAACACGCCCGGGACCACGTCTCCTCCGGGCGCCATCGCCGCCAGCCTGCCGCTGCAGCGTCCCCGAGCGGCCTCGGGGGGCAAGCGCGGGTCCGGCCGGCGACAGGGGGCCGCCAGGCGCAAGGGACGCCACGGCGCGCAGCGCGAGGGGCACGGGCGACCTGCCGGAACCGCCGGGGCGCCGCCGACGACCGCAACCAACGCCGCAGGCGAGATGGCCGCAGGCCGCGTGCGCGCCGCCCTCGACCGCGATCGTGGGACCCGTCGCTCGACGACACGCCGGGAGGGACACGCCGCGCTCGCCGCCCGGATCGGTCGCCACGTCCGCCGGCTCTGACGCCGGCGCGGCGTCGCGCTCCCCCCACCCCCGTCACGCCGTTCGCTCCCGCCGGCCTCCCTGACGCGCCGGTCGCCGAGCACGCGGGCGGTGAAGCCGGGACCGTCCCGTCCACCGGAAAGGAGCGCCTCGACCGTGCCGCGCACATCGGCCTCCGCCCTCTCCTCCGCGCCGCTCTCGCCGATCACGGGGTCCGGCGGGGGGGCGGGACGCCTCGTCCGCGGCATGATCGACCGACGGATCGCGACGACCGGGGCCGATCCCCCCGGAAGCGCCGACGCCGTCGCGGACGCCGCCGACCGGGCAGGTTCAGACCTCCGACAACGGTGGGCCTCGCTCGGCGTCGAGGGCGAGAGCGGGATCGGAACCGTTCGGCCTGGTCTGAAAGCACCCTGGGCACGGATTGCAGGGGGCGAGGTGCGCTTCCGGCCCGCTTTTCGCTTCAGGCGGGCAGACCGGCCTGTCGAGCCGGCACCATCGCTTCGCAGGCCATGTTCGCGAACGTGACGGCGGCCGCCGCGCGCGCCGGCGCGACGGTCCGGATCACCCGGCCTCTCACCCTCTTCCGGCGGGCGAAGGGATGCTCGAGGAGGGCACGCACTTGCGACCTGGCGGCGTTCGCCCGGGCCGTGGGTCTCGGCATCGGCCGGCCCTTCGGCTCGCGGCGATGGATGCGGTCGACCTTGCCCGTCCCGGCGAGGAACCGCTCGTTCTCCGCCGAACGGCAGGCGCTGTCGGCCCGGACGTCGGAGGCGGTGTCGTTCTGGTCGATCAGACCCTCCCGCGGCCGTGCGCCGCCGCGTCGGTGACCTGCGCCCGCCGGAGGATGCCGTGCCGCCGATCGACGCAGATGGGCGCCTTGCCTGTCCCCTTGAGCCCCTTGGCTGACGAACTGGTTGATGGTGTCGGTGGGTCCGCGGCCCTGATTGCGGTAGCCGCAGGCCGGGATCGCGCTGTCGATCCGCGGCTTGCCGTCGGCGGCGGGCCTCGCCTTCGAGAACTGCACCGTCCAGCGCGCGCCGACGTCCTTCCGCCGCCCCTTGGCGGGCTTTTCGGGCCGGATCCGGGCGGCGGTCCCGCCCGCCCCGATCCACGCCTTCTGCGCGTCCGCGTTCCGCTGGCGCGGCGCCGCCACCAGCGTGTCGTCCACGATCGGCCCGGCCATCGGCAGGTCCCCGCCTCGGCGATCACCGGGCCCAGCCGCGCGAACGGCGCGTCGCGCGTGCCCGCCGCGATCAGCGCCTCCCGCAAGTCCCGGAGCGTGTTCGCGTCCGGCACGGCCTCGACGGCGCCCAGCCGAAGCGCATCCAGCTCGGCCGGTCGATCACCCGAAACGCCGTCAGCGCCAGCGACAGGCCGTGCACCCGTGGCACGCACCGGCATGCGGAACATCGGCCCCGGGTCGAACGGCGGCCGCCCACCCTTCGAGCGGCCCCGCGGCCCCCGGCGACGCGTCCGGCCCGGCGCGGACGATCTCGACGTCCGCCGCCTGGTGATCCGCTGGAAAAGCTCGGCGCGACGGTCCGTTCCTGGAGCCTCTCCTCCTCGTCCCAAAAACCACGCTGGCCGGCCGGCATGTCCCACCCCGAGCGAAGCAGTTCCCGATCGCCCTTGGACCATCGGCCAGGGCGACGCGATGGGCTGTCCGGAAGTCTCGCGATTCGGGCCGGCGCCACGGCGTCACCGCCAAGCCGGTCGCCGCGGGCCGGGCCTGCGCCCCCGCGGCGGCCTCGACGGTGCGCCCGCCTTCGCGGCGCGCGGCGCGGGCGGACGGCGGGCGAAGCCGGGTTCCTCCGGTGGCGGTCCGCTCGCGCGGCCGCCGGACCAGCACGCCGGTGGCCCTCCCCGGGCGGGTTCGCGACGACCGCGACACCCCCGGGCAGGATCGACCCGCGCCCCGGGCTCGGGGACCTCCGCGAGCGGCCTCGACGGTGCGCCCGCCTTCGCGGCGCGCGGCGCGGGCGGACGGCGGGCGAAGCCGGGTTCCTCCGGTGGCGGTCCGCTCGCGCGGCCGCCGGACCAGCACGCCGGTGGCCCTCCCCGGGCGGGTTCGCGACGACCGCGACACCCCCGGGCAGGATCGACCCGCGCCCCGGGCTCGGGGACCTCCGCGAGCGGCCTCGTCGGGTGCGTCTCGCCCGAGCCCGGCGGGAGCCTCATGTCCGCCGCGTTGCTGGCCCGTCGGCGCCCGGCAGGGCCGGAGGGCAAGCGCCCACCCGTCCCCTTCGCCCGACTGGCCGCCCATCCCGAAGAGGACCTTCCGTGATCCGCGCCGGTCCGGGCCATCCGGGCGGAAACCGTTCCGCGAACCCTCGCCCCCGACGGCGGCACGGTGGCGGTGGGGCGTGGCAGCCCCGCCGCGCCCTGCGCAGCCGGGCCGGCGCGCTCCCGAACCCGCGCCCGCGACGGCGCGAGCCGCGAACGGCCCGGTCGGTGTCCCTCCCGCAGGAGAAAGCGGTCCGCCGGACCTGCCGCGCCGGGCGAGGCGGCCGGATCTCAGGTGGCGGCGGCGCCGCGGGTGATGGCGGCGACGCCCGTGCGGGAGACCTCCACGAGGCCGACCGCCTGCATGAGGGCGAGGAAGCGCTCGATGTCGCTGCTCGCACCGGTGATCTCGAACACGAAGGATTCCAGCGTGGCGTCCACCGTGCGGGCGCCGAAGGCCTGGGCGAGGCGCAGCGCCTCCACCCGCATCTCGCCACGGCCGGCCACCTTCACGAGGGCGAGTTCCCGCTCGATCCCCTCGCCCGCCACCGTGAGGTCGGACACGCGGTGGATGGGCACTAGGCGGTCGAGCTGGCTCTTGATCTGCTCGATCACCATGGGCGTGCCCGTCGTCACGATGGTGATGC
>CAZJNX010000105.1:0-16234 GCA_964547415.1 uncultured Hyphomicrobiales bacterium
ATGGGCGAGACCGGGGCGGGCCAGCTCACCAAGATGGTCAACCAGATCTGCATCGCCGGACTGGTCCAGGGCCTGTCGGAGGCGATCCACTTCGGCAAAAAGGCGGGCCTCGACATCGAGAAGGTGATCTCGGTGATCTCCAAGGGCGCCGCCCAGTCCTGGCAGATGGAGAACCGCTGGCAGGCGATGACGAAGGGCGAGTTCGACTTCGGCTTCGCGGTCAACTGGATGCGCAAGGACCTCGACATCGTGCTCGCCGAGGCGCGGCGGAACCACGCGCGGGTGCCGGTGACGGCGCTCGTCGACCAGTTCTACGGCGACGTGCAGGAAATGGGCGGCGGCCGCTGGGACACCTGCTCGCTCATCGCCCGCCTCGACCGGGACGGCTGAGGCCGCCTCACTCGGGGCCGTCGGCCGCCGTCTGGATCGTCTCCAGGTAGTCGACGAGGGACGCCACGTCCTCCACGGGAAGCGCGATCTCCGGCATGGCGTCGTGGCCGACCACGATGCCCTCCGCGAGCGCCTCCTCGAGGTAGAAGACCGGGTAGCGCTCGGAGATCGTCCTGAGGGCGGGTGCCTCCGCGTGGGGACTCTCGCCCGTCCGGCCGACGGCGTGGCAGCGGGCGCACAGCGTCTCGGCGAGCTCCCGGCCCCGCTCCACGTCCCCGGGCTCGGCCGCGGCCGCCCCGGCGAGGACGCCGAGGGAAAGGGCGGCAAGCCACCTTGCAGGCCACCGGGCGAGCCGCCGTGCCGGGACGGCGGCGCACCTGCCGCGCGCGATGAGTTTCGTCATGGGCCGTTCCTCCGCCAGCGCCCGCGGGACGATCACCCCTCGCCTCGCCGGGCGCAACGCCCGGCGGCCGGCGCTCCACAGCCGCGCGGGCCGTCAGGCGAAGGGCTCCACCGCGTCCACCGCGAGCAAGGGCGTCCACGGGCCCGGGTCTTCCCCGTCGGTGGTGGCGCGGGAGACGACCGCCGCGCGGCCGCCGTTGTCGAAGAACGCGCGGACGGCGGCCGCCGTCTCGCCGGACGGAGCGGCGAAAGCGCTGCCGGCGGTGGTTTCGCGGACGAGGGGTTCGTCGACGAGGATGAGCTTCGCTCGCGGGACGTATGGCATCCGATCCTCCATTGCGGATGGGCCGACCGTGCGACGGGAGAGCGCGCGCTTCCGTGACGGGCGTCACGAACCGGGCGGTCGCGGTTCCTTCCCGAGGGCCGTCTGGTTCCTGCGGGCGTCGTCGTGGAACGCCTTGCCGATCTCCTCCCGGAGGTGCGCGGCGACCTCCCCCATGCGGGCGGCCGTCGCGCGGGCGCGGGCCTTCTCGTCCTCGCTCACGGGCGCGCCTTTCCCTTCGCCGCGACGGCGCCCGCACCCGCCGCTTCCGGTGCGGCCGCCAGGAACAGCCAGGTGACGAGCACGAAGCCGGCCGTGAAGGCCGGAACGCCCGCCGGCGCCACCATGGCGTCGAGGGCGCCCTGAACGGGAACGGTGAAGAGGACGGCGAGGGCGGCGAGGAGCACGGTGCGCGGGCCGGGCGAGGCGAAGGTGGAGCCGAGCGCGATCGCGACGAGGACCGAACTTAAGCCGTAAAGGCCCGCCTCGATGTCGGCCGGGCTCTCGCCCCGAGTGCGAGGGCGGACAGGACCGCGAGCGCCGAGCCGAGGGCGGCGAGGCCCGCCGCCACGGGCGAGGACAGGAGGAGCCCGATCAGGATCAGCGCGCCCGACACCGGGTCCTTCAGGAGGAAGACCTGGGAGACGCCGTCGAGGATCGCCGTCAGCACGAATGGCGCGCCTGCGGAGGACGCGCCCGCCGCCGCCGCCTGCGGGAAGGCGGGTGCGGGAAGGTCCAGCGCCGGCAGGTTGCCGAAGGCGTAGGCGCCCGCGACCAGCACAATCGAGACCGCCAGGAAGGGGAAGGTGAGCGGGGGAAGGCGGCTCGCTCCGAGGACCCGCCGCGTCGCCGCGAGCGCGATGGAGGAAATCGCCGCGCCGAGCCCGACGAGGGCCGCCGAGAGCGCCGACGGGGCGAGGAAGGTGGCGACGGCGATGCCGACGAGGAGCCCGTTGTAGCCGTAGTGGCCGGCTGCGAGGGAGGTGTCCGCCGGGTAGAGCGCGGCGCCCACCGCCGTCGCCACGCACAGCCCCGCGAGCGCCGCCGCGAGGATCGCCGGATCGCCCGAGGCGAAGGCGGCCCACGCGATGGCGGCGATGAACAGGAGCCCGGTCGCCACCCGCTCCTGGAGCATCACCTGCGCCGCCCCCCGCGCCAGGCAGCCGAGGGTCGCGACGAGCGCGCCTCCCGCCCCGTGTCCCGCGCCCCTCGCAATCGCCGTGCCCTCCCCTCGCCCCCGCGGGGCCGCCGGCAGGAGGCTCTAGACCGGACCGCAGACGGTGTCGAGGAAGCGCTTCGCGTCGGTGCGGATCGCCTCCACCTTGTCCGTCTTCATCTTGTCGAGGGTGCCGTAGATGACGCCCATCCGGCGGTTCTTCCGCAGCGTCTCCTCGTTCTCCATCAGGAAGTTCCAGTAGAGATAGTTGAACGGGCAGGCCCGCTCGCCCGTTCGCTGCTTGACGTCGTAGGCGCAGGACGAGCAGTAGTCGCTCATCTTGTCGATGTAGTTGCCCGACGCGGCGTAGGGCTTGGAGGCGAAGACGCCGCCGTCGGCGAAGATCGCCATGCCGTGGACGTTGGGCAGCTCCACCCATTCGTAGGCGTCGGCGTAGACGACGAGGTACCACTCCTCGATCTCGGCGGGGGCGATCCCGGCGAGGAGCGCGAAGTTGCCCGTCACCATCAGCCGCTGGATGTGGTGGGCGTAGGCGAGGTCCCGCGTCTGGACGATCGCCGCGCGCATGCAGGCCATATCCGTCTCGCCCGTCCAGTAGAAGTCCGGAAGGCGGCGCCGCGCGTCGAGGGCGTTGGTCTCGGCGTAATCCGGCATCTTCAGCCAGTAGATGCCGCGGATGAACTCGCGCCAGCCGAGGATCTGCCGCACGAACCCCTCCACCGCGTTGAGCGGGGCCCGCCCGTCCTCGAAGGCGTCGACGGCGGCCGCGCACACCTCCCGCGGGGACAGGAGCCCGCAGTTGATGAGCGGCGACAGGAGCGAGTGGAACAGCGTCGCCTCGCCGTCCGCCATCGCGTCCTGGTAGTCGCCGAAGCGGGGAAGGTACGTCTCCACGAAGGCGTCGAGGGCGAGGAGGGCATCCTCCCGCGTCACCGGCCAGTTGAAGGCGTCGAGGCTGCCGAAGTGGTTGGAAAAGCGCGCCTCCACGAGGGCGATCGCCTCCTCGGTGATCGCGTCGGGCGGGAAGGACGGGCGCGCGGGGACCCGCTCGCCCTCCGGCAGGCGCTTGCGGTTCTCCGCGTCGTAGTTCCACTTGTCGCCGACGGGCGCGCCGTCCTCCATCAGGATGCCGGTCTCCTCGCGCATGGCGCGGTAGAAGTACTCCATCCGCAGGCCCTTGCGGCCCGCCGCCCATTCCCGGAAGCGGGCGCGGCTTGCGAAGAAGCGATCGTCGTCGCGGATCTCGACCGGGACGGCGGTCGCCTCCTGCCAGCTGCGCATCGCCTGAAGGACCCGCCACTCCCCCGGCTCGGTGACGACGATCCGCGCCGGCCGGTGGCGGCGGGCGGCCCGGGCGAGCTCGGCGGAGAAGCTGCCGGCGTTGTCCGGATCGTCGAGGCGCACGTAATCGACCGCGATCCCGTCCGCCCTGAGCGCCTCGGCGAAGTGGCGCATGGCGGAAAAGAGAAAGGCGATCTTCTGCTTGTGGTGGCGGACGTAGGTGGCCTCCTCCGCCACCTCGCACAGGAAGACGACGTCCCGCTCCGGGTCGAGATCGGCAAGGGACGACAGCCGCCGGTCGAGCTGGTCGCCGAGGACGAAGCGCAGCGTCCCCCCCGTCTTCGCCATCGCCCTACCTCGAGATCAGGGTGGAGCGGCCGCCGTCCACCGACATCACCTGCCCCGTGATCCAGCCGCCCCGGTCCGTCAGGAGCACCTCGGCGAGGCCCGCCATGTCCTCCCCCTCCCCGAGGCGGCGGAGGGGATGGAGGTCGCCGAGGGCCTTCCTCACCGAGTCGTTGGCGGCGACCTCGTCGCCCATTCCGCCGAGGGTGAGGCTGGGGGCGATGGCGTTCACCCGCACCTTCGGCGCGAGCTCGGCGGCGAGGGTGCGGGCAAGGGCGGCGACGGCCCCCTTCGCCATGGCGATGGAGGCGTGGGCCGGGAAGCCCCGCTCCGCCGCCACGGTGGAGAACAGGAGGACGGACGCCCCGCCGTCCGCCCGCTCGAGGGCGGGGAGCGCCGCCTGGACCGCGCGCATGGCACCGACGGCGTTGAGGGCGAAGTCCGCCTCCACCTCCGCCGCGGAGAGCTTGCGGAAGGGGCGCAGGTGGATCGACCCGACGGCGTAGACGAGGCCGCAGAGCGCCCCCTCCCCGGCCGCCTCGGCGCTCGCCCGCTCGAAGAGGGACGGGTCGGCGACGTCCCCGGCGGTGGCGGTCGCGCCGATCTCCTCCGCGAGGGCGGCGAGGCGATCGCCGTCCCGGGCGACCAGGTGGACGCGGGCACCTGCGGCGGCAAGGCGCCTTGCGATGGACGATCCGATGGCGCCGGTGCCGCCGTAGACGAGATAGCTGCCGTCGGCCATGGGGGCCTCCTTGCCTTGGGGGGCATCCGCGCGGACGGCGCGCGGTACGCGAGGCGGGGAGCTATGGCCCGGGTCGTCTGGTTCAAGCGGGATCTGAGGGTGCGGGACCATCGGCCGCTCCTGGAAGCGGCGGCGGCCGGCCCTGTCCTCCCGCTCTACGTGGCCGAGCCGGACCTTTGGCGGCAGGCTGACGCCTCGGCGCGCCATTGGGGCTTCATCGCCGAGAGCCTCGCAGAGCTCCGGGACGCGCTCGCCGCCCGCGGCGCCCCCCTCGTGGTGACGACGGGCGAGGTGACGGCCGTCCTCGAGGCGATCCGCGCCCGTTACGGCATCGAGGGCCTCCACGCCCACCAGGAGACCGGCAACGGCTGGACCTACGCCCGGGACGAACGGGTGCGGGCCTGGTGCCGGCAGCACGGCATCCCCTTCCGCGAGATCCCCCAGTTCGGCGTCGTGCGCGGCCCCTGCGACCGGGACCGCTGGGCCCGCGCCTGGGACCGGATGATGGCCGAGCCCGTCGCGGAGGCGCCCGAACGGATGCAAGCGGTGACGGACGCGCCGGGCGGGGCGATCCCGTCCGCTGCGGACCTGTCCCTCGCGGACGATCCCTGCCCGGGCAGACAGGCGGGCGGGCGCGCGGCGGGCGAAGCGCTCCTCGCCTCCTTCCTCGCCGGGCGCGGGCGGGACTACCGGCGCGGCATGTCGAGCCCCCTGTCGGCGGAGACGGCCTGCTCGCGCCTGTCGGCCCATCTCGCCGCCGGGACGCTGTCCGTGCGGGAGGTGACGCAGGCGGCCCTTGCCGAACGGCGCGCGCTGGCGGGCCTGCCGGCGGCCGAGCGCGCGATGCCGCTTGGCGCGATCGATTCCTTCGTCGGACGCCTCCACTGGCACTGCCACTTCATCCAGAAGCTGGAGTCCGAGCCGGAGATCGAGTGGCGCTGCTTCCACCCCGCCTTCGAGGACGCGCGCCCGCGGGCGGCGGACCACCCCCACCTCCTCGCCTGGGGCGCGGGGCGGACGGGCCTGCCGTTCGTGGATGCGTGCATGCGCCAGCTCGCCGGGACGGGCTGGATCAACTTCCGCATGCGGGCCATGCTGATGGCCGTGGCGAGCTACCACCTGTGGCTCGACTGGCGGGACTCCGGCGCCGTTCTCGCCCGCCTGTTCACCGACTACGAGCCGGGCATCCACTGGTCCCAGGCGCAGATGCAGTCCGGCACCACCGGCATCAACACGCTGCGGATCTACAACCCCGTGAAGCAGGGCCACGACCAGGACCCGGACGGGACCTTCGTGCGGCGCTGGGTGCCGGAGCTTGCCGGCATCCCCGGCCCCCTCGTCCACGCGCCGTGGGCGCTCTCGCCCGAGGCGCTCGCCGAGGCGGGGGTGCGGCTCGGCGAGACGTACCCGGAGCGGATCGTGGACCACGAGGCGGCGGCGCGACAGGCGCGGCGGCGGATTGGCGAGATCCGCCGCACGCCCGGGTTCCGGGAGGCGGCGGCCGCCGTCTACGCGCGCCACGGCTCGCGGAAGCGCACCGCGGGACGGCCGGAGGACCGGGGCCTTTCCGCCGCCCCGCGCCCCCGCCGGAAGAAGGCCGCCCGGCCAGCCGGCCAGGCGGACCTGTTCGGCGAGACCGAGCCGGTCAGGGATTGACCGCGTCGGTCGCCCCGGCCGGCACCCGGGTGGCGGCGGGCGCCGCGTGGTGGCCGGCGTGGGCGAGCGCGGTGAGGGACAGGCGGCGCACGGCGACCGGCGGGTCGAACTCCTCCGGCACCGCGAACAGGCGCGCCGGGGCGAGCAGCCGCCCGAAGGCGGGCGAGGCCGTCAGGAGGGCGAACGGCACGACGCCACAGAGCCCGAGGAGGAGGGGCGCGGCCGTCAGCTTGACGCCGAGCGGCAGCGGCATGAGCGACAGGGCGAGGAGGACGCCAGCCAGCGTGTGCGGCCAGAAGCGGCGGACGGCGAGGGCGACGGGCAGGCCATGGGCCGCCCGCTGCTGGGCCGGCCACGACAGGCGCCGCCCGAACGGGAGCGCCGCCATGAACAGCGCGATGGAGAACGCCGTCGCCGGCGCGAGGATCGCGAAGAACACCACCTCCCCCGCGACGGCCGCGGCCATCCGTCCGGGCCCGCCGAAGCGCCGGGTCGCCCGCCGGCTCGAGAAGACGTCGAGGATGGTCGCGATCTTCGGCGCGAACACCATCGCCATCACGGCGAGGAACAGGGCCGGCCCGTAGGCCGGGTCGAAGGAAAAGCGCATCACCTCCGGCACCACCGGCCCGAGGGAGAAAAGCGCCACCATGCCCATCCAGGCGGCCGGGCCGGCGAACATCATGATGGCGAGGAAGAGCTGCACCCGCGACACGGGCTTCAGGCCGTCCATCCCGAGGAGGAAGAGGTACTGCATGTTGCCCGCGCACCAGCGCAGGTCCCGCCGCACGAATTCCACGAGCGTCGGCGGGTTCTCCTCGTAGCTGTCGTCCTCCACGGGCAGGACGCGCACCTCGTAGCCCGCCCGGCGCATGAGGACCGCCTCCACCTGGTCGTGGCTGAGGACGTCGCCCGCGAGCGGACCCTTGCCCGGGATCGTCGGCATGTCGCAGTGGGCCATGAACGGGGCGAGGCGGATGAGGGCGTTGTGGCCCCAGTAGGGCCCGCAGTCGGCCTGCCACCAGGCCGCGCCCATGGTGTGGGAGCGCATCCCGAGGCGCATGCCGAACTGGAAGATCCGGGCGAAGGGGCTGTCGGCCGGAAGGCCCACCACGAGGCCCTGGAGAATGCCGATCTCCGGGCTCCTGTGCATGATCCGCACGAGGCGGGCCATCGCCGCGGCGGACATGAAGCTGTCGGCGTCGAGCGGCAGGGCGTAGTCGTAGGCCGCGCCCCAGCGGGCCGCGAAGTCGCGGATGTTGCCGGCCTTGTAGCCCTCGTTGGTCTCCCGCCGCCGGTAGACGAGGCGGAATCGGTCGCCGTAGCGGGCCTTCAGCCGCGCGAAGGCGGTCTCCTCCCGCGCGGCGACGTCCGCCTGGTTCGTGTCGGACAGGACGAACAGGTCGACGCGGCCCGCGAGACCCGCCTCGCCGAGGTCGTCCAGCATGACGGCGAGGCGGGCGAAGACGGCATCCACGTCCTCGTTGCGGATGCACGACAGGATGGCGGTCCGCGCCGTCACCGGGTCGGACGGGTCATCTCGGGCGGCGGCGGGCAGCACGGCGGCGAGCGGGTCGCGCGAGAAGCGCATGAGCACGAAGCCGATCGCCGCGTTCCAGAAGCCCGCGATGCCGGCCGGCAGCGTCACGAGGAACAGGGCGACGATCATCCATTCGGCCGGGGACAGGCCCCCGGGCGCGAAGGCGGCGAGGATGAGGGCGAGGAGCCCGCCCGCGGTCGCGAGCGAGAGGCCGGCGACGGCGAGGCGGCGCCGGACCACCGTGGCCGGGACCGCGGGGTCGGGGCGCGCGCGATCGATCGCTTTGACGGATGTCTGCACCGGGTTCTCCCGAAGGCTGGGCGGAGGTCTGCGAAGGTGCCGGAAATCAGCACCGGCCCGTTGAACGGCGGATGAACGGCTCGTTCAGAAAAACCGTGCTCAAATGAACACGCGCGGCACGACCGTCCGGCATCCGACATCGAAACGTCATGATCGGGACTTGTTGACGACGGCCCGGATTCCGTGGAAGGCAAGCGGCGTTGTGCCGCCAACGTGGCGGGCACGGGCGAGACCGGGATCTGCCGTGACCGAAACCACGCGCCGACGGACAGCGATGGCCCTGTGGTACCGGGCTCCGGGGGAGGCGGCGCTCGCGGGGGAGGAACTAGGCGCGCCGGGCGAGGGTCAAGTGCTGGTGCGCACGGCCTTCACCGCGCTGAGCCGCGGGACGGAGAGCCTCGTCTTCCACGGCCGCGTCCCGGAGAGCGAGCGCGGGCGGATGCGCGCGCCCCTCCAGGCGGGCGACTTTCCCTTCCCCGTCAAATACGGCTATGCCGCCGTCGGCACGGTGGAGGCGGGGCCGGACGCCCTCGCGGGACGGCGCGTCTTCGTGCTCCATCCCCACCAGAGCGCCTTTCTGGCGCCCGCGGCCATGGCCGTGCCCCTGCCCGAGGCCCTGCCCACGGCCCGCGCCGTCCTCGCCGCCAACGCCGAGACCGCCCTCAACGCCCTGTGGGACGGGTGCGCCCTCCCCGCCGACCGGATCGCCGTCGTCGGCGCGGGCGTGGTGGGGCTTCTCGTCGCGGCCATCGCGGCGCGGCTTCCCGGCGCGGCCGTCACCGTCGTCGACGTGGACGAGGGGCGGCGGGACGTCGCCGAGGCCCTCGGCGCCACCTTCGCCACGCCCGGGGCGGCGGCGGGCGAGTGCGATGTGGTGTTCCACGCCTCGGCGAGCGCGGCGGGCCTTCGCACCGCCCTTTCCCTCGCGGGCTTCGAGGCGCGGGTGGTGGAGATGAGCTGGTACGGTGACAGGCCGGTGGAGGTGCCGCTCGGGGGCGCCTTCCATTCCCGCCGGCTTTCCCTCGTGTCGAGCCAGGTGGGACAGGTCGCCCCCGCCCGCCGGCCACGCCGCACCCACCGGGAGCGGCTTTCCGCCGCCCTCGACCTCCTCGCCGCCATGCCGGAGGCCGACCGCCTGCTCGAGCCGCCGATCCCCCTCGCCGACCTGCCGGCCGCCCTCCCCCGCCTCCTCGCCCCGGAGAGCCCGGGCATCCTGTGCCAGCTCGTCGACCACCGCTGAGCGGCGCCGCCTCGCCTTTCCGCGCCGCCGGCGCTATATCGCGCCCGCCCCGCCCTTCGAGACCGGAGAAGCCTGATGTTCGCCGTCGAGGTCCGCGACCACGTGATGATCGCCCACTCCTTCCGCGGGGAGGTGTTCGGGCCCGCCCAGGCCCTCCACGGGGGGACGTTCGTGATCGACGCGGCGTTCTTCTCGCCCGCGCTCGACGAGAACGGCATCGTGGTCGACATCGGCAAGGCCCACGAGGTGCTCGCCGAGATCCTCGCGCCCCTGCGCTACCGCAACCTCGACGAGATGGACGAGTTCGCCGGGCAGAACACCACCACCGAGTTCCTGTGCCGCCACGTCTTCGAGGGGCTCGCCGGCGCGGCCCGCACCGGGCGGCTCGGCCGGCCGGCGGAGGCGATCGCGCGCATTCGCGTCACGATCTCGGAGAGCCACCTCGCCCGCGCCTGGTACGAGGGCGCGGTGGCGCCGGCCTGAGGCGCCGGTGGCCTCGGCCGCGCCCGACCTCTTCTTCGCCTTCCCGGGCGACCTCGCCACGGTCTCGGGCGGATACGGCTACGACCGGCGGGTGATCGCCGAACTGTCGGCGGCGGGTCTTGGCGTGGAGCCCGTCTCCCTCGGCCCCGCCCTTCCCGGCGCGGACGCGACCGCCCTCGCCGAGGGCGGCCGGCGCCTCGCGTCCCTTC
The DNA here is from genome assembly GCA_964547415.1 of uncultured Hyphomicrobiales bacterium. GTDB lineage: Bacteria > Pseudomonadota > Alphaproteobacteria > Rhizobiales > Amorphaceae > CAZJNX01. Next base: position 10,085 of record CAZJNX010000105.1, read on the forward strand.
GAGGGAAAGCGCCCGTCGTCGTGGACGGCCTCGCCCTCGGCGTCCTGCCGGAGGCCGCCGCGGCGGCGGCGCGGACACGGCGCCTCGTCGCCCTCGTCCACCACCCGCTCGCGGAGGAGACCGGCCTTTCCCGGACCGCCCGCGCCGCCTTGCGGGCGAGCGAGGCGGCGGCCCTCGCCGTCGCCGCGGCCGTCGTCGTGCCGAGCCCCCACGTGGCGGACCTCCTCGCGCGGGACTACGCCGTGCCGGCGGCGCGCATCGCCGTCGCCGTGCCGGGGGTGGAGCCCGCCGCCCCCGCCGCGCCGTCGGCCGACCCGCCCCACCGTCTCCTCGCCGTCGGCGCGCTCGTGCCCCGCAAGGGCTACGACGTCCTCCTCGACGCGCTCGCCCGCCTGCCCCACCGGGACGTGCGCCTCACCATCGCGGGCAACGCCGAGCGGGACCGGGCGACCGCCGCGGCGCTCGCGGAGGCGCGGCGCACCCTCGGCCTGGAGGCGCGGGTCGCCTTCGCGGGCGAGGTGGACGCGGCGGCCCTCGAGGCCCTGTGGCGCGGGGCGGACCTGTTCGTCACCGCTTCGCGCTTCGAAGGCTACGGCATGGTGGTGAGCGAGGCGCTGGCGCGGGGGCTGCCGGTCGTCGGCACCGACGGCGGGGCGCTCGCCCGCACCATCCCGCCGGTGGCCGGCCGCATCGTGCCGGCGGGCGATCCGGCCGCCCTCGCCGCCGCCATCGACGGGATCCTGGAGCCGGCCGCCTTTCGCGAGGCGGCGGCGGAGGCGGCGCGGCTCGCCGGGCGGCTGCCGCGCTGGTCGGACACGGCCGGCGTCTTCCGGCGCATCGTCCTCGACGGGAAGGAGAGAGAGCCTTGTGCGGCTTCGACATCGACTGGCTGACGCTGCGGCGGCCGGCGGACCGGGCGGCGCGCTCGTCCGTCGTCCTCGGCCTCCTCGCCCGCGACCTCGGGTCCCGGGCGGGCCTTCGCGTCGTCGACCTCGGGGCCGGGTCGGGCTCCACCCTCGCGGCCGTCTCGCCCGTCCTCGGGCGCGGGCAGTCCTGGCACCTCGTCGACATCGACGGCGCCCTGCTGTCGGCCGCGGCCGCCGCCCCGGAAGCCGCCGGGGTCGCCGTCACCACGGCCGTCGTCGACCTCGCGCGGGACCTCGAGGCGGCGATCGTGCCGGAAGCGGACCTCGTCACCTGCTCGGCGCTCCTCGACCTCGTGTCGGCGCCGTTCGTGGAGCGTCTGGCGCGCCTCCTCGCCGCGCGGGGCCTGCCCTTCTACGCCGCCCTCACCTACGACGGGCGGATGGAGGCGCACCCGCCCCACCCCCTCGACGGGCCGGTGCGCGAGGCCTTCGACCGCCACCAGGGCGGCGACAAGGGCTTCGGCCCGGCCCTCGGGCCGGACGCCCACGCCTTCGCCGCGTCGTGCTTCGCCGATGAGGGCTTCGAGGTGACGACCGGCCCCTCCGACTGGGTCCTCGGCCCCGCCGAGGCGGCCCTCCAGGAGGCCCTCGTCCTCGGCCACGAGGCGGCGGTGGCGGAGACGGGGGCGCTCACCATCGAGGACCTCGCCCTGTGGCGCACCGCGCGCCTGCAGGCGATCGCCGACGGCACGAGCCGCCTCCTCGTCGGCCACGGCGACCTCTACGCGCGCCCGCCCGGCCCCTCCTGAAGCGGCGGTCCGGGACCCTTCACCAGCCGGACACTCGCGGCCGGGGCCGCCCTGCCTGACGAACCCGGTCGAGGCCGGTGGCGGGACGCCCCGGCCGCCGGTCCGGCGGAGCCGACGTCCGGAACCGCGCGGGGCGCGGGCCGGGTCAAGGCCAACGAGCCGAAGGCGTGCCTTGACGCGGCCCGCGCCCCGCGCGAGCCTGTCGATGGGTTGCCGGCCTACCCGCCGATCGCGGAAAAGTCCGCCACCGAACGGGTGGCCGTGCGGATCGCCGCGAGGAGGCGCAGCCGGTTCTCCCGGAGCGCCGGGTCCTCCGCGTTGACGAGGATGTCCTCGAAGAAGCGGTCCACGGGCGCCCTGAGCCCCGCGAGCGCGGCGAGCGCCGCCTCGAAGTCCTCCCGCGCCACCGCGGCGCGCACCGCCTCGCGAACACCCTCCACCGCGTCGGCGAGCGCCGCTTCCGCAGGCTCGGCGAGGGCCGCCCGGTCCACCGGCCCCTCGAAGGTGCGCGCCTCCTTCTTCTCCTCCGCCCTCAGGATGTTGACCGCGCGCCGGTAGCCCTGGAGCAGGTTCTCCCCGTCCTCCGTGCCGAGGAAGCGGCCGAGCGCCTCCACCCGCTCCACCACGAGGAGGAGGTCGTCCTCCCCGCCGAGGGCGAGGACGGCGTCCACCAGGTCGTGCCGCGCCCCGTCCTGGCGCAGCTGCACCTTGAGGCGGTCGATCAGGAAGGCGACGAGGTCCGCCTCCACCGACGGGTCCGCCGCGAGCGGCCCGTATCCCTCCCGCGCGAGGGAAAGGGGCCCGGCCGCCCCTCCGCGGCCAGCGAGCGGCAGGCTGAGGCGATTGCCGACGACGATGCGGATGACGCCGAGAGCCGCGCGGCGCAGGGCATAGGGGTCCTTCGAGCCGGTCGGCTTCTCGTCGATGGAAAAGAAGCCGACGAGGGTGTCGATCTTGTCGGCGAGCGCCACCGCGACGGAGACCGGCGCGTCCGGCACGGCGTCCGACGGCCCGAGCGGGCGGTAGTGGTCCTCGACGGCGGCGGCGACCTCGGCCGCCTCCCCCGCCGCCTCGGCGTAATGGCGGCCGACGTAGCCCTGGAGCTCGGGAAACTCGCCCACCATCCCCGTCACGAGGTCCGCCTTCGACAGGCGGGCTGCGCGGGCGGCCGCGTCCGCGTCGGCGCCGACGGCGGGGGCGAGGGCGCGGGCGAGGCGCTCGATCCGGGCGACGCGGTCGGCCTGGCTGCCGAGCTTCTCGTGGAAGGTGACGGCGGCGAGCCGCTCCCCGTGGGCCTCGAGGGGGCGGGCGAGGTCCGTCTCCCAGAAGAAGCGGGCGTCCGACAGGCGGGCGCGCACCACCCGCTCGTTGCCGGCCACGATCGCCGCGCCCCCGTCGGGCGCCTCGATGTTGGCCGTCAGCACGAAGGCGTCGGCGAGGCGCCCCGTCTCCGGGTCGGCGAGGACGAAGCACTTCTGGTTCTCGCGGATCGTGAGGCGGATCACCTCGTCCGGGAGCGCCAGGAACGCCTCGTCGAACCGGCCGACGAGGACCACCGGCCATTCCACGAGGCCCGCGACCTCCTCAAGCAGCGCCTCGTCCTCCACCAGCGACAGGCCGAGGGCGAAGGCCCGGTCACGCGCGTCGTGGAGGATGACGTCGCGCCGCCGGTCGATGTCCACCATCACCTTCGCGTCGAACAGCTTGGCCGCATAGTCCTCCATCCGCCGCACGCGGATGGGCCCGTCCGACAGGAAGCGGTGGCCGAGCGTCGTGTCGCCCACCGGCACCCCGTCGAGGGGGAAGGAGACGATCTCCGGCTCCTCCGTCTCGGGTCCGAAGGTGGCGAGGACGGAGGTGAGCGGGCGCACCCAGCGCAGCGACCCGGGCTCGGCGGAGGCCGCACCCCAGCGCATGGACTTCGGCCAGGGAAAGCCGCGCACGATCCTCGGCAGCACCTCGGCGAGGACCTCCGTGGTGGGCCGGCCGGGGATCTTCGTGCGGGCGAGGTAGTAGTCCCCCTTCTTCGGGTCGGCGACGACGTCCGCCTCGGCGATGGTGGAAAGGCCCGCCGCCTTCAAGAAGCCCTCGACCGCCTTGTCCGGCGCGCCGACGCGGGGGCCCTTGCGCTCCTCCGTGCGGTCGGGCGAGGCGGCGGCGACGCCCGCCAGGTGCAGGACGAGGCGGCGGGGCGTGGCGCTCGCGTAGGCGCCCTCGTAGGTGATCCCCTCCTCCACGAGGGCGCCGGTGACGGCCTTCCTGAGGTCGTCGGCGGCGCGGCGCTGCATCCGCGCGGGGATCTCCTCCGACAGGAGCTCGAAGAGAAGGTCTGGCATGGTCTTGCGTCCTCGCGGCGCGGAGGGTGGCCCTCGGGGCTCGGCCGGCGCCGGTGTCGTGGCCCCGGCCGATAACGCCCCGCGCGGCGGAACGGAAGGGCGAAGCGGCCGCGGCGGGCCGCCTCAGCCCCCGCGGCTGAAGGCGACGCGCTCGCCCGTGCCCTCCATGCGGCCCTCGAAGTAGCGCGGGCCCTGGCGGCGCAGGACGACCACCGGCTGCCCCGACAGGCGCGACAGGTAGACCCGCGGCCCCTCCCGGCTCCAGCGGGTGATGCCGAAGGCGCCGTCGATGCTGCACAGGCCGGAATCGACGCGCTGGGTGTCGAAGGTGTCGCGCCCCTGCAGCTCCATCCGGCAGGCGACGTTGCTGTCGAGGGAGCGCAGCGTCCAGGTGCCGACCATGCCCGCGCCGGGATAGCGCTGGCGGTCGCCGCGGCGGTTCGGCGGGCGGGAGGGCTGGGACACGTCCGGCAGGACGACGACGGCCGGCGGCGGCGGCCGGTCGGCGAGCTGGATCGTGACGCCCTCGGTGGCGCAGCCGGCGAGGACGAGGGCGGCGGCGAGGGAAGCGAACGTGCGGACGAACACCATGGCGGCTCCGTTTCAGGGAGAAGGGGTTGCCGCTCCAGATGCCCGAAGGCGGGCCGTCGCTTCAAGGTTGCACACCCCGTCCGCCGGTCGATGGACCGGCGGCGTTGCCGGCCGGTCACTCTCCCGCGCCGCACGCGCCCGCGACGTCATCGGGCCGAAGCGCCACGAAGACCGCGCTCGCCCGGGCGCTCTCGGAGACGACGCCCACCACCTCCGCCCCCTCGTCCGTCCGCCGCAGGACGGGTCCGCCGGACGTCCCGGGCGACACCCCGCAGTCCATCAGGAAGCGGCCCTCGCCGAGGGGCGCGGCGACGGCGCACGCGCGGGTGGTGAGCCGGTGGACCGCGGGCTGCCCGTAGCCGACCGCGCGGATCGCCTCGCCCCGCTCCGGCCCGGCGACGGCGACGGGAAGCGGGTCCGCGGCGGCGGGGGCGGACAGGCACAGGACGGCGAGGTCCCGCCCGTCGGCCGCCGCCCGCCCGCTCGCCGGGACGATGTGCTCGCGCCACGCCACCCGGTCGTAGCCGAGGAGGACGTGGGTCCGTCCCGCATCGACGCCGGCGAGACAGTGGGCGGCCGTCACCGCCGTCCGGGGCGCCACGAGGAAGGCGGTGCAGTGACGCCGGTCGGCGTAGCCCGCGTGGTTGAAGCGGCCGATGGCCGGGGCGACGGGCTCGAGCGAGGCGCCCTCGGTGGCCGCGGCGGCGGGCCCGGCGAGCACGGCCGCGGCGAGGGCGGCCAGGATCAGCTGCCGAAGGGCTCGAGGGGAAGCATGGGCTCGTAGCACACGGGGAGCGGGCAATGCGGGGTGTCCTTCGCCTGGTGGACCTGCGGACGCGTTCCCTGCCACGGATCGCAGAAGGCGGGCGAGGCGACGAAGCGCTGGAAGGTGTGCTCGCCCGTCGTCATCACCACCGCCCCCTCGTGGAAGACGAGGTCGAGCGCCTCCTCGCAGGTCATGGTGCGAAGATCGGGCCGCCCCGCCGCCGCCCCGCCCGCGAGCGCAAGGCAGGCGAGGCCGGCAAGACACGTCGCCGGTCGGATCGACGTCATCGCGCATCCTCCCCGCGCCGCCCCGGCGCCCATCCATCTCAGAGGATATTCCCATTCTTGCCGTCACTCCAGCACCCGGAACGCCCTGAGGACGAGGACGGTCCCGTTGGCGGCGGCAGGGCACCCGACGGCGAAGTCGAGCGCGACCGGCGACGCTCCCAGGAACGCGCACACGCGGAAGAACGGGCCGGGGTCGGGCCGCGGGAGGTCCATGGCGGATCGGGCGGGAGGCGGCGGGCGCCCCGCGGCTCACACGAGGAGGCGCATGGGGTTCTCGAGGAGCGGCTTGAAGGCGGCGAGCACCTCCGCCCCAAGGGCGCCGTCGATCGCCCGGTGGTCCACCGACAGGGTGGCCGTCATGACGGTGGCGACGGCGAGCGCCCCGTCCTTCACCACCGCCCGCTGGCTGCCCTCGCCGACGGCGAGGATCGACCCGTGGGGCGGGTTGATGACGGCGGAGAACTCGCGGATGCCGAACATGCCGAGGTTGGAGAC
>CAZJNX010000106.1:0-16109 GCA_964547415.1 uncultured Hyphomicrobiales bacterium
CGCCCGCCTCGTCCTGTCGGCCTTCTACAACGTCGCGCCCGAGCACAAGCTGCGCGTGATCGCCCCCGATGTCGGCGGCGGCTTCGGCTCCAAGATCTACATCTATCCCGAGGAGATCGTCTGCCTGGTGGCGGCGAAGGCCATGGGCCGCCCGGTGAAGTGGGTCGCCGACCGCTCCGAAAGCTTCATGACCGACGCCCACGGCCGCGACCACGTCACGAAGGCGAAGCTCGCCCTCGACGGGGACCACCGCATCACCGGCTTCAAGGTGGAGACGACGGCGAACCTCGGCGCCTACATGTCGCTGTTCTCGTCCGCGACGCCCACGTACCTCTACGCCACGCTGATGTCCGGCCAGTACGCGATGCCGAACATCTACGTGAACGTGAAGGGGGTCTACACCCACACGGTGCCGGTGGACGCCTACCGCGGCGCTGGCCGGCCGGAAGCGACCTTCGTGGTCGAGCGGATGATGGAGATCGCCGCGCGGCGGCTCGGGATCGACCCGGTGGAGCTGAGGCGCAAGAACTTCATCCGCGAGTTCCCGCACCAGACGCCGGTCTTGATGAACTACGACCCGTGCGACTTCGAGGCGCTCCTCGAAAAAGGCCTCGCGGCGATCGACCACGCGGGCTTCCCGGCGAGGAAGGCCGAGGCGGAAAGCCGCGGCAAGCTGCGCGGCATCGGCTTTTCCTGCTACATCGAGGCGTGCGGCCTCGCCCCGTCGAAGGCGGTCGGCGCCCTCGGCGGCGGCGTGGGTCTTTGGGAGTCGGCCGAGATCCGGGTGAACCCGGTCGGCACCATCGAGGTGCTCACCGGCAGCCACAGCCACGGCCAGGGCCACGAGACGACGTTCGCCCAGGTGGTCGCCGACCGGATCGGCGTGCCCGTCGGCAACGTGGAGATCGTCCACGGCGACACCGACAAGGTCCAGTTCGGCATGGGCACCTATGGCTCCCGCTCCGGGCCCGTCGGCATGGGGGCGATCGCAAAGGCGCTCGAGAAGGTGGAGGCGAAGGCGAAGAAGCTCGCCGGCCACCTCCTCGAGGCGGACGAGAACGACATCGTCATCGAGAACGGCGAATTGAAGGTGGCGGGCACCGACCGCAAGCTCGCCTGGCACGAGGTGACGCTCGCCGCCTACACCGCCCACAACCTCCCCGACGGGATGGAGCCGGGCCTGTCCGAAAAATCCTTCTATGACCCGGCCAACTTCACCTTCCCGTCCGGCACCTTCATCTGCGAGGTGGAGGTGGACCCGGACACGGGCGTGACGCGGGTCGTGAACTTCGTGGCGGTCGACGACTTCGGCAAGATCATCAACCCGATGATCGTGGAGGGCCAGGTCCACGGCGGCCTCGCCCAGGGCATCGGCCAGGCGCTGCTGGAGGGCTGCGTCTACGACGAGAACGGCCAGCTCGTCACCGCCTCCTACCAGGACTACTGCATGCCGCGGGCGGACGACCTGCCCTCCTTCATGCTCGACCATGTGGAGGTCCTGAACCCCAACAACCCGCTCGGGGTGAAGGGCTGCGGCGAGGCCGGGGCGATCGGCGCGCCCGCGGCGGTGATGAACGCGATCACCGACGCCATCGGCACCGAGGACGTCACGATGCCCGCCACCCCCGAGAAGGTCTGGCGGGCGATCCAGGCCGCCCGCCCGGCGATGGCGGCCGAGTAGACGGACGACGCGAGCGGGCCGCCCGCCGGCGGGCACGGGCGGCCGCAGGATGGTGAGGCGAGGCGCCCCGCGAGGCGGCCCGCCAGGGAGAGGGACGAGACGATGTACGCCACCACCTACACCCGCGCGAAGAGCCTCGACGAGGCGGCGCAGAAGCTCGCGGGCGCCGAGGACGGGAAGTTCCTCGGCGGCGGGCAGACGCTTCTCGCCACCATGAAGCAGCGCCTCGCCGCGCCCACCGACCTCGTGGACCTCACCGCCATCCCGGACCTTCGCGGCATCGAGGTGACCGGGGATCAGCTCGTCATCGGCGCGGCCATGCGCCACGCGGAGGTGGAGCGCTCGCAGGAGGTCGCGGGCGCCATTCCCGCGCTCGCCGCGCTCGCGGGCCTCATCGGCGATCCGGCCGTGCGCAACATGGGCACCATCGGCGGGTCGGTCGCCAACAACGACCCGGCGGCGGACTACCCGGCCGCCTGCATGGCCCTCGACGCCACGATCCACACGAACAAGGGCAGCCACGGGGCGAGCGACTTCTTCCAGGGCCTGTTCGACACGGCGCTGGAGGAGGACGAGATCATCACGAAGATCGCCTTCAAGATCCCCGAGAAGGCGGCCTACGAGAAGTTCCGCAACCCGGCCTCCCGCTACGCCCTGACCGGCGTGTTCGTGGCGAGGATGAAGGACGGGTCGGCCCGCGTCGCCGTCACGGGCGCGGGCGCCGACGGCGTCTTCCGCGTCGCTGCCATGGAGGAGGCGCTCGCCGGCAACTGGTCGCCCGACGCGGTGGCCGGCATCGCCGTCGACCCCTCCGGCATGATGGGCGACATCCACGGCTCGCCCGAGTACCGCGCCCATCTCGTCACGGTGCTGGCGAAGCGCGCGGTCGCCGCCGCGGGCTGACCGCCCGACCCGGGCGACTCGGTCGCCCGCCCCGGCTCCCACCCCTGCGCGCCGCCGGTCCCCGCCGGGCCGGCGGCGTTCGCGTCAGTCGATCCCCCGCGAGAAGCGCCGGTCGGCGAGGATCGCCACCAGCCCCGCGCCGATCATGGTGCGGCGGTGGGACACCCCGTCCATCCAGGCCACCTCCCCCGACGGGCCGGCCGTCTCGACTGCCATCTCCGCAGCGATCGCCGGCTCGGAGCGCTCCGCCGGCGCCAGCGCCATCGCGCCGAGCGCGCCGGCGAGCGCCACCACGCGCGGCACCATCCGCCCCAAGGTGTTCGTCCGGACCCGTGTCATCGCTCGTTCCCCCTGCGCCGGACCGGCCGGCTTTCCTCTTCGACCGAGGTGGGGGCGATCCCGGGACGGCGGAGTGACCCGGATCACGGGCCGGTGAGTTCGCCGTGACGCGTCGCGCGGAGGCGGCACGCCCCGCCGGGAACTTCTACCTCCCCGCGCAATTCTCTCTCTTAAAGTGCATTCCGCCGCAGGAGCAACCGCACCGCGTGACAGCCGGGGCGGCGGGCGTGCAGGGGAGACGGGCGGATGGCGAGGTCACGGATCGGGGTGGCGGGCGCCGCGGCGCTGCTCGCGGGCGCGGCGGCGGTGCTTGTCCAGTCGGGCGCGGGGGGCGACCGGGCGGCGAGCGCCGCGGAAGGCGCGGCGGCCGCCGGCACGGCGCCGCGGGTGATCTGGATCGAGGGCGGCGGCGGGGCAGCGCCCCGCTTCCACGCGGCAGGGAACCTCGCCCGGGGCCATGCGCCGGGATGGGTGTGCCGCCGCTCCGCGCCGGGGGCGGGGCTCGCCGCCTTCGGCCTGTCCACGGGCCGGCCGGCGAAGCGCTGCGTGCCCGCGGCGGGCCGCTGAGCGAGGCGGCTTGCGCCGTCGGCCCGCCCGGCCTATGCGGGCGCCCGCGAGAGGGAACACCACCGGAGACGCCCCATGCCGGCGAGCCGAGCGGACCTGATGGCCCGCCTTCAGAGCCTGTCCATCGCCACCACCACGGTGAAACATCCGCCGGTCTTCACCGTGGCGGAGGCGCAGGCCCTGCGCGGGACGATCCCCGGCGGCCATGCCAAGAACCTCTTCCTGAAGGACCGCAAGGGCGCCCTTTTCCTCCTCGTGGCGGAGGAGGAGACGCCCGTCGACCTCAAGACGGTTCACACACTCATCGGCGCGAAGGGCCGGGTGAGCTTCGGCAACGCGGACCTCCTGATGGAGGTGCTCGGCGTGGTGCCGGGCGCCGTCACGCCCTTTTCCGTCGTCAACGACCGGGAGGGCCGGGTGAGGGTCTTCCTCGACGCGCGGCTCGCCGCCATGGACCCGTTGAACTTTCACCCCCTCGAGAACGTGGCGACCACCACCATCGCCACCGCCGACCTCCTCGCCTTCCTCGAGGCGGAAGGCCACGCGGCCACCGTGGTGGACCTCGCGGCGACGCCGGCTTCTTGAGGGGGCCGGATTGTCAAGCCCCGGCAAAGGCGCCATCTAGGGCCGAAGGGTCACGACGCGACGACAGGCACAGGGAGCGGCCATGAACAGTTCCGGGATCATCCTCGGGCCGGGCGGCCAGCGCGCGGGCGCGGGCGGCGCGGGCGATGGCGGGGCCGACGGCGAGGTGGTGGAGACGACCACCCAGACCTTCGCGCGGGACGTGCTCGAGCCGTCCCGCGAGGTGCCCGTCCTCGTCGATTTCTGGGCGCCCTGGTGCGGCCCGTGCAAGCAGCTCGCGCCGGTGCTCGAGAAGGCCGTCAAAGCGGCGAAGGGTGCCGTCAAGCTCGTCAAGATGAACATCGACGAGCACCCGGCGGTGGCCGGCCAGCTCGGCATCCAGTCGATCCCGGCGGTGATCGCCTTCCGCAACGGCCAGCCCTTCGACGGCTTCATGGGCGCCGTGCCGGAAAGCCAGATCAAGGAGTTCATCGCCCGCATCGCCGGGCCCGCGCCCTCGGGCGCCGCGGACCTCGTCGCCGAGGGCGACCGTCTGCGCGCCGAGGGGCAGACGGAGGAGGCGGCCCGCCACTACATGGCCGCCCTCGAGGAGGACCGGGAGGACGCGGGCGCCTTCGGGGGTCTCGCCGCCTGCTACGTGGACCTCGGCGAGCTCGACGAGGCGCGGCGGATCCTGTCCATGCTGCCCGCCGAGATGAAGGCCCACGCGGCCGTCCAGTCCGCCGAGGCGGCGTTGAAGCTGAAGGAGGAGGCGGCGAGCCTCGGTCCCGCGAACGAGCTCGAGGCGCGCCTCGCGAAGGACCCGCGCGACCACGGGGCCCGCTTCGACCTCGCCCTGCAGCTGTCGGCCCAGGGCTTCCGGGACGAGGCGGTGGACCACCTCCTCGAGATCGTCCGCCACGACCGGGAATGGAACGAGGACGCCGCCCGCCGCAAGCTGGTGGAGCTGTTCGAGGCCTGGGGCCCGAAGGACCCGGCGACGGTCCGTGGTCGCCGGCGGTTGTCATCCCTCATGTTCGCCTAGATTCCTCGGGGTACGCACTCACCCGAGAGGTTTTCGATTTGGCCGGGAACAGGACCTACAGGGACGTTGCCGAGCTGCCTGCCGTGATCCCGGTGTTCCCGCTCACGGGGGCGCTCCTGCTGCCGCGGGCGCAGCTGCCCCTCAACATCTTCGAGCCGCGCTACCTCGAGATGGTGGACCACGCGCTCGCGGGAGAGCGGGTCATCGGCATCGTCCAGCCGCGCTTCGACGACGCGGACAACCCCACCCGCTCCCGTCCGGAGCTGTGCGCGATCGGCGGCCTCGGCCGCGTCGTGTCCTTCCAGGAGACGGGGGACGGGCGGTATCTCATCTCGCTGGAGGGGATCTGCCGCTTCCGCATCCTTGAGGAGACGGACAGCCCGGGCAAGTTCCGCACCTGCCGGGTGGACATGTCCCCCTTCGCCCTCGACCTCGAGCGGGAGAGCGGGGAGAAGGACGTGGACCGGGACTCCGTCATCCGCGTCTTCAAGGACTTCCTGGAGGCGAACGACCTGGAGGCGGACTGGAAGAGCGTGCGCGGCGCCTCCAACGAGGCACTCGTCAACACGTTGTCCATGATGTCCCCCTACGGTCCGGCGGAGAAGCAGGCGCTCCTCGAGGCACCGGACCTCGCCGCCCGGGCCGCCACGCTGGTGGCGATCACCGAGATCGCGCTCGCCCGCCAGGGGAGCGACGAGAAGCCCGTCCTCAACTGAGGGCGCCGCGGCGCGGCGGGCATCCCCGCCGCCATCCGCCGGAGGAACGAGCGAGATGAGCGAAGCCGAAGCGCGCAAGGTGGATCCCAAGCTCCTGGAGATCCTCGTCTGCCCGGTGACGAAGACCACCCTCGAGTACGACCCGAACCGGGACGAGCTCGTCTCCCGGGCGGCGAAGCTCGCCTACCCGATCCGCGACGGCATTCCCATCATGATCCCCGACGAGGCCCGCCCCCTCGAGGACTGACGGACCCGTCGCCGCCCGTCCCGCGCCCGAGCGGCCGGGGCGGCAAAGGCGGTATGCCCCGCGGGCACGACGGCCGGCCCGCGGGCCGGCCTCCCCGTGCATCCACCCGGGCCGTGGCGCGCGAGCCGCCGTGATCGGGCACCCCGCACCCGCCGTGACACGCCGTCCGGCCCGCGGCGGATGGCCGCCTTCTCCTTCATCCGGCAGCGGGCGGCATCCAGCGGGGTTGAAGGCACTGGCCGTGACTGCCAGTGTGGCAGGGCGTGCTCGATGGCGGCGGAGCGATCCCCCGCCGTCTTTCCCTGACGCGGCCACCCGGCCGCTCGATTTCGGCCTCCTTCCGACGGGATGCCGAAGTGAAAAATGCGTTTAGCGGCCGAAACGGCCAGGGTGGTCCTTCATCCTCCCGTCACGGAGACTTCGTTTCATCAGTCAGGGAACCGCCGCGCCTCGACCCCTGTTGAGGATCGAACCAGCACGCCCGCCGAACGATCGACCATGGGAAGGAGGACGTGAATGTCCGTCCGCGATGCCACCCGCCGCAAGATCCACGACCCGCGCGAGGAGCGACACGAGGCCGCCAGCGCGGGAGAGGTGGCGGCCCTGTTCGAGGCGACCCGCGCCCGCTCCCTCGCCCTCGTGGAGGGGCTCGGGGCGGAGGACATGGTCGTCCAGTCCATGGAGGATGCGAGCCCGGCGAAGTGGCACCTCGCCCACACCACCTGGTTCTTCGAGCAGTTCGTGCTGATGCCGTTCGTCGAGGGCTACAGCTGCCACGACGAGCGCTTCCTCCACTGCTTCAACTCGTATTACGCCCAGGCCGGCACGCGCCACGCCCGGCCCCTGCGCGGCCTCCTCACCCGCCCGACGGCCGGGGAGGTGATCGCCTACCGCCACGCGGTCGACGCCGCCGTCTCGGCCCTCCTCGATGACGCCGAGGGCGCGCGGCGGGAGGAGATCGACCGGCGGGTGGAGCTCGGCTGCCACCACGAGATGCAGCACCAGGAGCTCCTGCTGACGGACCTCCTCCACGCCCTGTCCTTCAGCCCGCTCCACCCGGCCTACCGGGCGCCGGAGCCGCTCCCGGTCGAGCCCGCGGCCGAGGAGCCCATGGGCTGGATCGCCTTCGAGGGCGGCCTCGCGGAGATCGGCCACAGGGGCGGCGGCTTCTCCTTCGACAACGAGAACCCGCGCCACGAGGTGCTCGTCCGCCCGTTCCGCCTCGCCTCCCGCCTCGTGACGAACCGGGAGTGGCAGGCCTTCATGGGCGACGGCGGCTACCGGACCGAGACGCTGTGGCTCTCCGACGGCTGGGCCACGGTCCAGCGCGAGGGGTGGACGGCGCCACTCTACTGGCAGGAGCGGGACGGCGAGGCCTGGTCGTTCTCCCTGCGCGGCCTGCAGCCGGTGGACCCGGAGGCGCCCGTCACCCACGTCAGCTACTACGAGGCGGACGCCTTCGCCCGCTGGGCAGGCCGGCGCCTGCCCGACGAGGCGGAGTGGGAAACGGCGGCCCGCGCCACCCCCGCCGGGCCCGACGGTCACTACCTGGAGGGCGGCTACTTCCGGCCGCGGCCGGCGCGACGGGGCGAGGGCCTTGCCCAGATGCTGGGCGAGGTCTGGCAGTGGACGCGCAGCGCCTACGGCCCCTACCCCGGCTTCCGCCCGCCCGAGGGCGCGATCGGCGAGTACAACGGCAAGTTCATGGTGAACCAGTGGGTGCTGCGCGGCGCCTCGTGCGCGACGCCGCGGGCGGGCGCGCGGGTGAGCTACCGCAACTTCTTCCACCCGGACAAGCGCTGGCAGTTCTCCGGCCTGCGCCTTGCGGAGGACGCCTGATGCAGCGCCTCGAGAACGTCGCCCGCGCGGCCGTCGAGGAGGGGGTGGAGGCCGCCCCCGCCGCCGACCCCGCCGTCGTGGAGCTCGCCCTCGCCGGCCTTCTCGCCGAGCGCAAGTGGCTGAGCCCGAGCCTCCTGTACGACCGCGTCGGCGCCAAGCTGTTCGAGGCGATCACCCTCCTCGACGACTACTACCCGACGCGCACGGAGATGGGCCTCCTCGAGGCCGCCGCGCCCGCCATCGCCGAGGCCCTCGGGGAGGACGTGACCCTGATCGAGCCCGGCAGCGGCGACGGCATCAAGGCGCGCATCATCCTCGACGCCCTCGGCGCGGCGGCGCGGGCCTACGTGCCCATCGACATTGCGGCCGAGCAGCTCGCCGCCGTCGCCGCGGACACGGCCGCCCACTATCCGGGCCTGTCCGTCGTGCCGGTGGCGGGGGACTTCAACCGCCCCCTCGACCTGCCGGCCGAGGCGAAGGGCGAGAACGCGGCGATCTTCTTCCCCGGCTCCACCATCGGGAACATGGAGCCCGACGACGCGGCCGCCTTCCTGGCAAGCTTGCGGGAATCGACGGGCGCCCGCTCCCTCGTGATCGGGGTGGACCTCAAGAAGGACGTCGCCCTCCTGGAGCGCGCCTACGACGACCCCGCGGGCGTGACGGCGGCCTTCAACATGAACGTCCTGCAGCGGCTCAACCGGGAGCTGTCGGCCTCCTTCGACCTGTCCCGCTTCAGCCACCTCGCCCGGTACGACCCGGTGCGCGGGCGGATCGAGATGCACCTGCGTTCGCAGGCGGACCAGACGGTGGAGATCGCCGGCCACGCCATCTCCTTCGCAGCGGGCGAGACGATCCACACCGAGAGCTCCTACAAGTACGCGCCGGAGGAGTTCCAGGCCCTGTGCGCCCGCGCGGGCTGGGTGGAGGGCCGCCCGTTCCTCGACCCGGACAAGCTCTTCTCCATCCACCTCTTCCGCGCCGGCTGACCGGGAGGCTTCAGGCATCAGGGGCGACGAGGCGCCCCGCGTCCACCACGGGCGTGCCGTCGAGGGCGATGGTGCAACCCATCATGGGCAGATCGAAGTGGCCGGCCGTGAAGCGGCCGGCGAACTCGTTGGCGCCCGTGGAGAACAGGAAGTTGCCGGCGACCGCGCGGATCTCCGTGCCGTTGACGTCCCGCCGGTCGTACATGGCGAGGGCCTCGTAGCGGGCCGCCCGGTTGACGCCCCACCCGACGTGGGAGACGGCATAGGCGTCCCTGTCGCCCCAGGCGGCGAAGTAGTCGCGCATCAGGCGGGCGTCGAGCCCGTCGCCCTCCACCGCCGTCACGTAGTCCGCCTCGACGACGAGGCGCACCGGGCTCTCCAGGTAGCGCTTGAAGGTGAGGTTCACGTCGCCCGGCTGGAGCACGAGCACCCCGTCGACGGTGCCGACCCGCGGGAAGCTCACCACGATCCCGCCCGGCCAGTGGGCGAGGGTGCCGGGCTTTCGCGTCCAGCCCCAGATGCCCACCGTCGGCGCCTCGCGCATGTCCACCGACAGGTCCGTGCCCGCGGGCGAGGTCACCGTCATGCGCGCCGCGTTCCGGGCCTGCCGGGCGGCCGCGCGCACGGCGTCCTCGAGGGCGGGATCGGGGCGGAAGCGCTCCAGCGCCTCCGGGTGCTCGTTGGACACGACCAGGATGCGCGTGCCGGCCGACAGGATCTCGGGCGTCTCGGGGGCGTGCATCAGCCCCTCGAGGGTGAGGTCCACGACGACGTCGGCCGCCTTCATGGCGTCCACCGCGAGGCGCATGCCCCCGACGGCCCGCGTCCCCCCCGTGGAACGCACGATGGCGGGGGCCGTCGCCCGCGGGGTGGGCAGGACGAGGCGAAGGGGCCGGACGCCGAGCCGCTCGAGGGCGAGGGTCGCGATCTCCACGTTGAGGCTGCGGGACTGGCTCTCGGCGAGGACGACGACCGCCTCGTCCGGCGCCACCGCCGAGGCCTGAAACAGCTCCGCGAAGGCGTCGATCCACTTGCCCTCGATGCGGTCGGCGAGCATCCCCGTCTCCCTTCCGGCGGCGGTTGCGCCCGCCCCTTTCCCGGCCTACCGAACGGGGCCGGACCCGGCAAGCGCAAGGAAAGGACCGAACGCGGTGCGCCTCGTCTCGAAGATCGACCCCACGTCGGAGATGTTCGCCGACAACGCGGCGCGCATGGCAGCCCTCGGGGAGGAGCTGTCGGACAGGCTCGCGCGGGCGGCCAGGGGCGGGCCCGAGCGCGCCCGCGAGCGGCACGTGGCCCGCGGCAAGCTCCTCCCGCGGGAGCGGGTGGACGGCCTGCTCGACCCCGGCACCCCGTTCCTGGAGCTGTCGCCCCTCGCCGCCAACGGCCTTTACGGGGACGAGATCCACGGGGCGGGCGTCATCACCGGGATCGGCCGCGTGTCGGGGCGCGAGTGCGTGATCGTCGCCAACGACGCCACCATCAAGGGCGGCACCTACTATCCGATGACGGTCAAGAAGCACCTGCGCGCCCAGGAGATCGCGCTGCAGAACCGCCTGCCGTGCATCTACCTCGTCGATTCGGGCGGGGCGAACCTTCCCAACCAGACCGACGTCTTCCCGGACCGGGAGCACTTCGGCCGCATCTTCTACAACCAGGCGACCATGTCGGCCGCCGGCATCCCCCAGATCGCCGCCGTCATGGGCTCGTGCACGGCGGGCGGGGCCTACGTGCCGGCGATGGCGGACGAGGCGATCATCGTGCGCCGGCAGGGGACGATCTTCCTCGGCGGCCCGCCGCTCGTGAAGGCGGCGACCGGCGAGGTGGTGAGCGCGGAGGACCTCGGGGGTGCGGACGTCCACGCCCGCCTGTCGGGCGTCGCCGACCACTACGCCCTCGACGACCGGCAGGCGCTCGCGATGGTCCGCCGCGCCGTCGCCAACCTCAACGGCGCAAAGACCGCGGACGTCGCCCTCGCCGCGCCCGAGCCGCCGGCCTACGACCCGGAGGAGCTCGACGGCGTGGTGCCCGCGGACCTCAAGCGCCAGTACGACATCCGCGAGGTGATCGCCCGCCTCGTCGACGGCTCCCGCTTCGACGAGTTCAAGGCGCTTTACGGCACCACCCTCGTCGCGGGCTTCGCCCACATCCACGGCATCCCGGTCGGCATCCTCGGCAACAACGGGATCCTGTTCAACGAGAGCGCCAACAAGGGCGCCCACTTCGTGGAGCTGTGCTGTCAGCGCAAGATCCCCCTCCTGTTCCTGCAGAACATCACCGGCTTCATGGTGGGTCGGGAGTACGAGGCGGGCGGCATCGCGCGGGCCGGGGCGAAGCTCGTGACGGCGGTCGCCTGCGCGGCGGTGCCGAAGATCACGGTCATCGTCGGCGGCAGCTACGGGGCGGGCAACTACGGCATGTGCGGGCGGGCCTACTCGCCGCGCTTCCTGTTCACCTGGCCCAACGCGCGCATCTCCGTCATGGGCGGCGAGCAGGCGGCCTCGGTGCTCGCGACCGTCCGGCGCGACAACATCGAGGCGGACGGCGGCACCTGGTCCGACGAGGAGGAGGAGGCCTTCAAGGCCCCGATCCGCGAGAAGTACGAGGCGGAGGGCAACCCCTACTTCGCCACCGCGCGGCTTTGGGACGACGGGATCGTGCGCCCGTCCGACACGCGCCGCGTCCTCGCCCTCGCCTTTTCGGCCACCCTCAACGCGCCGATCCCGGAAACCCGCTTCGGCGTCTTCCGCATGTGAGGCTCAGGGCGCCCCTCGGGGCCCGAGGAGGATCACGAACGCACCGGTGAGGGTGAGGACCGCCCCCGCCGCGTCCCACCGGTCCGGCCGCGTGCCCTCCACGGCCCACATCCATGCGAGCGAGGCGGCGATGTAGACCCCGCCATAGGCCGCGAAGGCACGGCCGGCGAAGGCCGCGTCCACGCGCGTGAGGAGATAGGCGAAGGCGGCGAGCGCGAGGAGCCCCGGCACCAGCCACAGCGGCGAGCGGTCGAGCCGCGCCCAGGCCCAGAAGGCGAAGCAGCCGGCGATCTCGAAGACCGCCGCCGCCCCGTAGAGGAGGAGCGCGTTCACCGGCGCGGGGCGCGGCGGCGCGCGGCCCGGGGGGCGTTCAGCACATGGCCCGCCAGTGGGCCTGGAGCGGGGTGACCACGGGCGAGGTCGCCGACGCCTCGAGGACGGCGAGGGCGTCCGCCCCCCGGCCCGCGCCGAGGAGGGCGAGGACGAGGGTCTGGCGGAAGAGGTCCACCTGGGCGTCGCTGCCGCCGACGGCGGGCAGCGCCGTGAACAGGGGCTCGAGATGGCGCGCCGCCCCCGCGTGGTCGCCCCGGGCGTAGGCCGTCACGCCCGACAGGAGGGGGAGGCCCACCTGCAGCCACACGCCCTGCTCGGGCGGGGCGAGGCCGGGGACGTCCGCCTCGATGGCCTGCCGGGCGGCGGCGAGCTCGGCCTCGCGGCCCGCGCGGGCGAGGGCGAAGTGGAGGTGGGCGCTCTGGAAGGCGCAGTAGGCGCCCGCGGCCTCGGGCGCGGCCATGTCGGCGAGGCGCTGCCAGTCCGCGTCCGGCACCTCGCCGCCTGCCATCTCGATCCGCCACAGGAGGGAGATCACGTCCATCGCCTGGACGAGGAGCGGCGTCTCGTCGGACAGGATCGCCTCGTCCACGACCCGGTAGGCGCCCGCCCGGTCGAGCTGTTCCAGGTGCATGAGGGCGAGATGCCAGGAGTTGTGGGCGCGGATGAAGGGGGCGCGCGTGTCCCACGAGGCGCGGTGGCGCTCGGCGGCGGCGATCCCGTCGTCGATCCGCCCGGTCTTCAGGAGCGCGTGGGCGAGGGTGTGGTCGGCCCACGGGTTCACCGGCACGGCCGAAAGGGCGCTCTCGGCCACCTCGATGGCGGTGGCGTAGCGGCCCGTGAGTTCCAGCGCGAAGGAGTGCATGGACTGGAACAGGCCGTCGCCCTGGTTGGCCTCGGCGATCCGGTCCATGGTGGCGAGGAAGCGGGGGCCGGAGTGCTGCTGGCCCATGAGGTAATAGTCGAACTCGAGGAGCTTGGCGGCGACGAGGTCCGTCGGATGCGCCTCGAGGAGGGCCTCCAGCGTATCGGCGGCAAGCGCGTGGCGGCGGGCGGCGAGCTGGCGCACGGCTTCCAGGAATCGCCGCTCGCGCGGGTTGGCGGCGCTTGCCAGGCCGTCGGCCCGGGCGAGGTGGGTGGCCGTCAGCGCGTCCCCTTCCGGCGTCTGGGCGAACAGGCCACAGGCCGCCGCGCACGCCTCCAGCGGAAACGAGCCGGGGTGGGCGTCGGCCGCGGCGATGACGTCGCCCGCGCCCGGCCCGATGGACAGGAGCTCGGTGCGGAAACGGTGGAGGGCCGCCAGCACGTCCGGCGAATCGGTCGAGACCTCGAGACCCCTGTCGTCGCGCATGGCATCCCCCTTCAGGTTCGGGGACCATGCACGCCACGCCAGCGGCCCGCAACCTCCGGGCAGGTCAGCTCCTGAGGGGGGCGCCCACCTTCGCCTCGGTGCGCTTCAGGCCGAGCTGCCGCTCCCGGTGGATGACGTAAAGGCCCGACGCGATGAGGACGAGGGAGCCGACCACCACGTGGATCGTCGGCACCTCGGAGAAGACGGCGAAGCCGAAGGCGATCGCCCAGACCATCGAGGTATAAGCGAAGGGCGCGATGGTGGAGGCCTCCGCGTGCCGATAGGCCTGGGTGAGCATCAGCTGCCCGATCCCGCCGAGGACGCCGATCCCGAGGAGGATCGCGAGGTCCCCGGCCGAGGGCACCACCCAGCCGAACGGCAGGGTGAGGAGGGACAGGCCGCTCGCCGCGAGGAAGAAGTAGAGGACGATGGTGCCCGTCGCCTCCGTCGCGGTCAGCTCGCGCACGAACATGCTCGCGAGCGCCATGAAGAAGGCCGCCGCGAGGGCCGAGAGCGCCGCCGCCAGCTGCAGGTTCCGCGACACGTCGAGGCCGTCCGAAAGCTGCGGGGCGAGGACGAACAGGACGCCCAGGAAGCCGACGGCGACCGCCGACCAGCGGTGGACGCGCACCCGCTCGCCCAGCACCGTCGCCGCCAGGATCACCAGGATGAGGGGTGAGGCGTAGACGATCGCCGTCGCCTCCGGGAAGGTGAGGTGGCGCAGCGCGTAGAACCACAGGCCCATCGCCATCACCCCGGCGAAGGCCCGCTTGGCGTGGCCGACGGGGTTCTTCGTGACGAGGGCCTGGCGCAGCGTGCCGTCGACGGCGATCATCACCACCACCGGGACGATTCCGACGAAGTTCCGGAAGAAGAGCGTCTGGCCGACGGGCACCCGGTCCTCCAGGAGGCGGACGAGGGTGAGCATGATGGTGAACACGAAGGCGGACGCCACCTTCCAGCCGATGCCGGCGATGACGGGGTTTGCGCGGACGTCTACGGAAAGGTGGGCCATGCCCCCGTGCTAGGGCGGCACGGGCCGCGGGACAACGCGCTGTCGCGGCGCGGCACGTCGGCGCGGAACGCATGGCTCGCGAGGGAACCGGGCGGAAAGCCCGGTCAGGCGGGCTCCTCGTTCCGACCCGCCGCCGCGGTCCCGTCGTGCGGGAGGGCTGCCATGCGCGTCATCGCCTCCAGTCGCGCGACCACCTCGGCCCGCCGCCCGGGTGTCACCGGGTCGAGGCGGAACAGGGCGTTCATCCACAGCCCGTCGGCGGCGAGCCGCACGATGGTGGCAAGGACGGGGTCGATCCCGTCCCCCTCGAGGGCGCTGCGGAGCGTCGCCTGCTCGCGTCGCACCGCCTCCACGAGCTCGGGACGGTAGGGCCCGCTCGCGAGCAGCGCCTCACCGAGGCGGGTGAAGTCGTCCCGCTCCCCGTCCACCGGCTCCACCGCGCGGAGGTAGGCGCGGGTGAAGGCGCCGGGCGTGTCGTCCTCGCCCACCTCCCGCGCCACGGCGTCGAGGAAGGCCGCGTACATGCGGGTGGCGACGGCCTCGTGGAGGTCGGCGTCGGTGGGGAAGACGGCGCGGACGTCCGCCTCGTCCATGCCCGTGACGGCGGCGAGGTCGCAAAGCGCGATCGCCCCGCCGCCCCGCTCCTGGACGAGGAGCGCGGCCGCCTCGACCAGATGGTCTGCAAGGTCGGCGCGCGCCATGCCCGCCCCCTTACTCCGCCGCCTTCAGGGAGGCGTCGTGGATCGCCTGCCACATGCGGTCGGGCGTCACCGGCATGTCGATGTGGCGGATGCCGCAGGCCCGGTAGAGGGCGTCCACCACGGCGTTCATCACCGCCCCGCAGGCGCCGATAGTGCCGGCCTCGCCCGCGCCCTTGATGCCGAGCGGGTTGTGGGTGGACGGCACGTTCCGCGTCTCGAAGTGGAAGAAGGGCACGTCCTCCGCCCGCGGCAGCGCGTAGTCGAGCATGGAGGCGGTGATGAGCTGCCCGTCCTCGTCGTAGACCGTGCGCTCGTGGAGGGCCTGGCCGATCCCCTGGACGACGCCGCCGTGGACCTGACCCGCGAGAAGGCGCGGATTCACCGTCACGCCGAAGTCGTCCACGATGACGTAGGCGAGGATCTCGGTGATGCCCGTCGCCGGGTCGATCTCGAGCTCGCACACGTGGGTGCCGTTGGGGAAGGTGGGCTCGGTCTGCTTGACCCGGCCGGACGCGGCGAGCTTCGACTTGTCACTCGCCTTCGCCGCCACGTCGGCGAGGGAGACGGCGCGGTCGGTGCCGACGATCCGGACCGTCCCGTCGGCGAGTTCGAGGTCCTCGGCGGCCGCCTCCAGCTCGTCGGCGGCGAGCTCTTTCAGCTGGGCGGCGAGGGTATCGCTCGCCGCCATCACCGAGGGGGCCCCGAGCGGCACGGAGCGCGAGCCGCCCGTGCCGCCGCCGGTCTTCACGAGGTCCGTGTCGCCCTGGACGACGCGGATCTTGTCCATGTCGAGTCCCAGCTTGTCGGCGATGATCTGGCCGTAGGCCGTGGCGTGGCCCTGACCGTTCGTCTGGGTGCCGATGAGGAGGGTGACCGCGCCGTCCTCGCCGAGGCGCACCTCCGCGTTCTCCGCCCCCGGGAAGGCGCACGCCTCGATGTAGGACGAGATGCCGATGCCGCGCAGGCGTCCGCGGGTGCGGCTGTCGTCCTCCCGCGCCCTGAAGCCCTCGTAGTCGATCACCTCGAGGGCGCGGTTCATGTGGCCCTCGAACTCGCCGGTGTCGTAGGT
>CAZJNX010000107.1:0-15973 GCA_964547415.1 uncultured Hyphomicrobiales bacterium
GAACAGGTCGACGGAGAACCGCTGCTGGAAACATACGTGGAGGCGGGCGGCCTCGCCGATCTGGTCGCCGATGGTGTGGAGCGGCGACAGGCTCGTCATCGGCTCCTGGAAGATCATGGCGATCCGGTTGCCGCGCAGCGAGCGCATCTGCGGCCCGTCCCGCTTCAGGCGGGAGATGTCGACGGGCGGGGTGCCGGGCGGCGCAGCCGGGTCGCGGAACAGGATCTCGCCCGAGGCGATGCGGGCGGCGGGCGGCAGGAGGCCCATGACCGCCTGGGAAAGTGTGGACTTGCCGCAGCCCGACTCGCCCACCAGCGCGACCGTGCGGCCGTGGGGCACGGAAAACGACACCCCGTCGACGGCCCGCACGACGCCGTCGGACACGAACTCGACGGACAGGTCGCGCACGGCGAGGACGTCCGCCGCGGCCGGGCGCGCTGCCGTCTCGATGGTGGTCATGGGCGTTCGCCCGCCTCTCGTCACTCCGCCTTCCGGATCGCACGGAAGACACGCCTGCGCAACGGTCGCATGAACGTGTGCGCCGATCACGAAAATTTGCGACGCATCGCCGCGGTGGGGCCACGGGTGCGACGGCCGGGCGGACCGCTCGCCACGCAGGGGCCGTCCGTGCGCGGCGGGAGTTGACGGGTGGCGGGCGCGCGGCGACAAGGGGCGATCCGAGATCGTCTGGAATCGCCATGCCTGACAGGACCACGTCGCCGCCGCCGGGCCGCGACGCGCGCCGACGCCCGGATCATGTCGCCGCGCCGCGCTCCGCCACCGGTCGCCGCGCCGCGCGCCGCTTCGCGCCCCTCGTCCTCGCCGGGCTCGCCCTCGGCGCGTGCCAGGTGGACCAGGGCGCCTACGACGGGGGCTTCCAGGTGGACCGGAGCGCCGCGTCCGCCTCCAACATCGCCTCCCTCACCGAGGTGATCGAGGCGAACCCGCGGGACGCCAGCGCCTACAACATGCGCGGAACGGCCTACGGCCGGGCGGGCCGCTTCGACCAGGCGGTGGCCGACTTCTCCGAGGCGATCGCCATCGAGCCGCGGAACTACCAGGCCTACGCCAACCGCGCGCTCGCCCACCGCCGCATGAACAACCTGGACGCGGCCATCGCCGACTACACGCGGGCGCTCGCCATCAACCCGGACTACGAGCAGGCCCTCGTCGGGCGCGGCAACATCTACCGCCAGCGGGGCGAGAACGCCCGGGCGCTGGCGGACTTCAACGCCGCGATCCGCAACAACTCGGGCAACCCGCGGGCCTTCCACGCCCGCGCCCTCATCTACCAGGCGGAGGGCCAGCACGGCCGCGCCATCGAGGACTTCGGCATCGCGATCGGCCTCGGCCCCAACGCGCCCGAGCCCTACAACGGCCGCGGCGTGTCCTACCTCGCCACCGGTGACGTGGACGACGCGCTGGAGGACTTCAACCAGGCCCTCGCCCTCGACCGGGACTACGCAGAGGCCTGGGCCAACCGGGGCATCGCCCTCGAGACCCGGGGCGAACTGATGGACGCCCGCGCCGCCTACAACCGCGCGCTGATCCTGCAGCCGGGTTATCCGCCCGCCCGCGCGGGCCTCGGACGCATCGATTCCGGACGCCCGCCCGTGCGCACCTGAACGGGCCGGCGGCGCACCCCCGGCCACCGCCCCGAACCACGCCGTTCTCCCGCCCGCCCATTCCGGTGGTGGGACATCCTTGCCGACATTCCGGCGGAGCCGACTTCTCCAGAATCGCGCCGGGCGCGGGCCTTGAGCTCGAGGTCGCCCGGCAGCCTTCAGGGCAACCCGTCGGGAACGGGCAGGCCGCGGCGCCGGCAGGCCGCCTTGATCGTGTTGACGAGCAGGAAGGCGATGGTCATGGGGCCGACGCCGCCCGGCACCGGCGTCAGATGGGCCGCGACCGCGAGCGCCTCGTCGAAGGCCACGTCCCCGACGAGCCGCGTCTTGCCCTCCCCCCGCTCGGGTGCGGGCACGCGGTTGATGCCGACGTCGATCACGGTGGCACCCGGCTTCAGCCAGTCCCCGCGAACCATCCCCGGCCGACCGACGGCCGCGACCACCACGTCGGCCCGGCGTACCACCGCCGAGAGGTCCCGCGTGCGCGAATGGGCCATGGTGACCGTGGCGTTCTCCGCAAGAAGCAGGAGGCCGACCGGCTTGCCGACGAGGATGGAGCGGCCGATCACCACCGCCTCGAGCCCCTCGAGCCGACCGCCGAGGGCGGATCGGGCAAGGTCGACGCAGCCCTGGGGCGTGCAGGGGACGAGCGCCGGGCGGCCGGCGACGAGGAGGCCCGCGTTCATCGGGTGGAGCCCGTCCACGTCCTTCGCCGGGTCGATCGCGGCGATCACCGTGTCCGCGTCCACGTGGGCGGGAAGCGGCATCTGGACGAGGATGCCGTCCACCTCCGGGTCGGCGTTGAGGGCCGCGACGAGGGCGAGAAGGTCCGCTTCCGGCGTGTCGGCCGGGAGGCGGTGCTCGATGGAGCGCATGCCGGCCGCCCGCGTGCGGCGGACCTTGTTGGCGACGTAAACCTCGCTCGCCGGGTCCTCCCCCACGAGGACGACGGCGAGGCCCGGTACCACGCCATGCGCCCGCGACAGGCGGGCGGCCGCCTCGCCGACGGCCGCGTCCATCTCTGCCGCACGGGCCTTGCCGTCGATCAGGGCGGCGCCTTGCGTCATCATCGCTCCATGCCGGTTTCGAGGCGGGCGGCGAGGTCGGCCGGATCGCCCGCGACCCTCACGGTCTTCAACCGGCCCGTCCGCCCGCCGGTAACCGCCACCGTGCCCTTCGGCACGCCGAGGGCGCGGGCGAGGAGCACCTCCAGCGCGTCGTTCGCCGCCCCCTTCTGCGCCGCCGCCCGTACCCGCACGGCAAGCACCGTTCGCCCGTCCGACAGGGTGCGCGGGCCGTCCAGCCGGTCCGCATCCGCCCGCGGCGTCAGGCGCACGGCGAGGCGGAGCCCGTCCCCCGCGGCGCGGGCGAAGTCCACCGAACCGCCGCCTTCGCCTCAGAACGAGGGGTAGAGGAGGTTGTTCTCGATCACCGTGGCGAGGAAGAAGAGGGCCAGCAAAAGCACGATCGGCGAGATGTCGATCCCGCCGAGGTCCGGCAGGAAGCGGCGGATCGGCCGGAGTGCGGGCTCCGTCATCCGGTAGAGGGCGTTGCCGACCGCGCCGACGAACTGGTTGCGCGGGTTCACCACGTTGAAGGCGTAGAGCCAGGAGAAGATCGCCGAGGCGATGACGATCCACGTGTAGATGTTGATGGCGGCGAGGAGCAGCGTGGCTATCGATTGCATCGGGCGTTCCATCGGGTGCGTGGCGGTGATGTAGCCGGAGGGCCCCGGCCCCGCAAGGCGGCCAGGTCCGGCGCGGGCGGGCGTGACGGTCAGCCGCGCAGCCGCCCGCCGGTCGCCTTCTCGACGGCGGCGACCACCTTCGCCCCCACCGCCTCGATGTCCTTGTCCGTCAGCGTCCTCTCCCGGGGCTGGAGGACCACCTCGACGGCCACCGACTTCTCCCCCTCGCCCACGTGCTCGCCCCGGTAGACGTCGAACACGAAGGCGTCGGCGATCAGCGCCTTGTCGGCGCCGCGGGCCGCGCGCAGCACGTCCCCCGCCGCCACGTCCTCGGCGAGCACGAAGGCGAAGTCGCGCCGCACGGGCATGAGGTCGCTGCGCTTCAGCGGGGGCTTGGCGCGGCTCGCCCGCTCCCGCGGCATGGGCAGCGCCTCGAGGATCACCTCCGCGACGCACAGGGGGCCCTCCGCGTCGAGGGCCTCGAGGGCGTCCGGGTGGAGTTCGCCGAAGACCGCGACGACGGTGGGCCCGAGCCGCAGGACGCCCGAGCGCCCCGGGTGGAGCCAGTCCGGCGCGTCGCGGGTCACCTGGAGGCTGCCGGCCGGCCCGCCGAGCTCGGCGACGAGGGTGAGGGCGTCCGCCTTGGCGTCGAAGGCGTCCACGGGCGTGCCGGGGGTGCGCCAGTGGCGGCCGGGCCCGGCGAGGCGGTGGGTGCCTCGGCGCACGGCGGTCGCGGCCGTCTTCTGGTCGGACGGGTCGGTGCCGAGGAAGACCTGGCCCACCTCGAACAGGGCGACGTCGGGAAAGCCGCGGTCGGCGTTCTGCTGCGCGGCGCGCACGAGGCCGGGGACGAGGCTCGGCCGCATGTCGGACAGGTCGGCCGCGATCGGATTGGCGAGGGCGAGCGCCGCGTCCCCGCCGCCGAACAGCGCCGCGTGCGCGTGGGGCAGGAACGACCAGGTGACGGCCTCCACGAGGCCGCTCGCCGCGAGGGTGCGCCGGGCGAGGCGGACGCGCTTCTGCATGGGTGTCAGGATCGGGCGGGCCACCGCGCTCGGCCGGTCCATGGGCACGGCCCGCACCGCGTCGATGCCGACGATGCGCACCACCTCCTCCACGAGGTCGGCCTTTCCTTCCACGTCCGCCCGCCAGGACGGCACGGACACCTGCCAGATCGACCGGTCGGGGTCGGCCACCTCGAAGCCGAGGTCCGACAGGATCGCCCGAATCCGCTCGGGCGCCACGTCGAGGCCGGACAGGCGCAGCACCTCCGAGACCGGGAACTCCACCTGCCGCCGCGTGTCCGGCACGGCGCCCGCGATGACCGTCTCGCTCGCCCGCCCGCCGCAGATGTCGAGCACCATCGCCGTCGCCCGCTCCAGCCCCTCGAGCACGAAGGCCGGGTCCACGCCCCGCTCGAATCGGTAGCGGGCGTCGGAGTTGATGCCGAGGGCGCGGCCGGTGCGGGCGATGTTGATGGGCTCCCACAGGGCCGACTCGATCAGCACCTCGGTGGTCTCCTCCGAGGAGCCGGACGCCTCCCCGCCCATGATGCCGGCGAGCGATTCCACCCCGTTGTCGTCGGCGATCACGCACATGGTGGGGTCGAGGCGGTAGGTGCGCCCGTCGAGGGCGAGAAGCGCCTCCCCCTCCCGCGCGCGGCGGACCACGAGGTCGCCCTTCACCTTCGCCGCGTCGAAGACGTGGAGGGGGCGGTCGAGGTCGTAGGTGAGGTAGTTGGTGATGTCGACGAGGGCGTTGATGGGGCGCAGGCCGATCGCCATCAGCCGCTGCCGCAGCCACTCCGGCGAGGGCCCGTTGACGACCCCCGACACCTTGCGCAGCGCGAACGCCGGGCACAGGGGCTCGCCCTCGGGGAAGGACAGGGTGACGCCGATGCCGGGCGATCCTTCGGCCGGCACCGCCACCGCCGGCAGGGGCTTCAGCGTGCCGAGACCGGCGGCCGCGAGGTCCCGGGCGATGCCGCGCAGGCCGAGGCAGTCGGCCCGGTTGGGGGTGATGGCCACGTCGATCACCGGGTCGTCGAGGCCGAGCCAGGCGGCGTAGGACGCGCCGAGGGGCGCCTCGTCCGGCAGGTCCACGATGCCCGAATGCTCGTCCGAGAGGCCCAGCTCCCGCTCCGACAGCATCATGCCGCGGCTTTCCACGCCGCGGATGACGCCCACTTCGAGGTCGACGCCGGTGCCGGGGATGTGGGTGCCGGGCGGGGCGAAGACGCCGGTCATGCCGGCCCGGGCGTTGGGCGCGCCGCAGATCACCTGGACGCGGCTGCCGTCGCCCGGATCGACGGCGAGCACCTTCAAGCGGTCCGCGTTCGGGTGGGGCGCTGCCTCCACCACGCGGGCGATCCGGAAGGCGCCGAGGGACTTCGACGGGTCGTGGACGTCCTCCACCTCGAGGCCGACCATGGTCAGCATGTCGACGATGCGGGAAAGGTCCGCGTCGGTGTCGAGGTGGTCGCGCAGCCAGGACAGGGTGAACTTCATCGGCTCGGCATCGGGCGTTTCGTGGGTGTCGGGGGCGCGTCGCGCCGCGCGGTGCGGCGCCCGCCCCCGGATGGCGACGGCTCTAGAGCATTTTGGGGCGGACCGGAACCGCGCGCGGCGCGGAGCGGGCCTTCAGCGGCCGGCCGCGGCCCGGGCGCGGGCGGCGAGGCGCGCCTGCTCGCGGGCGTCGAAACGGTTCTGGGCGGCATCGTGCTCGGCGAGGATGCGGGCGATCTCGGGGGCGAGGCGGTCGGAAAGGGCGTCGCAGTCCGGGGCGGAGGCGCGGCGCATCGCCCCCTCGATCCGGCGGGCGTAACCTTGCGCGATCCGGACGTGCTCGAGCTCGTGGGCGATGGCGTAGGCGAGGAACCCGTCCCACGCCTCGGCGAGCTCGCCGCGCGCCCGTTCCCGCTCCCGCCACTCGGGCAGCGTCACGTCCGCCTTCACGGCGACGCTCACGTCGCGGAGGCGGCAGCTGCCCGGCCGGTCGTCCACGCGGAAGCGCGGGTCGAACGCGAGGGTGACGGCCGCAAGCGCCCGCTCCCCGTTCGGCAGGCGCGGCCCGTGGAGGGCGAGGGAGCGGGTGAGGGCGCGCTCGCTCCCGCCGCTCACGCGGTAGGTGGAGACGGACAGCTCGGTCGGCGGCGGGCTCGCGCAGGCCGCGAGGCCGGCGGGGGCGGCGAGGGCGAGGGGGGCGAGGAGGGCGGCGATCGGACGGCGGCGCATGGGCGGTGGCTCCCGGGCCTCGGCGGCGGCGTGAGTGTGCGGGACGGGCGGCCCGTCGTGAAGCGGCTCCGGCGTCGCGCGGCGCGGCTGGGCGCCGCCGGCGGCCGGGACAGACCGGTCGCGTCGTCATTCCCCGTCCGCGGCGGGTGGCGGGGCGGCGGCCGCCGCGGACGGAGAGGAGACGCGGGGCGCGGAGGCCCCCCCGGGAGGGTGGAACCCGGGCGGCGTCTCCTCGCCGGCGGCTGGCGCGTGCTCTGCAGGCGGCTCCGGAACGAGCGGCGGGGCGGGCGGCCGGACGGGCTCAGGCGGAGACGGCGGCGAGGTAGCGGGCGAGCGTGCGGCCGACGGCGAGGAGCCTCGCCTCGGAGAACGGGCGGCCCATGAGCTGGACCGAGGCCGGCAGCCCGTCGTCCGCCGGGACCGGCAGGGCAAGCGCCGGCAGGCCCGCGAAGTTGGCGAGCGCCGTGAGGTCGGCCTGGTTCGCCGGCGCCTCCCGGTCGTGGGGGAAGGCGCGCTGGGGGGCCGTCGGCAACAGGATCACGTCCGCCTCTAGGGCGGCGCGGCGCCCGGCGGCGCCGGCGCGGCGCACGGTGCGGAAGGCGCGGGCGAGCTTCGGCACCGGCGCGCGGCGGCCGTAGTCCACCATGGACAGGAAGGTCTCGGAGAAGCCGTGGCGGCCCTCGGCGAGGACGGGCTCGAGCTCGGCCGCGACCTCCGCCTCCGAGACGAGGAGGCCGGCCCGCCTGTCCATGTCGGGGTGCCAGCCGGAAAGGGGGAGGCGCCGCAGCGTCCCGCCCAGGGTGGCGACGGCGCGGCGGGCGCGGGCGTAGCCTTCCGCGATCGCCGGCTCCAGCGCCTCCTCGCGCACCGGGTCCGGGCAGCCCACCACGATCCCCGACAGGTCCTGCAGGTCCGGCCCGAAGGCGGTGAAGGCCTCCGGCGCTTCCTCCGAGGCCTCGTCGGCGGCGTCGAAGCCGCGCATGGCGTGGATCGCCTCGGCGATGTCGTCCGCCGAGCGGGCGAGCGGCCCCACGTCGTCGAGAAGCCAGGACAGCGGCACGGTCCCCGAGCGGGAAAGGAGCCCGCGCGTCGGCTTCAGGCCGAAGGTGCCGCAATAGGCCGCCGGGATGCGCACCGAGCCCATGGTGTCCGAGCCGAGGGCGAGCGGCACGAAGCACGCCGCCACCGCCGCGCCCGACCCGCCACTGGAGCCGCCCGCCGTGTAGCCCGCGGCGAGCGGGTTCACCGTGCGGCCAAAGTGCGGGTTGTCCGTGGTGGCGCCGAGCGCGCCCTCGTGGAGGTTGAGCTTGCCGACGATCACCGCCCCGGCGGCACGCAGCCGCGCGACGACGGGCGCGTCCTCCGTCGCCACGCGGCCCCGGAAGCGGCCGAAACCGCCGGTGAAGGGAAGGCCGGCGACGGCGATGTTGTCCTTCACCGCGACCGGCACCCCGTCGAGCGGGCCGCGCACCAGACCGCTCGCCTGACGGCGGTCGGATTCGGCGGCGGCGGCGCGGGCGCCGTCCGCGTCGAGGCTGGTGAAGGCGCCGATCGCGCCGTCGTGGGCGGCGATGCGGGCGAGGCACGCCGCGAGGGCGGCCGACGGCGTCAGCGAGCCGGCCTCGTAGGCGGCGGCGAGCTCGCCCGCCGTCAGCCCCGCCGGGTCGCCGGGCGCGGGCGCGGGGATCGCGGGGGTCGGCGCCACCTCAGCCCTCCTTCCGGGCGTCGATCAGGCGGATCGGCTTCTGCCGGCTCTCGATCCCCGTCAGCGGGGCGAGGGCGCCGGGCACGGCGATCTCCACCGCCACCTCCACGCCGAGACGGGCCCGAAGGTGCCGGGCGAAGGCGTCCGCATCCGCCGCGTCCGGCTCCGTCACCTCCACCAGCACCGTCATCTCGTCGCGCCCGTCCCTGCGCGTCACCTTGCACAGGAACTCGCCGGTGAGGCCGGCGAAATCCTCCGCGAGCAGCGCGCCGATCCCCTGCGGATAGACGTTGATCCCGCGCAGCTTGACCATGTTGTCGCTGCGCCCGAGGAACCCCTCGATCCGGCGGAAGACGAGGCCCGTGGGCGAAGGCCCCGCCACCCACCGCGTCACGTCGTGGGTGTTGAAGCGGATGATGGGGAAGACGTCGTCCTTGTAGAGGCAGGTGACCACCATGTCGCCCACCTCCCCGTCGGCGACGGGGGTGCCCTCGTCCACGTCGAGGAGCTCGAGGTACTGGGCGTCCTCGGCGACGTACATGCCCGAGCGATCCGGCCCCTGGCCGGCGATGATCCCGGTGTCGCCGACGCCGTACCAGTCGAACACCTTCGCCCCGCCCCACGCTTCGCCCAGCGCCTCCGGGCTCTCCCGGCCGATGTGGCCGGAGATCATGCGGATCCTCACGTCCCGCCCCGGCTCGATGCCCGCCGCCCGCGCGACGTCCGCAAGGCGCTTGACGTAGTCCCCGAAGCCGACGATGGCCGTCGCCCCGAAATCGCGCATCAGGGTGACCTGCGTCTCAGAGCGCGTCTCCACCCCGGTCCCGGCGGACAGGATGGTCGCGCCGACGAAGTGGAGCATGGTCTCGCGGACGTAGTGGCCGCCGTTCACCATCCCGTGGCCGTAGACGGAATGGACCACGTCGTCCCGGGTGAGCCCCTGGAACAGGTAGTAGCGAGCGAGCAGCAGGTTCTGCATCTCCCGGGAGCGGGGGCCGTAGAGGAGCGGCTGGGGGCGGCCGGTGGTGCCCGACGTCGTCTGGAGGACGAGGGGCGGGCGCTCGTGGGTCGCGTAGGCCTTGAGGCCGTGGAAGTCGCCGATCGGCGGGTGCGCGGCGACGGACGCCATCAGGTCGTCCTTGGAGTAGGTGGGCAGCTTGCCGATGTCCTCGAGCGAGCGGATGTCGCCGGGCTCGATGCCGCGCGCCCCCCACAGGCGGCGGTAGAACGGCACCTTCCACGCGAACGCCATGAGGCGGGCGAAGCGGGCCTCCTGCCGGGCGCGCAGCTCGTCCCGGCTCATGGCGGTGAAGGTGGGCAAGAAGTCGTCCCGGTAGGGGTAATCGGCGACGACGGCGGCGTGGTCGAACGCCTCGAAGTAGTTGGGCGGGCTCATGGAGGCTCCGTCAGCGGCCGAGGGCGGCGAGCGCGGCCGACAATCGCGCAAGGTCGGGCGCGGCGGCAAGGTCGCGGCAGGCGGCGATCACCGCGTCCGCCGCCTCTTCCGGCGCACCGGCCGCGCCCATCAGCGTGCGCGCCTTGGCCTCGACGCCCTCGGGCGGCAGCGGGTTGTCCGGGTCGCCGAGGGCGTCGGGGGCCTCGGCGCGCCGCTCCGCCCCGTCGCGTGTCTCCACGACGACGGCGGCGCCGTAGCGGGCGGGGTAGGCGTCGGTGAAGCGGGCGCTCTCGACCGCGCTCGCCCGGCGGCGCAGCGCGACGATCGCGGGGTCGGCGCGCCCCGCCGCCTCGAAGGCTTCCAGCGGCGGCGGCCCGTGGGCGAGGACGGCGGCGACGGCGTGCTGCAGGCTGAACTTGGCGTCGACCGTGGTGGCCGGCTCCGGCCGGTCGCAGAAGCGGATGGCGTCGGCGTAGGTCTCCACGCGGATCGCGGCGACGTCCTCCGCGTGGACGCCCGCCTCGCGCAGGGCGAGGGCCGCGTCGATCGCCGGGTGGGCGTGGCGGCAGGCGGGCCAGGGCTTGAAGGAGGTCTCGTGGACGAGCCACGGGTCCTCGGGGCCGACGAGGACGGCAGCCGGGTCCGGGTCGGGGCAGGTGGCGGCGTAAAACGCTTCCGGGCCTTCCAGGATGAAGGCGGGGCCGGTGAAGCCGCAGGCGGCGAGCTCGGCCGCGACGAGGCCGGCGTGGGCGGCGCGGGCGGTGTGGAGCTGCTTGGCCATCTGCGGCTCGCGCCGGGTCTGCCACGGCCCGCTCGCCTGGGTGCCCGCGTTGCCCAGCGCCCAGACCATGGCGTCGGCGGAAAGGCCGAGGAGCCGGCCGACGGCCGCCGCCGCCCCGAACGGCCCGCAGGTGCCCGTGTTGTGCCACAGCCGGTAGTGGCCCGGCCCCACCGAGCGGCCGACCCGGGCCATCGCCTCGTAGCCCGCCACCACCGCGTCGAGGAAGCCGGCCCCGTCCGCGCCGCGCGCCTCGGCGACGGCGAGGGCCGCCGGCACCACGACCGGGCCGGGGTGCAGGATCGAGGTGCGGTGGATGTCGTCCATCTCGAGGACGTTGCCGAAGCCGCCGTTGGCGAACGCCGCCGCCGCGGCGGGCACCGCGGGTCCGAGGATCACCCGCGACGGCCCCTCCCCCGCCCCGACCGCATGGGCGCGGAGCGCGCGGCCGGCCGCCGTGGTCGCGCCGATCGCCGCGCAGCCGACGAAGTCGAGGACGTGGAGCGCGGCCTTCCGCCGGTCCGCCGCCGACACGGGGCGCATCAGCAAGGGGACGAGCCGCGCCGTCAGGCTGTCGCTCCCGATGCCGGGGGCGGGCGGTTCGCCCGCGATGGTCCGTGCCGCGTCCGCCGTCATGCGCGCCCCTTCCACCGTCCCGCCGAGATTGACCGGCGGGGAAGGGGCTGGCAAGCCTCGCTGACCGCCCGGAAGAGCGACGGACCCGCCGCGCCATGACCGCCGACCGCCGACGCATCCGCGACCTCCTGACCGGCCTTCCCCGGGGCGCTTCGGTGTTCGTGGCCGGCTGCGGCGGGGAGCCGACCCTCCTTGTCGAGGCGCTCGCCGCCGACCCGGAGGCGGCGCGGGGGCTCTCCTTCCTCTCCGTTTCGATCCCCGGCATCAACCGGACCGACTACTCGGCCCTCGCCCCGGACGCGGCGGCCGACGTCTTCTTCGTGACGCCGGAGATGCGCGCGGGTTTCGCCGCCCGGCGCGTGCGCTTACGGCCCATGCACTATTCCGCCATCTACCCGTTCCTGAGGCAGGCGGACGCGGCGATCGCCTTCACCAAGGTGGCCCCGCCCGGGCCGGACGGGTCGTTCTCCCTGTCCACCACCGCCGACTTCCTGCCGGCGATGCTGGAGGCACGGGTGCCGATCGTCGCCGAGGTCGACCCGGCGATGCCCCAGGTTCCGGGTGCGCCGTCGATCCCGGCCGCCGCCGTCGCGCTCGCGGTCGAGGCCCCGCCCTCCCCCGTCCTCTACGACCCCGGCGAGCCGGACGAGACCTTCCGTGCCATCGGCCGCCACGTCGCCTCCCTCGTCCGCGACGGCGACACCGTCCAGCTCGGCCTCGGCAAGGTGGCGGCGGGCGTCCAGGCGGCCCTCGCCGGCCACCGGGGCCTGTCCTACCACGCCGGACTCCTCACCTCGGCGCTCGTCCCCCTCGTGGAGGCCGGCGTCTTCTCCGGCCCCCTCGTCACCGGCACGGCGATGGGGGACCGCGCCTTCTACGACCGCCTCGCCGACCTCGAGCGCCTCACCCTCGCCCCCGTCTCCTTCACCCACGGCCAGGCGACGCTCGCGGGGATCCGCCGGCTCGTCACGGTCAACTCCGTCCTGTCGCTGGACCTCTTCGGCCAGGCCAACGGGGAGATGGTGAACGGGCGGCAGATCTCCGGCCACGGCGGCATGGTGGACTTCGTGCGCGGCGCGCGCGCCTCGCCGGGCGGGCGGGCGGTCCTCGCCCTGCCCTCCACCGCCGGGCGGGACCGGGCGAGCCGCATCGTCCCGGCCCTCTCCGGCGGGACCGTCGCCACCGTCTCCCGGGCCGACGCGGACGTCTACGTCACCGAGCACGGGATCGCGGACGTCGCCCACCTCGACGTGGACGCCCGCGCCGAGGCGCTGATCGCCATATCCGACCCCGCCCACCGCGACGCCCTGGCGAACGGCTGGGACGCCCTGCGCCGGGCCATGTGAGCGACGATGGCGACCGGCGGGACGCAGGACGACGACCCGGGGGCGGCGCTCGCCGACCTCTACCACGCCTTCTTCACCGGCCTCGTCCTGTCGGTCGTGACCCGGCGGGGGGAGCGGGACGCGGCCCGCTTCGTCCACGCGGTCTTCCGCCACCAGCACGAGGAGCTGTTCCTGCCGGGGCTCGCGAAGCTCGGTCTGGAGAACCGGCCGCCGGCGGTCGCGTGCGCGGCCTACCATTACCTGTCGAACCGGATCGGCGGCGTCCCCGTCGAGTTCATCGCCGAGGGCGAGGACAAGGCCTGGGTCGTCTTCCCGCCGCCGCGCTGGATCTGGGCGGGGACGGCGATCTGCGCGGTCCCCTCCTGCGTGGCGCGCGGGATGCTGACGGGCTGGTACGCCCGGAACGGGCCCAGCCTCGGCGTCCACGACCTGCGCTTCACGTGCACGGCCCAGCTGGTCGACGGGGACTTCGGCCTCGCGGGTTACTTCGAGCGCACCGGCCGCGCCCTCTCGCCGGACGAGCGCCTCGCCTTCCGCCCCGGCCACCGCCCGCCCCGCTTCGACCCGAACGCCGCGCCGCGCCTCGGCCCGGACTGGACCGCGGCGCGCCTCGCCCGGGCCCGCATGAACTACGCGGCGGCGTACGTGCGCTCGGCCCTTCCCCGTCTCGCCGAGCTGTTCGGCACGGCGGACGGGGCGCACCTCGCCCGCCTCACGGGCCGCCTCGTCGGCGCCCAGTTCCACCACCGCCTCGCCGGCCGCTGGGGCATCGCAGAGCGCACGCCCGCGGCCTTCGCCGAGCTGATGGACCGGTGGGCACGCCTCGAGGGGGACACCCTCGTCCGCGAACGGCTGCCCGACGGCGCCATGCGCCTCGCGCGGACGGCGATCCG
This sequence comes from uncultured Hyphomicrobiales bacterium, assembly GCA_964547415.1. Taxonomy (GTDB): domain Bacteria; phylum Pseudomonadota; class Alphaproteobacteria; order Rhizobiales; family Amorphaceae; genus CAZJNX01. Next base: position 13,300 of record CAZJNX010000107.1, read on the forward strand.
CCCGCTCCGTCGGCTCCCCGATCCGCCGCAGGCCGTGTTCGACGGCATCGCCGGGCTCGTCGAGGGCCTCGCCCTCGCCCACGACCGGGACCTGCCCCTCACCCTCGTCGCCCGGCCGGACCGCGGCGACGAGGCGTGGGGCTGGCGGATCCCGACGGAGTGACCGCCGGCGGGCGACGACGCGGGAAGGCATCGCCGGCGCGGATGCGACGGCAACGCACCGGGGACGGGGGAATCACCTGCGGCGGTGGGGGCCAGCGATCTCCTCCGTGTGCTCGCCGAGTTCCGGGAGGGTGGGGTCGAGGCGGCCCGGCTCGTTCCGGAACTTGATCGGGATGCCGATGTGGAGGTTGCCCTCCCCGTCGCGGACCAGCATGTCGCGGGCGGCGACCTGCGGGTGGTCGAAGGCCTCCTTGAGGTCCAGCACCGGGGCGAAGCACACGTCCCGGCCGGAAAACCACGCCTCCCACTCGTCGCGGGTGCGGGTGGCGAAGGTCTCGGCCAGAAAGTCCTTCACCGGCTGCTGGTGCGGGCCCGGGCCGGCGGTGGCGAGCTCGATCAGGTCGGGCCGCCCGAGCGCGGTCAGGAGGTTCCGCGCGAACTTCGCCTCGGCGCCACCGAGCACCACGTGGCGGCCGTCCTTCGTGCGGTAGATGGCGAAGAAGGCGTTGCCGCCGAAGGAGCGCTCGTGCTTGACCAACGGCGCCCGATCTTCCGCGAACACCGGCCCCGTCACGTTGGGAAGCCAGGCGAGGGTCGAATCGTGCATCGAGATGTCGACGTAGTCGCCCTTGCCGGTGTCGCGGCGCCGGTAAAGGGCCATCAGGATGCCCGACAGCGCCAGCAAGGAGGCGGTGAGGTCGGCCGCCGGCATCATCGGGTTCGTCGGCTCCCCGTCGTTGCCGAGGTTGAGGCTGACGGTGCCCGCCAGCGCCTCCACCGCGAGGTCGTGGGCCGGGCGGTGGACCTCCGGCCCCGTCTGGCCGAAGGCAGCGATGGAGCAGTAGACGATGCCCGGGTTGCGCGCCGCCACCGTCTCGTAGTCGACGCCGAGGCGCTTCACGACGCCCGGGCGGAAGGACTCCACGAACACGTCCGCAGTCTCGCACAGGGCGAGGAGGGCCTCCCGGTCCGCCTCGTCCTTGAGGTTCAGGACGACGGACTTCTTGCCCCGGTTGGTGTTGCGGAACCAGACCGAGACGCCGTTCTGCCGGTAGCCGAGGTGGCGCGTCGGCTCCCCCTCCCCCGGCGGCTCCACCTTGATGACGGTGGCCCCGTGGTCGGCCATCGTCATGGTGAGGTGGGGCCCCGGCAGGAACAGGGACAGGTCGACGACGGTGATCCCCTGAAGCTTCATGGCCGCCTCAGACCGCGCCCGCCGCGCGCAGCCGCGCGATGTCGGCATCGCCGTAGCCGAGGGAGGAAAGGACGGCGTCCGTGTCCGCCCCGAGCGGGGCCGCCGCCGTGCCCGGAAGCACCTTCTCGCCCATGCGGATCGGGCTCGCCAGCATCTTCACGCCCTCCGGCCGCGCCGGGTGCGGGTAGCTCTGCACGCCCCCGCGCTCGACGAGGAACGGGTTGTCGAGGGCGCCCTTGACGGTGAGCACCGGCGCCGCGGGCACCTTGCCCGCCATCAGCGACAGCCATTCGGCGGTGGTCTTCGCCGACAGCGCCTCGTCGAGGAGGGCGGCGAGGGCCTCGCGGTTCTCGAAGCGGCCGCGGGCGGTGGCGAACCGCGCGTCCTCGACGAGGTGGCCAAGCCCCACGATCCGCGCCAGCTCCTCCCAGAACTTCGGCAGGACGCACATCAGGAACAGGTGCCCGTCCTTGGTCGGGAAGAGCTCCACCGGCACGGCCGACGGGTGGCCCGAGCGCGGGCGGCGGTCCGTCACGTAGTCCTCGTTGAGGTACCAGGTGGCGGGGTAGGACAGCTGGTGGATGGCGACGTCGTAGAGCGTCACGTCCACGTCGCGGCCCTTGCCGGTGCGGGCGGCGCGGAAGAGGGCCGCCGTGACGGCGAGCGCCAGCGTCATCCCGGACATGTAGTCGACGATGGAAAGGCCCATGCGGGTCGGCGGGCCGTCCGGCTCGCCGGTGAGCGCCATGAAGCCGGCCTCGGCCTGGATCAGGTAGTCGTAGGCCGGCCAGGACCGGCGCGGCCCGAAGCGGCCGAAGCCCGACAGGTGGCCGCACACGATCGACGGCCTGATCGGCCCGAGCCGCTCGTAGGTGAGGCCCAGCTTGTCCGGCTGGTCGCCCTTGAGGTTGTTGGTGACGGCGTCGGCCGTCGCCACCAGCCGCTCGAAGACCTCCCGCGCCTCGGGCTTCTTGAGGTCGAGGGACACGCTCTTCTTGTTGCGGTTGAAGGTCTGGAAGAAGTGGCTGTCGTTCTCGCCGAGGAAGAACGGGCCGGTGTGGCGCGAGTAGTCGCCCGGCCGCGGACCCGAGGAGGCGGGCGTCTCGATCTTGATGACCTCGGCGCCGAGGTCGGCGAGGTAGAGGGTGCCGAACGGGCCCGCGCCGTAGCTCTCCACCGAGACGACGCGCACGCCCGCGAGCGGCAGGTCGTCGGGGTCGGCCAGCGGCACGGCCGCGGCGGCCCCGTCCGGGGTCTGGCGCACGTTCATGCCGGGTTCCGCTCGATCAGCTGCTTGGCGATGATGATGCGCTGGAT
>CAZJNX010000108.1:0-15968 GCA_964547415.1 uncultured Hyphomicrobiales bacterium
CGCGCGGCGGCGCCCTGGCCGAGGCCGGCGGGCGGCCGCCGCCTCGCCGCCACCACCGCCTTCGGCCTCAGCGGCACCAACGCCCACGTGGTGCTCGCCGAGGCGCCGGCGCGGCCGCGGCGGACGCCGCCCGCGCGCCCGGCCCACCTCGTGGTCCTGTCCGCCCCCGACGAGGCCGGGCTCCGCCGGCAGGTGGCGGCCCTCGCCCGCGCGCTGGAGCGCAACGCCCCGGACCTTGCGGATCTCGCCTACACCCTCGGCGCCCGCCGCACCCACTTCGCCCGCCGGGCCGCCTATGTGGTCCGCGATCTCGCGGCGCTGCGTGCCGGCCTCGCCGCCTTCCCGGCGCTGCCGGCGCCGGACGGCCCGCCGGACCTCGCGGCGGCGGCCGAGGCGTTCCTCGCCGGCGGCGACGTGGACTGGGCGACCGCCTGTCCGGCCGGCGCCGTCTGTCCGCTCCCCGGCTACGCCTTCGCGCCCGACCGCCACTGGCCGGACGAGGAGACGGGGCACGCCACGCCCGCAGCCGCTGAGGAGGCCGCCGACCCGGCGGTCCTGCGGCTTCAAGCGATCCTCGCCGGGATCCTGCGCGTCGCCCCGGCGGACCTTGCGACGGACGCGCCCTTCGACGTCCTCGGGGTCGATTCGGCTGCCGGGCTTTCCCTGATGCGCGCGGCCGAGGCCGCCTTCTCGGTCCAGCTGCCGCCGATCGCCCTCTGGGACCACCCGACGCTGGAGCGGCTCGCCGCCTTCCTCGCGAGCCGCCCGCGGGTCGAGCGGGCCGCCCCCGCCCCCGCCCTCGCGCTCGCCGGGCGGACGGCGGAGGGTGCCCACGACCCGGTCGTGCCGATCCGCGTGGACGGGGCGGGGCGCGCCACCTTCTGGGTCCACGGCGGGCCGGGCGACGTGAACTGGGTGCCCGAGATCGCCCGCCGGCTCGACCCCGCGACCCGCGTCTACGGCCTCGAGGCGCGCGGTCTCGACGGGGAGGAGCCGCCCCTCGAGACGGTGGAGGCGATGGCCGCCCACTACGTGGCGGGGCTGCGGCGGACCTGTGCGGGGCCGTACGTCGTCGGCGCGTACTCCGGCGGCGGCGCGATCGCCTTCGAGATGGCGCACCAGCTCGTGGCGGCCGGGGAGGCGGTGGAACGGCTCGTCCTCCTCGACGCCAACGCGCCGGGCAGCCCGGTGCTGCAGGAGATGCAGGCCGCGTTCGGCCCGGGTTACGTCTACCTCGTGGTGGCGAACTGGCTGGGGTCGCGCTGGGGGGCGGACAGGCTGCTCCGCCACGGTGACCTCGCGGGCCTCGACAAGCCGGCGATGCTGGAGCGGGCGGTCGCCCATCTCGCCAGTCTCCCCGGGGCGGCGGCGGGGGAGGCCGACATCCGCCGCCAGCTCGTCGCCCTCGACCGGATCGGCTGGACCATGGGCGACGCGCTCCGGGCCTACGCGCCGCGCCGGCTCGAGGCGCCCGTGGCCGTGACGCTGTTCGCCGCCCGCGGCGGCATGGCGGGCGGCGAGAACCCGCTCGGCCTTCCCGACACGCCGGCCGCGCGCACCTACCGGGACGGCTGGCACGCCCTGTTCGCCGGACCGGTCGAGGAGGTGCCGGTCGATTGCGGCCACTTCGGGCTCCTCGCGGGGGCGGCGGGCGACCTCGTGGGGCGGACGGTGGACGGGCTCCTCGCCGTCGCGCCCGGCCCCGCCGCGGCGGACGAGCGGGTGCGTGAGGTGGTGCTGTCCCTCGTGCGCGAGACGCTGCCGGACGTGGCGCCGGAAGAGATCCGGCCCGAGCGCAGCATGACGGAGCTCGGCGCGAGCTCCATCGACCGGGTCGAGGTGGCGACCCTCGCCATGGAGCGGCTCGGCATCCGCGCCCCCCACCAGGAGCTCGCGGGCGTCGCCTCCATCGGCGAGCTGATCGACGTCCTCGGCCGGCACGGGCCCCGTGCCTGACCGGCCGCGGGTCCTCGTCACCGCCATGGCCGTCCGCGGGCCCGGGGTGGACGGCCCGGAGGCGCTCGCCCGGCAGCTGTTCGAGACGCGCGTCACGGCCGGCGAGACGGCAGCGCCCCCCGATCCGGACGGCTGGCTGATCGCCATGGAGGCGCGCGCGCCCGAGGCGGCACGGCGCGCCCGCCGCCTCGGCCGCACCGCCGACGACGCCCTCAAGGTCACGCTCGCCCTCGCCGCCGATGCCCTCGCGGGCGCCGCCCTCGACCCGGACGGCCTCGCCGTCGTCGTCGCCGGAAGCAACCTGCAGGACGAGCGGGCCTTCCGCGCCTTCGAGAAGTACGCCGCCGAGCCCGCGTACCTCTCCCCCCGCCACGGCTTCGAGTATCTCGACACCCATGTGATGGCGGCCGTCGCGGAGGTGGTGGGCGCCCGCGGGCCCGGTCTCACCGTCGGGGGTGCCTCGGCGAGCGGCAACGGGGCGATCCTCGCCGGGCTCGACCTGGTGCGGAGCGGGCGGGCCGCCGCCGCCCTCGTGATCGCCCCGCCGCCGCGCCTTTCGCCCGCCGTCCGCCAGGCGCTCGCCACCATGGGCGCCCTCGCCGACCCGCCGGTGTGCCGGCCGTTGGACCGGGCCGCGCGCGGCTTCGTGCCCGGGGACGTGGCGGGCGCCCTCCTCCTCGAGGCGGAGGCGTCCGCGCGCGTGCGCGGGGCGGCGCCGCTCGCCGAGATCGCCGGTGCCGCCCTCGTCCTCGGCGCCAGCCACCTGCCCGACCCGGACGTCGACGGGGCCGTCCGCGCCATGAACGGCGCGCTTCGCGACGGGTGCGCGGACGTCGCGGCGATCGACCTCGTGAGCGCCCACGCGACCTCCACGCCTGCGGGGGACGCGGCCGAATGCGAGGCGCTGCGAAAGGTGCTCGGCGCCCGCGCCCGCGACGTGCCGGTGAACGCGCCGAAGGCGCTCCTCGGCCACGGGCTGCAGGCTGCCGGCATCGTGGAGGCGATCGCCGTCGTCCTCCAGATGCACGGCGGCCGCGTCCACGGCACGGCCGGCCTCGCCGAGCCGATCGCCGACGACCTGTGGCTCGTGGGCCCCGCGCCCGTCAGGCGGCCGGTGCGGCTTGCGTTGAGCAACGGCTTCGGCTTTGGCAGCATCTCGACGAGCGTTTGCTTGCGCCGTGTGGAGGGGGTCGCGTGAGGGTCGGGATCGAGCGGATGGGCGTGGACGCGGGCGCCGCCTCGGTGGACGTGGAAGAGCTCGCGCGCGCCCGCGGCCTCGACCCGCGGCGGTTCGCCAACCTCCTGATGCGCCGGAAGAGCCTCGCCTTCCGCTTCGAGGACCCGGTCACCTTCGCCGTCAACGCCGCCCGGCCGGTCGTCGACGGGCTCGACGAGGCGGCGCGCGCCTCCATCGAGGCGGTGATCGTGGCGACGGAATCGGGCATCGACTGGGGCAAGTCGGTTGCCAACTACGTCCACGAGCAGCTGGGGCTCGGGCGCCGCTGCCGCAGCTTCGAGATCAAGCAGGCCTGTTACGGGGGGACGGCCGCTCTCCAGACGGCGGCGGCCATGGTCGCCGCCGGGCAGATCCGCCGCGCCCTCGTGATCGCGACGGACATCGCCCGGTGCGTGCCCCACTCCTACGCCGAGCCCGCGCAAGGGTCCGCTGCCGTCACCCTCCTCGTCGGGCCGGACGCGGAGATCCTCGCCCTCGAGCCCGGCGCCTCCGGCATCCACTCCTACCAGGTGATGGACAGCTGCCGCCCGACGGCGGACGTGGAGACGGGCGACGTGGACCTGTCCCTCCTGTCCTACCTCGACTGCATCGAGAAGAGCTTCCTTGCCTATCGCGAGCGGGTGGGCGCGGTCGATTTCCGGGAGGATTTCGCCTACCTCGCCTGCCACACGCCCTTTGGCGGCATGGTGAAGGGCGCCCACCGCACCATGATGCGCAAGTTCCATCAGGCGCCGCCCCCCGTGGTGGAGGAGGATTTCCGCCGCCGCGTCGCCCCGGCGCTCTCCTTCTGCCAGGACGTCGGCAACATCTATTCCGGCACGGTGTTCCTCGCCCTCGCGGGCATCCTCGCGGAAGGGGACTTTTCCGAGCCGCGGCGGATCGGCCTCTTCTCCTACGGCTCGGGCTGCGCGTCGGAGTTCTACAGCGGGATCGCGACCGCCGAAGGGGCGCGGCGGGTCCGCGCCCTCGGGATCGACCGGGCGCTGGCCGCCCGGCGGGAGCTCGACATCCCCGCCTACGAGGCGCTCCTCGCCACCGAGCGGCCGTCCCTGTTCGGCGTGCGCGACGCCGTCGTGGATCCGGGGCCGTTCGCCGACGTTCTCGTGGGCCTTGCCGGCACCGGCCGCGTGGTGCTGACGGGCATCTGCGGCTTCGAGCGGACGTACCGGCGGGCATGAGCGGCTGGCGGACCCTCAAGGTCGCCGCGCGGCCGCCCGTCCTCGACGTGACGCTGAACCGGCCGGAGCGGGCCAACGCCCTGACGGCGGAGATGATCGGCGAGCTCCACGCCGCCCTCGACGCGGCCGAGGCGGACGGCGCGATCCGCCTCCTCGCCCTGTCGGGGGAGGGGGAGACCTTCTCCTCGGGCATGGACTTCGTGGACGCGGGCAGCGAGACCAGCGACCCCGCCGCCCTCGAGGAGACGGTGGACGCCTTCTGGCGGCTGATGGAGCGCTTCACGGCAAGCCCCGTCGTCGTCGTGGCGCTCGCGACGGGGCGGGTGACGGCGGGGGGCGTCGGCCTCCTCGCCGCCTCCGACCACGCGATCGCGGGGCCGCGGGCGACGTTCCAGCTCTCCGAGGTCGTGTTCGGCCTCCTGCCGGCCACGGTGGCGCCGTTCGTGATCCGCCGCTGCGGCTTCCAGGCCGCCTTCCGCCTCTCCCTCACGGCGGAGCGGATCGACGCCCCGCGCGCCGCCGCCCTGTCGCTGGTGGACGAGGTGAGCGAGGCGCCCGCCGAGGCGCTGCGCCGCTTTCTCGTCCGGGCGGCACGGGTGGAGCCCGATTGCGTCGCTGCGCTCAAGGGGATGTTCCGCGAGATGTGGATCGTGAACGAGGGGACGCGCGAGGTGGCGACCGAGGCCATCCGCCGGCGGATCATGCGGCCGCAGACCCGGGCCGCCATCCGCCGCTTCGTGGAAGGGGGCGGGGCGCCGTGACGGCCGCCGTCACCCTGCGCCGCCACGGGCCCGCCATCGCCGTCGTCGAGATGGCCGACCGGGAAGGGCGCAACACCTTCACCCGCGCCCTCGTGGAGGGGCTCGGCGAGGCGTTCGGCGAGATCGCGGCCGACCCCGCCCTCAAGGTGGTGGTGATCCACGGCTACGACGCCATCTTCTGCGCGGGCGGGACGCTGGAGGAACTCCTCACCCTCGCCGACCACAAGGTCACCTTCGACGCCCACGACTTCTACCGCGCCCTCCTCGACTGCCCGCTGCCGGTGGTGGCGGCCATGCAGGGGCACGCGCTCGGGGGCGGTCTCGTCTTCGGCCTCTACGCGGACATGGTGGTGCTGTCGCGGGAATCCCTCTACTCGGCGAACTTCATGAAGTACGGGATCACGCCCGGCATGGGGGCGACCCTCCTCTTGCCGGAGCGGCTCGGCCCCGCCCTCGCCAACGAGATGCTCTTTTCCGCCCGCGGCTACCACGGCGGCGCCCTCGCCGAGCGGGGCATCGGCTATCCGGTGGTGCCGCGGGCCGAGACGGTGAAGGTTGCGCTCAAGCTCGCCGGGGACCTCGCCGACAAGCCGGTCTTCGCCCTTCGCCGCCTGAAGGCGACGCTGAACGCCCGCCTCCTCGCCGCCCTCCCCGCGACGGTCGCCCGGGAGAAGGCGATGCACGAGGAGGCCTTCGCCCAGCCCGACATCGTGGAGCGCATCACGACCCGCTTCGGCCGCTGACCCGTGCGGCTCACGCGCCGAGGGGGCCCTCGCAGCGCAGGCGCACGCCCGTCGCCGGGCTCATCATGCCGCCCACCCGCTTCACCTTCATGGTGCCCTCGTCGAGGAGGGTGTAGCGGGTGCGCGTCAGCAGCGTGGCGAGCACCACCTTCAGCTCGTAGACCGAGAACTGGGAGCCCGGGCACATCCGCTCGCCACCCCCGAACGGCATGTACTCGTGCGGGGCGAAGCGGGCGTTTAGGAAGCGCTCGGGGACGAACTCTTCCGCGTCCGGGTAAAGGTCCGGGTCGTAGTGGAGGATGGCGGACGAGGCGGCGATGTTGGTGCCCGCGGGGATCTCGTAGTCGCCGAGCACCATGGGCTTGGCGAGCACGCGGTTGATGTCGGTCACCACCGGCCACAGGCGCAGGGTCTCCTTGACCACCGCGTCGAGGTAGGGAAGGCGCGCCCAGTCGGCCGGGGCGGCGTCGGGGCCGAGGGGGGCGAGCTCGTCCATCAGGAGATCGAGGCGGCGCCGGTCCCGGTGGAGCCAGTAAAGGGCCCAGCACAGGGAGACCACGGACGTCTCGTGGCCGGCGATGAGGGCGGTGATCATGTTGTCGCGGATGGCGAGGTCCGTCATCGGCGTGCCGTCCTCGTAGCGGGCCGCCACCACCCGGTCGATCACGGCCGCGCCGTCCCCCTCGCCCGCCCGCGCCCGCTCGATGGACGCTTGCAGGAGCGCCTCGAGCTCGCGCCGCGCCGCGGCGAAGCGGCGGTAGGGGGGAAGCCGGTCCTCGTCCACCTCCAGCGCCGCGAGGAGGAGGAACAGCGGGTTGCCGAAACCCTTGCTGAAGGCGCGCACGGCCTTGCGGAAGGCCTCGCGCCGGGCGGGCGTGTCGGCCCCGAAGACGGTGCGCAGGATCACGTCGAGGGCGACCGCGATCGCCCGGTCGTGGACGACGAAGGCCTCGCCGGGCGCCACGTCCCCGAACGCCTCGAGGGCGGCCTCGCGGATCATGTCGCCGAGGGGCTCGAGCGCCTTGCCCTGGAACGGGGGGACGACGAGCCGCCGGTCGCGCCGGAGCGCCCGGCCCGAAAGCCGCGTGGTGCCGTTGACGCCGAGGACGCGGGCGGGGCCGGGCTCGGTGTTGACGCCGTACTGGTCCACCGGGGCGGAGATGATCGTCCGCACCAGGTCGGGCCGGCCGGTCATCACGCAAAGGCGCGCGGTGCGCACCGTGAACAGGCCCCCGTAGCGCCGCGCGTGGCGGCGGAGCATGGCGTAAGGGTCCTTCAGGTAGGCGACCGTCTGCCAAAGACGGAGCGGGGGGCCGGGGGGCAGCCCCCGGATCGGCGCGGCGGCGTCGCTCAAGGACCTCTGTCTCCGTCGGGCATCGCGAAAAATGTGGCTTTGATCGGCGCGGGCGGTCAGACTAACAGATGACGGACCAGCCCGGGAGCACCTTGCCCATGTCCTCGTCCACCTCGACGTCCGCCCCGACGACGTCCGCCGCCGCGCGCCCGATCGGGACGGTCGGGCTCCTCGGCCGCCTCCTGTTCGCGAAGGGGCGGAACAGGGCGGACCTTTGCTACGAGTTCATGGGCACGCGGAACTGCCCGTCGACCCGCTCCACCTACCTCAACCTCGGCTACTGGCGGGAGGCGGAGGACTACGAGGCGGCCGCCCGCGCGATGGTGGACCTCCTCGCCGAGGCGGCGGGGATCGGTCGGGGGGACGTGGTCGTGGACGCGGGTTGCGGCTTCGGCGACCAGGACGTGCGGATGGCCGAGACGCGGGGGCCGGGTCGAATCCACGCCATCAACGTCACGGCCCTCCAGATCGAGCACGCCCGCGTGCACAACGCCCACCCGGCGGTCGACTACCACGTGGCCTCGGCGACGGCGCTGCCCCTCGAGGCGGGGAGCGTGGACCGGGTCGTCTCCCTCGAGGCGGCGTTCCATTTCGACACGCGGGAGGATTTCCTGCGCGAGGCGTTCCGCGTCCTGAGGCCGGGCGGCCGGCTCGCGGTGATCGACCTCGTGCCGCTGGAACGGGACGGCAAGCTGGTGACGGGGGGCCTGCGCGGCTCGCTGGAGCGATGGGCCTCCCAGATCCCCGCCGCCAACGTCTACGGGATGACGGGCTATCGCCGGATCCTCGAGGCGGTCGGCTTCCGGGACTGCGCGCTCGCGTCGATCGCCGAGGACGTGGTGCCGGGGTACCTCGCGCACATGCGCGGCCTCCTCGCGGACCCCGAGCAGTCCCGCCGCCTCCACCCGATGATCCGCCAGGCGATGCGCCAGGCGGGCAACCCCTTCGCCTCGTCCGACTACATCCTGGTGACGGCGGAAAAGCCCGCCTGAGGCCGTTCGGGCGCCGGCACGAGGGCGGCGAGACGGTCGGCGAAGAGGCGGCCGGCCTCCTCCATCAGCCGGTCGGCGAGGACGTCCACGTGGCGGGCGCGCCAGGGCTCGAGGGCGGTGCCGCGGAGCCACCGGTTGGCCGCGCCCATGGCGGGGCCCGCCCAGACCTGGAAGTCGACGCGCCGGTCGGGGCGGCCCTCCACGGCGAGGCGGTGGGCGTGGATGAAGTACCAGCGGAAGACCATCGCCATCTTCTTGCGCGGGTCGGCCTCGGCCTCGGCCAGCGCGGCGGGCGCGACGGTCCGGTAATGGCGCGCCGTCTCCTCCCAGACCGCCGCGACGGAGCGGCCGAAGTAGCGGGTCTCGATCTCCTCGAGGGTCGCGGGCGGGATGTCGTGGAGGCCGGCCGCGGTCCGGTAGAGCTCGTAAAGGCGCCTCGCGCGGCCGGGGAAGAGGGTGCCCCGCTTCAGGACCTGGACGGTGGCGCCGATCTCGAACATGTCGCCCGCCGGGGCGATCTCGAAGTCGGCGAGGTCGGCGGCGGCGAGCATGTCCTTCACGGTGTCGGAGGTTCCGGCCTCGGGGGTGCACTGGTTGATCGAGCCGGTCACCACGTAGTCGGCGCCCAGCATGAAGGCGGCCGCGGCGGCCTCGGGCGTGCCGATCCCGCCGGCCGCGCCGATGCGGACCCTTTGCGTGAGGCCGGTCTGCCGCGCGATCTCGTCCCGGAGCCGGCGGAAGGTGGGGACGAGCGTGAAGGCGACGCGGCGGTCGGTGTGGCCGCCCGAATCCGCCTCGGCGGTGACGTCGTCGGCGAGGGGGAGCCTTTCGGAGAGGCGCGCCTCCTCCGCCGTCACCCGGCCGGCCTGCCGGAGGGCCGCGACGATCTGAGGGTCGGGCGGGGCGAGGAACTGCCGGGCGACCTCGGGGCGGGAGACCTTGGCGATGATCCCGTTGGCGGGGCGGACGGTCCCACCCGGGCCCTGCCGCAGGCCCGTCAGGCGGTAGCGGACGAGGGCGGGCGTCACGCGGATGAAGGCCGAGGCCTCGATCCGCGTGATGCCCTCGGCGAGGAGGAGATCGACGAGGCCGTCCTCCTGGGCGGGCAGGAGCGGCGTGTGCAGGACGTTGACGCCGAAGGGCGCGTCCCGGGGGACGGCCGCCTTGATGCGCCGGACCGCGGCCTCGATCCGCGGGAGGGTGAGGCCGCCGGCCCCGAAGAAGCCGAGGAGCCCGGCCCGTGCGAGGCGGATGACGAGTTCTTCGGAGGCGATGCCCTTGCCCATCGCACCGGCGACGTAGGCGTGGCGGGTGCCGTGCGCCTCGCGGAAGCCCGGGTCGCCGAGGATCATGGGGCGGCGGACCGGGTCATCGGGCCGGGCGGGCCCGTGGCGCAGCAGCGACCGGCCGGGCACGGAACGGAGGTCGCATGACCCCGGCGCATCGAGGCGGGCGGGCGCGTGGCGCAGCACTGACCGGCCGGGCCCGGAACGGAGGTCGCATGACCCCGGCGCATCGGGCCGGGCGGGGGCGTGGGGCCGCGGCGACGGGCTGGGCGCGTCACGTGGAGCGGGCCGGGCCGACTGACCATGCGGGCGAACGCATTCGGGCACGGGCGGGAGGTGTCGCGGATGACGGAGCGGCCACCACGGAGAGCGGCGCGCATCTGCCCGTCCCGAACGGCCGTCTCGGGCCCGATGGCGGCGCTGGAGGATGGCCGGCGGCCGTGCACCGGTGTTCCGGGGCCGGCCGCGGCTGAGGCGATGGAGCGGCGTTCGCTCAGTCGTCGTCGTCGTCGTAATCGTCGTCGTCGCGGTCGAAGAAGTCGATCAGGTCGTCTTCCTCGCGGACGATGACGACGACGGTCTGCGCGCTGTCGCCGATGATCTCTTCCTCGCGCAGGCTCTGGATCGCGTCCTCGACCTTGTCCATCAGGCGGCCCTCGCCGCGGCGCAGGCGCTTGATGGCGCGGCGGCTGTGCTCGCCGAAGTCGATGACGCAGATCTCGGAGACCGCCTCGGGCTCGGCCTCCGGCGCGCGCTTGGTGGCGGACTTCGCCGTCGTGGCAGTGGCCTCTGTCGCCATGTTCCCCCCTTCCGGGTTCTGGACCTTGCGGGACGTTTGGGTGGTGCTAGTCGCGGTCGCGGCCCCCGAAGGAGCGGGACACCCGGACGAGGCGCTGGGGCTTGGCCTTGCGCACGGCGCGGTAGACGTTGCTCGGCATGTCGACGATCCAGCCGTCGCGGGACTCGCGGTTGGAGCGCGCGTGCCGGTCGAGATAGTTGTCGAGGACGCGCCGCTCGAACTCGAGCATCTCGCGGATGCCACGCTCGACGGGCTTCAGCGTCCGGCTGCTGCGGCGGCGCGAGCGGCCCTCGGCCTCGTAGGCCTCCCGGTGGACGGTCCGCCCCCGCTCGTCCCGCTTGACGACGGTGACGCGCTTGATCGGAAGCCGTTCGTGGTCGTCCTCGTCGCGGCGGAAGACGGTGCGCCCTCCGTCCCGCGATCCGACCACGGTCACCCGCTTCACGCCCCGGTCCATCCTGACGGCCATCACCGCATCCTCTCGTAGACGGTCCGTCAATCCAATACCTGAAGGCTCCGGCGCGGACAAGCGGGATCGCGTCACAGACGGCTCGGGGGCCGCGAGGGCGACTCGGGGCGCAGAAGTTCCCGCAAGATCCGCCGCAGCACGAGAAGGACGAGAGCCGTCGCGGAAAACAGGAGGATCCACGCCGGATAGCTCATGTCCGGCAGGAAAGCGGCGAGATCGTCCATGACGGTGCTTTCGATCGGCCCGCCGTGGTGTTGCTTGATGAATTCGTAGATCAACACGATGGTGCTGACCACCAGCGAAACGAGGCTGAGGCGCACGATGAGGGCGCTGACTCGCGAGACCTTGGAGACCGTTCCCTGGAAGGAGAAGGCCGCGCCGCGCACGACCGGGCCGAGAATGAGGCTGTATTCTTCCGCGTTCGACACCGTCGAGCCGATGTATTTCTTTATATTATCGACCTTCATCGCCCGCTTGAACGCCCGCTCGGACGCCTTTTCAAAGTAGCTCTCCAGCGTCTTCACGTAATCGAGGCCCGGGTAGAGATATTCCAGGGAGGCGTCGAGGGTCGCGAGCGTTCGTCCAATCTTGAGGAATTCCCACGATTGCTGGACACCGTAGTGACCGAGGATGCTGCTGACCTCCGCCGAACCGGTGTTGACGCTGCGCTCGTGGAACGGGAGCGAGCGGATCTCGCTCTTGTTGCTCCAGATGCGCAGGCAGCGCGACAGGTCGGTCCGCAGCTGGCGCAGATGATGCTCCGGCAACCCCGCGCACAGGCGCAGCTGAAGGTCGGCCGCACGGCTGAAGTTCTGCTCCGCGAGGGAGCGCTGGATCCCGCGGTAGATCGTCAGGAACTCCCGGTCCAGCGTTCCGAGCGTCCCGAGGTCGATCAGTGCCACCTGGCTGTTCTTCAGGAGCACGATGTTGCCCGGATGGAGATCGGCGTGAAACAGGTTGTCCTCGAACAGCTGGCGCATGAACGAGATCAAGAGACGGCGGCCGACCTTCTCCGGGTCGATGCCGTTCGCTTCGAGCCAGGCCTCGACCCGGGCGGGATCCTTGTCGCGGATCCGGATGAAGTCGCTCATCAGCGGGCCCGACACCCACTCCATCACCAGGACACGCCGGGTGGAGTGTTTCTCGAAGACCTGCGGGACGTAGATCTTCTGTCCCTTCATGGTCTTGCGGAGCTGCTTGATGTTGCTGGCCTCGTAACGGTAGTCGATCTCCTCCTTGAACATCTCCTCCAGCTCGATCAGGGCATCCCGCAGGTTCAGCTTGCGGATCGCGCTGGAGAAAAACGAGAGGGTGCCGGCGATCTTGCGGAGAATCCACATGTCGCGGACGAGTTTCCGTTCGACGCCGGGGCGCAGCACCTTGACGGCTACGTCGAAGTCGCAGTCGATCAGGCGGGCGGCATGGACCTGGGAGAGGGAGGCCGCGGCGATCGGCACCGGGTCGAACACCGAGAAGACGCGGTCGATGGGCGTGCCCAGCTCCTCCTCGACCCGCGCGATCGCCTGTTCGCCCGGAAAGCCGACCGCGCGGCTCTGCAGGTGGGCGAGCTCGTCGCAGAACGGGATCGGCAGGACGTCGCGCCGGAGCGACATGAGCTGGCCGACCTTCATCCACAGCCCGCCCAGGCGCTCGAAGATGGCCCGCAGGTCGCGCCCCGCCGCGGCCGCGTAGTCGCCCCCCGTGATCCGCCGCCCGAGGAGGCGGACGAGGAACCCCGCGAGAAGCAGGACGACGCGGACGGTGTCCCAGCGCGAGGTGATCGGCCTGTCGACGATCTCAATGGGCTTGCGGCCGCCGTGGTCGGTGAGCGGCGTCGGCTCCAGCTCCGGCCGGCTCATCCGGCTCGCGCCCGGCAGGGTGACGAGGCGCCGGACGACGTCCGGCCGGCGGGAGGGGATGGGCCGAAGGACGACGGTGCCCGGTCGGTCGCGTGGAACGATGGTCATGCACGGCTCCGCGCCAGGTGTGCCGCGTCGGCATCGACGGGACCGGCCAGCGGCCCGGCAGGGGCGGCGAGGCCGGCGAGGTCGGGCAGGCTCACCCGTCGAAGGTGGATCGCGAGGTCCGCCCGCCCGGGCCGCTCGACGGCGATCGCCATGGTGTGGCGATGGTCCGGCGTCAGGCTCGAAAGCTGCCAGCGCGCCGGGTCGTCGGCGATACCCGGGTGGAAGGCGACCGAGGGGCCCTCGGGATCCACCACGAAGCCGTCGAGGGGGAGGGACAGCCCGTCGCCGCGCGCCTTCACGTAGGCCTCCTTCAGCGTCCACACGGCGAAGAAGCGGGCCGTCCGCCCGTGCGCCGGGGTGGCCTCGAGGCGGTCCACCTCCTCGCGGGCGAAGAAGGCGGACGCGATCGCGAGGTGGTTGCCCCGCCGCTCGCGGCATTCGACGTCGACGCCGATGGCGGGGGCGCGGGTGACGCCGCACAGGACGGCGGTCGCGGTGTGGGACAGGTTGAAGGCGACGGGGCGCGGGTCGAACGCGGGATCGACCGCCGGCTTGCCCTTCGGCCCCGCCACGAAGCGCCAGTCGGCCGCGGGCCGCCCGAGGAGACGGGCGAGCATCGCGCGCACGAGGACGTGGGCGGCGAGGAAGGCCTTCCGGTCCCGCTCGAAGACGAAGCGCGCGGCCCGCGCCCGCTCCGCCCCGTCGAGGATCGCCCGGTCGAGACGCCAAACGTCCGCCGGCACGTCCTCGAGGTCGACCCACCAGGCCTCCACCGTCCCCTCGGCGAGGGCGGCGGGGAGGGCGGAGCGGCCGTCGGGGCCGCCCGGATCGGTTGCCACGGGCCGGTCCCCCACGCTATGACGCACCGCTTCGCTTCATCTGGTCCACCCCGACGGAACGTTTCAGAGCCCCCGATGCCGCGCACGGTCATGATGTTCTGCGGTCAGGGAGCGCAGTATCACCAGATGGGCCGCGAGGTCTACCGGACGGACCCGGTGTTCCGCCGCGAGATGGCGCTGTGCGACGAGATCGCGGGCGATCTCGCCGGCAAGCGGGTCAGCGAGGCCATCTACGGCCGCCCCTTCGGCGAGAGCGAGGGCTTCGACCGCCTCGCGGAGACCAACCCGGCCCTCCTCGCGGTCGGCTGGTCCCTCGCCATGGTGCTCCTTGAACGGGGCGTCGCGCCGGACCGCCTCCTCGGCTACAGCCTCGGGGAGACGATCGCGGCGGTCGTCGCCGGCGTCCTGTCCCTCGAGGACGGGTTCCGCCTGGTGACGGAGCAGGCCCGCCTCTTCGAGGCCCACGCGCCGGCGGGGGCGATGATCGCCGTCCTCGCTCCCGCGGACGCGGTGGCCCCAGTCGCCGCGCAGGTGCCCTCCGCGGAGATCACCGCCGTCAACGCGCCGTCCCATTGCGTCGTCTCGCTGCTCGCCCACGACGCGGCGGCGATGATTCGCGCGCTGGAGGCGGCGGGGCTCGTCCACGCGCGCCTGCCGATCCGCTACCCGTTCCACGCCGCACCGATCGAGCCGCTCGCCGCCCCCATGGCCGCACTGGCGCGCTCCTTCCATTTCGGGCGGCCCCGCTGGCCCCTCCTGTCGGCGACGACGGCGGGCGAGGTGACGCGCTTCGAGGGCGACCACCTGTGGGCGGTGATGCGTGGGCCGCTGCGCTTCCGGGAGACGGTGGAGGCGCTCGCGCGCGAGGGGGAGTGGACCCTCGTGGAGGCGGGGCCGTCCGGCACGCTGTGCGCCTTCGCGCGCCAGATCCGGGCGCCCGGTATCGCCGCGTGGCCCGCCATCGACCAGTTCGGCGAGAACGAGCGCACCCTCTCCCGGCTGGTGGCGGCGGTGACATGACGCGGATCGTGGTCTTCCCGGGTCAGGGCTCCCAGCGGGTCGGCATGGGCCAGGACCTGTTCGACCGCTTCCCCGAGGTGGAGGCGGCGGCCGACCGGGTGCTCGGCTATTCGATCCGCACCCTGTGCCTGGAGGACCCGGAACGGCGACTCGCCGACACCGCGTACACCCAGCCCGCCCTTTTCACGGTGAACCATCTCCACTACCTCGCCTGGCTCGCCGAGGGCGAGCGCCCGCCCGACTTCGCGGCCGGCCACAGCCTCGGGGAGTACAACGCGCTCCTCGCCGCCGAGGCCTTCGACTTCGAGACGGGCCTTGCCCTCGTCGCAAGGCGCGGCGCGCTCATGGGGGCGATCTCCGGCGGCGGGATGGCGGCGGCCTTCGGGCTCGCGCCGGCCCCCATCCGCGAGGCGATCGCCTCCGCCGGGGCGCCGTCGGTGGACGTCGCCAACTTCAACTCCATGAGCCAGACCGTGCTCGCCGGCCCGAAGGACGAGCTCGAGCGCGTCGGGCCGGCCATCGAGGCGGCGGGCGGGCGCTTCATCCCGATCAACGTCAACACCGCCTTCCACTCCCGCCACATGCGGCCCGTGGCGGAGCGGTTCCGCCGCTTCCTCGCCGATTTCACGTTCCGGCCGCTGGTGATCCCGGTGATCTCCAACTTCACGGCGCTGCCCTACCGGGACGACGAGATCGCTAACAACCTCGTCAAGCAGATCGACCACTCGGTCCGCTGGGTGGAGACGATCCAGTACTGCCTCAACGAGCCGGACCCCGCCTTCGCGGAGCTGGGGCCGACGCCGGTGCTGACCGCCATGATCCGGGACATCGAGAAACACCCGGTCCCGGTCAACATCGCCCGGCGCTACTGAGCCGTGCGGGCCGTCGTCTGCCCGCGCTGGGGCGGGCCGGAGGTGCTCGCGGTGCGGGACATGCCGCGGCCGGCGGCGCCGGCGGGCGGGGCGGTGCGGGTCGCGGTGGCGGCGGCGGGGGTCAACTTCGCCGATCTCTTGATGGTCGCCGGCAAGTACCAGGAGAACCCGCCGCTCCCCTTCGTGCCAGGCTTCGAGGTGGCCGGCGTGGTGGAGGAGGCCTCGGACGGCGCGCCGTTCCGCCCGGGCGAGGCCGTCATGGGGATGGTCCCGTTCGGCGGCTTCGCCGAGGAGGTCGTGCTGTCCGCCGACCAGTGCTTCGCGCCACCCCCGCAGATGGATCTCGCCGCCGCGGCCGGCTTCCCCGTCGCCTACGGGACGGCCGCGGCCGCCCTCGTGTGGCGCGCGCGGGTGCGCCCGGGCGAGGTGCTCCTCGTCTTCGGCGCGGCGGGCGGGGTGGGGCTCGCGGCGGTCGGCGTCGGCCGCGCCCTCGGG
>CAZJNX010000109.1:0-582 GCA_964547415.1 uncultured Hyphomicrobiales bacterium
GCTATGCCTTCAGCCCTGGATCGAGAGGGTCATTAATTAGGCGCGGTGGTATGAGCGGCGGCCGCGAAGGGGAACGACCCGTCGAGCTCACCCGTCCCCTGCGCCTGGTTCGCGCAAGGCCCGCGATCTGCCCGATCCACCCGACGCCCTCCTCGATCCGCCCGCGAATTCGCTGGCTGGCTCCATAGCCGCGACGAGGGGTGGTCGACCGCCCGTGGCTGCGGGAGAGGTTCTGCGCCACATGCGAGCGCTCCTTCTTGGAGCGCCGGTCGTTCACGAAGTCCTGCGCGTCCTCCCCGCGAGCGGCGCCGAGCGCGATCGGACGCACTCGGGTTGCGAACGGGTCGATCATCCCGAGCGCGGCGATCCGCCCCGGGTGGCCTTGGGCCTGACTGATGCCGGCATCGACGAAGAGACCGGATCCGTTCTCCGTCAGACCGGAACGGACACAAGCAAGCTTCGCCGCCATGCCCGACCCCTTGCGGTAGAGGCGCGGCTCGGGATCGGTGGCCGAAACGCAGGTGGCGGTCGAGCGCCGATCGCCGCGGCAATCTGCCGGGGCGTTTCGGCCGCCGGACGAGG
>CAZJNX010000109.1:592-15787 GCA_964547415.1 uncultured Hyphomicrobiales bacterium
TCCCCCGAGCCGTCGCGCGGTCGCACGCGCTTCATCGAGGCCCATGGCGCGATCGGCGTCCCGTCGACGCCGAAGTGATCGCTCGAAAGGAGCCGGCGGGCCCGCGGCAACGCGAGCACGGCCGACAGGAAACGGGCGGCGGTCTCGCCTACGGGAAGACGGTCGTGGTTCTTCGGGAATGTCGAGTGGTTCCACATGGGCTCGTCGGTCGACAGCCCGACGAATCCGCGGAACAGGAGGTCGAAATCCAGCTCCATCGGCTGCCGTTCCGAACGGATCGAACGGAAGGCTCGAAGGAGCATCGCCCTCGAGAGGCGCTCCGGCGGGATCGACGGCCGGCCGATGCCGCAGGACAGCGCGCCGAGGCCGGGCCCGCCTCCCATCCAGCGCCCCGTTCGCCACCGTCCGGATCTCGCGCCGCGGATGATCGGGCCGCATCCGGGCCTCGGGGTCGAGATCGCGGAACAGCCGATCCGTCCGATCGTGCGTTCCACCGACGATCACCTTCCGCCTCATTTGACCCCGCCCCGGCGCAGCGTACCGGACGCGGCACTACGGGCCCCCTCTCGAAGGCCTGCTAGCGGCCGGCGAGCGACCCGCCGTCTTGCCGGGCACGAAGGGAAGGCGGAGCGACGGCGGCATCGAGGATCGGGCCGGCGAGGGTCATTTCCGGGTCGTAGATCCGGATGTCGATGTCGTCCGGCTCTTCCGTCGTCGCGCGAGGCGTGATCGACGGGATCGGCTGATCGCCCACGATCGTGGTGCTGCGGGATGCCGGATCGTGCTCGTAGACGACCGTGTTCCCGCCGTCGAGGATGAGGACGACGCCGTCCTCCGTCTCGATCGCGTCCGAATAGGAACCGAGATGACGGCTGGGAAGCCGGCTCTCGTCCCGTTCGCCGAACCACTTGAAACCGGGCAGGGCGTGGCGGATCGGCTCACGCCCGAGCGGCGAGGCCTCCTCTCCCGCCGGCGCGGCCGCCGCCTGCCGGCCGCTGGCGTCGAACGGGACCGACTGGGCGAGGCGGCCTTGCGACTTGGTGACCGGCGCCTCCTCGCGCGCCCCGTCCACCGCCCAGCCGACCACGGCAGCCGAAGCGGCGACCAACGCGAGGACACCAACGACAGCTGCCAATCGAGACACGAGCGTACCCTACCTGCGAACCCATCCCGAACATAGGGGCGTTACGAACGATTCACCATGGCAAAATTATTCCTCCCTCGCCCCCGGACCCGACGCGTGCCGGAAAGACGGCCAGGCATCGCGGTGGATAAAGCGATCGCCACCCAGGAGAGGCAGCCGCGAATCGGGATAATGGACTGGATTAACGCATCATTTACCAAGATCGGCGTTACTCGTCACCGACTGCCACCGCAAGCGACGGACCCCTGCCGTGGAAGAAACGACCCCACCACCCAGATCGATCCGATTCGCCGGGCGCTCGTTCATGGCCTTCGTCCTGAAGCCGGAGCCGCCGGTGGAGGACTGGCTCGCCGAGTTCGACGCCTTCACGGGTCGTTCGCCGGGCTTCTTCGTCGGCAGGCCGGTGGTGGTGGACATCTCCGGCATGCCGCTACGCCGACCGGAGCTCGTGCACATCATCACCGAGCTCCGCCGGCGGCACATCACGATCATGGGTCTCGACGGCGTCGAGCCGGGCGAGGTCGGGGCGGACGCCCGCGGGCTCCCGCCGCTCCTCACCGGCAGCCGGACCTCCGACCAGCCCTTCGACCTGTCGAAGCTCGGCGGGGAGGGGGAGAAGGCGGAACGCGCGGCGCCGCAGCGGGAGGAGCCTCGCCCGCTCGTCACCGGTGCGTCGCTGATGATCGACCGGCCCGTCCGCTCGGGCCAGTCCATCGTGCACATGGACGGGGACGTGACGGTCGTCGGCCCGGTGGCGTCGGGGGCGGAGATCGTCGCGGCGGGCTCCATCCACGTTTACGGGCGCCTGTCGGGACGGGCGATCGCGGGCGCCCAGGGCAACCGGCGGGCGCGCGTCTTCTGCCGCGCGATGGACGCCGAGCTCGTCGCCATCGACGGCCTGTACAAGACCTCGGAGGACCTCGACCGGCGGCTCAAGGGGGCGGCGGTGCAGGCCTGGCTCGAGGGCGATGCCATGAAGATCGCGGCTTTCAGCGAAAGGGAACGGGGAAGATGACAAAAGTCATGGTCGTGACGTCCGGAAAGGGCGGCGTCGGCAAGACCACCTCCACGGCGGCCCTCGGGGCCGGACTCGCCATGGGCGGGGCGCGGGTCGCGGTGGTCGATTTCGACGTGGGTCTCAGGAACCTCGACCTGGTGATGGGGGCCGAGCGCCGCGTCGTGTTCGACCTCATCAACGTGATCAACGGCGACGCGCGGCTGAGCCAGGCGCTGATCCGCGACAAGCGGCTCGAGAACCTCGCGCTCCTGCCCGCGTCCCAGACCCGGGACAAGGACGCGCTCAGCGAGGACGGCGTCGCCCGGGTCATCGAGGAGATGCGCGGCAAGTTCGACTGGATCATCTGCGACAGCCCCGCCGGCATCGAGCGCGGCGCGACCCTCGCCATGCGTCACGCGGACGTCGCGGTGGTGGTGACGAACCCCGAGGTTTCCTCGGTGCGCGACTCCGACCGCATCATCGGCCTCCTCGACGCCAAGACCGTGAGGGCCGAGAACGACCAGCGGATCGAGAAGCACCTCCTCCTCACCCGCTACGACGGGGCGCGGGCCGAGCGGGGCGAGATGCTCAAGGTCGACGACGTGCTCGAGATCCTGTCGATCCCGCTCCTCGGCATCATCCCGGAGAGCCAGGAGGTGCTGAGGGCGTCGAACCTCGGCACGCCGGTGACGCTGTCGAACGCCCAGAGCGCCCCGGCGCGGGCCTATCTCGACGCGGTGCGGCGGCTCAACGGCGACAGCGTGCCCGTCAACATCCCGTCGGAGAAGCGGAGCCTGTTCGGCAAGTTCTTCCCCCGGAGGGCTGCATGAGTCTCTTCTCGTTCCTGCGAAAGCGGGACTCCGCGC
Organism: uncultured Hyphomicrobiales bacterium; assembly: GCA_964547415.1. Taxonomy (GTDB): domain Bacteria; phylum Pseudomonadota; class Alphaproteobacteria; order Rhizobiales; family Amorphaceae; genus CAZJNX01. The sequence goes on from CAZJNX010000109.1 coordinate 3,600, forward strand.
CGGTGGCGCGCGAGCGCCTGCAGATCATGCTCGCCCACGAGCGGGCCGCGGCCGGCAACGACGACCTCGTGGCGACCCTGCGGGAGGAAATCCTCGCGGTGATCGCCCGGCACATGTCGATCGAGCGGGATCGGGTGCAGGTCAAGATGGAGCGCGGCAAGGACGTGTCCCTCCTCGAGGTGGACGTGGAGCTCCCGACGGGGCAGAAGCTGGACGCCGCGGCCTGAGCCACCCGGGGCGTCGCCGTGCGCGGTCGAGGGCGTGGAAGGGGTCCGCCCCCTTCCGCGCCCTTCGTTCCTGCGCGCTCACCCGGTACCGGATGCACCGGCTGGCCGACCGCCTCCGGGACGAAGGGTGAAGATGGTCCGTCCCCTCGCTCGGGACGATGCTTCGGCGCACGGCCCTCGCAAAGGCGGCTGCTCGAGACCGCGAGGTCCGCCCGCGCAGCGAAGGGGCGGGCTGGCCGTCGATCCGACCGCGCCGCCGTCGATCCGATCCGAAACGGCGCGTGAAGCGCTGGCGATCTGCAGCGGCGACTGGCAAGACCGACGGCGAAAGGCGCGGCGCACGGACCGGTGCGGGAGCGGACCGACGAAGCCTCCGTCACTCGTCCGTCGGTTTCGCGACCGGGAGGGGCACGCCGGACAGCATTTCAATGCGTGGGCTCTCGGACCCGGCCGCCGCCCCCGATCCGGTTTCGGCCACGGCGAGGCGGACGGCCGAGGCGAGGGCCAGAACCTCGCCCGGATCGGCGGGGGCGGCCTTCGCCACGAGGACGGCCTTCGGCTTGATCCGCGGAAACGGTGCCGGACCGCCGCCGACGACGGTGCCCGACAGCGGGTTCGGCCGCGACGGGTCGGCATCGCCGATCCGGAGCGCCACGGGCGCCGGAACGCCGGCGACGGGCCTCAGGTAGGAGATGGGCTTGTCGAGGGGCCCGATGGCGCCGCCCGTCGAGGGGGCGGCGGCAGCGCGGCCGTCCGCGGCGTCGGCCGCTCCGGCCTCGTCCCCGTCGCCAGGTGCCTGCGGCGCCGTGTCGGGTGCGGCCATGGACGCGGTTCCGGCGGCGAAGGTCACCGCCTCGACGGCCTCCTCCCCGCCATCGTCGGCGACCGGGGCGTAGGCCTGCGCCGTCTCCTCCGCGGCCACGATACCGGGGAAGGCGACTTCCGGTGCGAGGTCGGCGAAACTCACGACGCCGTCGTCGTACGGGGTCTCGGGGCGCGTGGGGCCGCATACGACGGGGCGGAGGTCCACCGGCTCCACCGGTGTATCCGGCCCCGGGACGAGATCGTCGAGCCGCGGGGCATCCGCGGGGACGAGGCCGGCCGCCACGCGACGGAAGGCCTTCTCGAGATACTCGGCCGTGCGCTCGTTCCGCTCCCGGGAGGTGCGGCCGCCGAGCACGATCGCGACGATTTCCCGCCCGTCGCGCCGGGCGCTGGCGGCAAGGTTGAAGCCCGACGAGCAGATGAAGCCGGTCTTCATGCCGGTGGTGCCGGGGAAGCGGGTGACCAGCTTGTTGTGGTTGCGGAAGGTCCGCTCCCCGATGCGCACGCCCGACATGTCGAAGTAGTCGGCCTTGTCCGGAAACTCCGTCTTCAGGGCGCGCACCAGGATCGCCATGTCGCGGGCCGACGTCGTCTGCTCGTGGCTCGGCAGGCCGTGGGGGTTGGTGAAGAAGGTCTGCACCATGCCGAGTTCGGCGGCGCGGTGGTTCATCTCCTCCACGAAGGCGCGCTCGGTGCCGCCGATGGCCTCGGCGAGGGCCACCGACACGTCGTTGGCGGACTTCGTCATGAGGATGCGCAGCGCCGTCTCGATGCTGATGACGGTGCCGATCCTGAAGCCGATGCGGCTCGGCGGCTGGCTGGCGGCCTGGGGCGAGATGCGCACGGGCGAGGTTTCCTTCACCCGGCCGTCCCGGATCGCCTGGAAGGTGACCCACGCCGTCATCAGCTTGGTGAGGGACGCCGGGTACCAGGGCTGCATCGGATCCTTCTCGGCGATGATGCGCCCGTCCGTCATGTCGAAGACGAGGTAGGAGCCGATGTCGGCCCGCGCCTTGCCGGCGAACCACGCCGCCAGCAGCAGCGCCACGACGGCGCACAGGAGCGCGCCGGGGCGCGCCCGCCCCCGCCGCCTGCCTCGACGCCCCCGGACGCCAGCGCCCCCCGGCGGCCGTTCACCGCTGCGAACAGTCTCGGCCATGAGCGAACCCGTCATCCCCGTATGCGTTGTCCGAACATCCGCGCCATTCCCGAAACGCCGCGCCCGTGGCGCCGCCAGACGCGTGGGCCGCGGGATCGTTCGGCGATCCGGCGACGGCCCCGAATGAGTGCTGCCGTTCGCGCCCCAGCGCCGAACGGGTACGGTCATGCATCAGTAGCCTTGCACGGGGCTGTTGCCCCGCTGGCGACGCTTCTATAGCAAAACGGCAGCCGATTGTCAGGAGCGGTCCGGCGCGCGCCGGGCCGGCAGCCCATGGCCGACACCAGAAGCCGCATTCTCGCCCGCCTGTCGGAGCGTTTCGCCCCCGTCTCCCTCGAGGTGACCGACGAGTCGCACCTCCATGCCGGCCACGCCGGCTGGCGGGAGGGCGGGGAGACGCACTTTCGCGTCACCATCGTCTCGGAGGCTTTCCGCGACCGGACGCGCCTCGAACGCCACCGGATGGTCAACGAGGCGCTGGCGGACGAGCTCGCGGCGGGCGTCCACGCCCTCGCGATCAGGGCCGAGCCGCCCGCCGCCTAGGCCTTTTCCGCCGCCTCCGGCGCGGGCGTGAGGCGCAGCAGCGTGATGCGGTTGCGGTCCTTCTCCACCACCTCGAAGCGGATCCCGTAGAAGGTGAACGCCTGGCTCTCCTCCGGGATCATCCGCGCCTCGTGGATGACGAGGCCGGCCGCCGTCGTCGCCTCCTCGTCCGGCAACTCCCAGTCGAAGGCGCGGTTGAGGTCGCGGATCGACACGCCCCCGTCCACGAGGACCGACCCGTCCGCCTGCGGCTTGACGCCCGCCACCTCCACGTCGTGCTCGTCGGTGATGTCGCCGACGATCTCCTCGAGGATGTCCTCCAGCGTCACGAGCCCCATGAACTCGCCGTACTCGTCCACCACGAGGGCGAAGTGGAGCCGCTTCTTCAGGAACTGGTTGAGCTGGTCCTTGAGCGCCGTCGTGTCCGGCACGAACCAGGGCTCGGCCGCGATCGCCATGGCGTCCACCTTCGCCGGGTCGCCGCCCGCCGCGTAAAGGGCCCGGAGCACGTCCTTGGCGTGGAGGATGCCGACGATGTTCTCCACCTCCCCCCGCCACAGGGGCAGGCGGGTATAGGGGCTCTTCAGGACCGCCTCGACGATCCTCTCCGGCGGGTCGTCCGCGTTCAGCGCCTGCATGGCGGTGCGGTGGACCATCACGTCTGAGACCTCGAGCTCGGCGAGGTCGAGGAGGGCGTCGAGCCGGTCCCGGTCGGCCTTCGGCAGCGCGCCCTCGGCGTGGTGCATGTCGAGCGCGCCGCGGATCTCCTCGTGGGCCGACAGCACCTGCTCCTGGTCGGCGTTCACGCCGAACAGGCGCAGCACGAGGCGGACGATGCGCTGCACCAGCCCGGTGATCGGCGCGAAGACGATCACAACCACGCGCGCGATCGGCGAGACGGTGATGGCGAAGGCCTCCGGGCGGGTGATCGCCCACGTCTTCGGCAACACCTCCGCGAAGATCACCACGAGCGCCGTCATGATGAGCGTCGCCCAGGCGACCGCCGCCTCGCCGAGGCGCGAGACGAGAAGGCTCGTCAGAAGCGCAGAGGCCAGGATGTTGACGAGGTTGTTGCCCAGCAGCACCGCCCCGATCAGCTCCTCGCGGATCGAGATCAGCCGGAGCGCGATGCCGGCCCGCCTTGAGCCCTGCTTCTCGAGCTGCATCAGGCGGGCGCGCGAGGCGGCGGTGAGGGCCGTTTCCGAGCCCGAGAAGAAACCCGACACGCCGAGCAGGACAAGCACCGCAAGCCCGGTCAGCCAGAGTTCGAGGTCGTTCATGACGACAGCTCTTCCTCCAGGAACGTGGCGAGATCGCGAACGTCCACGTCCGCCGTCACGAACGCCCGTCCGATGCCGCGCACGAGGACGAGGCGCAGCCGGCCCCGCTCGGTCTTCTTGTCCTGGCGCATGGCCTCGAGGAGCCGGTCGGCGCTGGTCTCGAGGCCCGCGACGTCGGCCACCCGCGTCGGCAGGCCCGCTTCCCGCAGGTGGGCGACGGCGAGGGCGGCATCGCGCGGCGGGCACAGCCCGCGGCGGACCGAGTAGCGGAACGCCATCGCCATGCCGATCGCCACCGCCTCGCCGTGGACGAGGGTCTCCCCGTAGCCCGCCTCCGCCTCGAGGGCGTGGCCGAAGGTGTGGCCGAGGTTGAGTAGCGCCCGCTCGCCCGCCTCGCGCTCGTCGGCGGCCACCACCTTCGCCTTCGCCTCGCAGGAACGGGCGACCGCCGTCGCCACCGCGGGGCCGAGGGCGAAGATCTCCTCCCGCCGCCGCTCCAGCCAGTCGAACAGGTCCCGGTCGCCGATGAAGGCGTACTTCGCCACCTCCGCGTAGCCCGCGCGCATCTGGCGGGCGGGCAGGGTGGCGAGATGGTCGATGTCGGCGATCACCAGGCCGGGCTGGTGGAAGGCGCCGACGAGGTTCTTGCCGTGGGGCGTGTTGATCCCGGTCTTGCCGCCGACGGAAGAGTCCACCTGGGCGAGGAGGGTCGTCGGCATCTGCACGAAGGGCATGCCGCGCCGGGCGATCGCCGCGGCGAAGCCCGCGAGGTCCCCGACGACGCCGCCGCCGAGCGCCACCACCACGTCGCCCCGTTCCAGCCGCGCGGCGAGAATCGCGTCCACCACCTCCTCGAGGACGGGCCAGGACTTCGCCTGCTCCCCGGCCGGCACCACCACGTGGCGCGCCGCCACGCCGCCTCCCGAAAGGCCGTCCATGACGGACGGCAGGTGGAGGGGGGCGACCGCCTCGTCGGTCACCACCATGGCGCGGGCGCCCGGGTGGAGGGCGGCGAGGAGCGCGCCCGAGGCGGCGGTGAGGCCCGGCCCGATGAGAATGTCGTAGCCGCGCGCGCCGAGGTCGACCCGCACCCTTTCGGGCGGGGTGGCCGGGCGCGGGGCGGCCGCGCCGGAAAGGGGGACGTGGGGGGGCATGTCGCTCTAGCTGCTGCCTCGGGGATCGGCGGTGCCGGACAGGAGGCCGTCGAGGTCGGCGAGGATCCGCTCCACCACCGCATCGTGGGGCCCGTCGGCGGAGGTCACCGTGATATCGGCCGTCGCGAACACCGGCGCCCGCGCCTCGAGGAGGGCGGCCAGCCGCTCCCGCGCGTCGGACCCGGCGAGAAGCGGCCGGTGGGTGCGCCGGCGCACGCGGGCGTGAAGGGTCTCGAGGTCCGCCTTCAGCCAGACCGACACGCCGTTCGCCCGCACCGCCGCCCGCGTCGCCTCGTCCATGAAGGCGCCGCCGCCGGTGGCGAGCACCTGGGGCCCGCCCTCGAGGAGACGGCCGATCACCCGCCGCTCGCCGTCGCGGAAGGACGGCTCGCCATGCCGGGCGAAGATCTCCGAGATGGTCATGCCGGCCGCCCGCTCGATCTCCGTGTCGGCGTCCACGAACGGCACGCCGAGCCGTGCCGCGAGGCGCCGCCCGATCGAGGACTTGCCAGCGCCCGGCATGCCGACGAGCACCACCGACCGGTCGCCGAGGCGGCGAAGGACCGGCGCCTCGCCGGCCTCGCCGCGTGCGGGCTCGCCCGTGCGCGCGCGCAAGATCGTCCGTCCTCTTCGCTCCACCACCCATTCTTGAACGGGTCCCGTTACGGCCTGTCAAGGTCGCCGCGCCATCCTCCGCCGTCCGGCGGCCCCTCGCCGCCCGGAGAGGAGGCGCACCATGACCGACCTGCAGGCCGAGGCGTTCCTGGAGATGATGGCGGCCGAACGGGGCGCCGCCGACAACACCCTCGCCGCCTACCGGCGGGACCTCGACGCGCTGGCGCGGTTCCTCAAAGGCCGGGGCCGGCGGCCCCTCGAGGCGGGCACTGAGGACCTGTCCGCCTTCGCCGAGGCGCTCGGCCGGCGCGGCTACGCGCCCTCCTCCCAGGCGCGGATGCTGTCGGCCGTCCGCCGGTTCTACCGCTTTCTTTACGCCGAGGGCCTTCGGGACGACGACCCGGCCGCGCGCCTCAAGAACCCGAAGCCGCGCCGGCCGCTGCCGAAGACGCTCTCGGTGGAGGAGGTGACGCGCCTCCTCGACCTCGCCGCCGCGGAGGCGGACGCGGCCGCGGCCGGCGAGGGGCCGGGCGCGCTCGCGGCGCTGCGCCGGCACGCCCTCCTCGAGGTCCTCTACGCCTCGGGGCTGCGCGTGTCGGAACTCCTCTCCCTGCCGGCGGCCGCGGGGCGCGCGCGGGAGGCGATCCTCGTGGCGGGCAAGGGCGGGCGGGAACGGCTCGTGCCCCTGTCGGAGACCGCCCGCGCCGCCCTCGCGCGCTACCGCGCCGCCCTCGGCCGCTCGCCCTCCCGCTTCCTGTTTCCGGCCGACGGCGCGAGCGGGCACCTGACGCGGCAGGCCTTCGCCCGCGACCTGAAGGCGCTCGCCGTCAGGGCGGGCCTTCCCGGGCGGGACGTGTCGCCCCACGTCCTGCGCCACGCCTTCGCGAGCCATCTCCTCGCGGGCGGGGCCGACCTGCGCGCAGTGCAGTCGCTCCTCGGCCACGTCGACATCGCGACGACGGAAATCTATACCCACGTCGCCCGGGACGCGCTGAAGCGCGTCGTCCTCGAGCGCCACCCCCTCGGCGGGAACGGGCGCGAGGAGGGCTGAGACGTCCGCCCGCACGGGGGCCCGCGGGCGCGGCCGTTTCCCGAGACCGCCGGCCCCCGCGAGCTTGCGGACCATCCATGAGTGCCCTTCACAGCTTTCTCGAGTTCGAGCGACCCGTCGCGGACGTGATCGGAAAGATCCAGGAGTTGCGCGCCGTCGGGACGGCCGACGGGGCGGAGATCGCCGTCGACGTGCGCGATGAGATCGCCCGGCTCGAGGCGAAGGCCGCCCAGGCGCTGTCCGACCTCTACGCCAAGCTCACGCCCTGGCAGAAGACCCAGGTCGCCCGCCACCCGGACCGGCCCCACACCCTCGCCTACGTGGAGCGCCTCCTTAACGACGTCACCCCGCTCGCCGGCGACCGCACGTTCGGCGAGGACGCGGCGGTGGTGGCGGGAGTCGGCCGGTTCCGCGGCCGCTCCGTCGCCGTCCTCGGGCAGGAGCGCGGGCACGACACGGAAAGCCGCCTTCACCGAAACTTCGGGATGGCGCGGCCCGAGGGCTACCGGAAGGCGGTGCGCGTCATGGACCTCGCCGAGCGGTTCGGCATGCCGGTCTTGAGCTTCATCGACACGGCGGGCGCCTATCCGGGCATCGGCGCGGAGGAGCGCGGGCAGGCCGAGGCGATCGCCCGATCCACCGAGAAGGGGCTGGCCCTCACGGTCCCGTCCGTCGCCGTCGTCATCGGCGAGGGGGGCTCGGGCGGGGCCATCGCGCTCGCCACGGCGAGCCGCGTCTTCATGCTGGAGCACGCGATCTACAGCGTGATCTCGCCGGAAGGGGCCGCCTCCATCCTGTGGCGGGACGCCGCCCGGGCCCAGGACGCGGCGTCCGCCATGAAGATCACCGCCCAGGACCTCCTCAGGATGAAGGTGATCGACGGCATCGTGACCGAGCCCATCGGCGGCGCCCACCGGGATCCGGACGCGGCCATCGCGGCGGTCGGCGACACCCTCGCCGCTGCCCTCGACGACCTGTCGGCCCTGTCCCCGCGGGAGATCCGGGACGCCCGGCGCGCGCGCTTCATGGAAATCGGCCGCACCCTGTGAACCGGCCGGCCCTGTTGCCGTGCTGCAACGTCCACCGACTTTGTGCGTCCGGTGGCGGCGCGACGGGCGCCTTCGTCCGCGTCATCCGGGCCGGCGCCAGCTATAAAGTGGGACGGCGGGGTTGATGGCGCCGGCGTTAGGCCGCTAGGAGCCACGGAACGCGAGGCCCCTGCGGCAGGGCAGCTCCGGACAAGCTGCCCGTCCGACAAGGGGCGGTAACCCTTCGCCAAGGGTTGCGAACGATAACCGGGTGTCCCCACGGGTGGCCGAGCGGCCGCGCGGGGCACGGATCGAGGCCCGACGATGTTCCATCGCCTTCGCGTGCTGATCGTGATGCTCCTTGCGGCGGCGGTTCTCGCCGGCTGCCAGGTGAGCGAGTTCGCCGCCACCGAGAAGCACCTGGCGCCGGTACCCGGCCACCTGAAGCGCAAGATGGCCATGCTCGGGATGGACGAGCGGGCGCCCATCCTCATCCGCATCTTCAAGGAGGAGGACGAGCTCGAGGTCTGGAAAAAGAAGCGGGACGGGACCTACGGCCTTCTCCAGACGTACGAGATCTGCGCGTGGTCCGGTGACCTCGGCCCCAAGCTGAAGGAGGGCGACCGGCAGTCGCCCGAGGGGTTCTACATCGTCCACCCGTACCAGATGAACCCGAATTCCAGCTACCACCTCGCCTTCAACCTCGGCTTTCCCAACGCGTACGACCGCTCCCACGGCCGCACCGGCTCGTTCCTGATGGTGCACGGCGACTGCTCGTCCCGCGGCTGCTACGCCATGGAGGACGACCAGATCGAGGAGATCTACGCCCTCGCGCGGGACGCCTTCCGCGGCGGCCAGCGGGCCTTCCAGGTCCAGGCGTTCCCCTTCCACATGACGCCGGAGAACATGGCCCGTCACCACGACAGCCAGTGGCTGCCGTTCTGGAAGATGCTGAAGGAAGGGTACGACCACTTCGAGGTGACGAAGCTCGAGCCGAAGGTGGACGTGTGCGGTCGCCGCTACGTGTTCAACACCGAACCGCGCAACGGCGGCTCCTTCAGCCCGACCGCCGAGTGCCCGATCTTCGACGTGCCGCAGGACATCTGGGTGCAGGTGGCCTCCAAGCAGCGCGAGGACGACGCGCGTCTCGCGCGCCTGATCGCGGCGAAGGAGCGTCGCGACATGCGCGAGGAGGAGTGGGAGGCGCGCCGCGCCCTCATCGCGAGCTTCTTCGGATCCGACGAGCGGACGGGGGGTGACGCTGCCGAGGCCGCCTCCATCGCTGCCGCCGTCCGTGGCGGCGACGCCTCCCCCGCGGCCCGCTCCCCGCTGCCGCAGCTCGCAGCAGTGCCGCCCGCCGACCGGGCGACTACCCGCGCCGCCCGGCCGGAGCGCCCGGCGGAGACCGCGCGGGCGACGACGCCGTCGGCCCCCGCCGATGTTGCCACGGTGCCGTCCACCGCGGGCGTCGTGCCGGTGCCCCGCGCCGCGCCCGAGCGCCCGGCATCGGCCGCGCCTTCGTCGGACCGCGGCGGGTTCGCCTTCCGCGTCCCGAACCCCTTCGGTAACGGCGCACGCGAGGAACCGCGGGCCGCGACCGACGACGCCGAGCCTGCCACGCCGGTGGCCTCCACCGCCGCGCCGCCGCAACCGGCCCCCGCCGAGCCCGCGCCGCAGGAGGAGAGGAAGGGTTTCGTCGCCGGCGTGGCCGAGGGCACGAAGAACCTCATGGGTGCGGCGGGTTCCGGCGTCGGCAGCCTCTGGCGCGGCGCGACCGGGCTCTTCGACTGAGCCTCCTGCCCGCTGGCCGCCCGGTCGGCGACGGTCGCCTCCGCCACGCCTGACCGGCGTGGTCGCTCCTGCCGCGCGATGATGGCCCCGCCCACCGGCTTCGTGCGGGCGCCCCCTCCCCCGGGCCAGACCTTCCAAGCGCCGGGTCGCGCCGCGAGCGCGCCGTGCTCCTCAGCCCTTCGCGGTCCCCTCGTCCGCGTCCTCCCCGGGCTTGACGAGGGCGGGGGCGAGAGTGTCGGCGCGGTAGGCGCCGCGGCGTCCCATGGGCCGGCCGGGCCCGACGGTGGTGTCGGTGGCGAGCTGGTGCTCGATTTCCGCATTGAGCTCGGCGCCGATCAGGAGCACGAACACCGACACGTAGATCCACAGCATGAAGCCGATGACCGCGCCGAGCGATCCGTAGGTCACGTTGTAGTCGGCGAAGTGGGCGATGTAGAAGGAGAAGATCCCCGAGGCGACGAGCCAGGCGAGGGCGGTGAATGCGCTCCCCCAGCCGAGCCAGCGCCAGCGGGCGGCCTGCCGGCTCGGCCCGATCCGGTAGACGATCATCAGGCTGAGAGTCGCCGCGACGAGGAGCGTCGGCCAGCGCAGTACCGCCACGGCCCACCCCACCGCGTCCCCGAGGCCGAGCCGCCCCAGGACGATGGGCGAGGCGACGGTCACCCCCATCAGGAGCAGTCCCACGACGAAGAGGGCGAGCGCCGCCCGGAACGAGGCGAGGTTGAAGCGCACGAAGCTGCGCTTCTCCTTCTCCTCGTAGACCACGTTGAGCGCCACGAACAGCGCCTTGAGCCCGGCGTTCGCGAACCAGAAGGTGACCGCGAAACCGGTGAGGAAAGCGATGCCGAGCCGCGTGTTGCCCTGGTCCACGAAGCGCGACAGGGCCGTCTCGAGGAGCGCGAGCGCCTCGTCCGGCAGCACCCCGCGCAGGGTCGCGAGCTGGTCCTGCAGCGCCGCCGGGTCGGCGAGCAGGCCCCAGAGCGCGGCCACGGCCGCGAGCGCCGGGAAGATCGACAGGATCAAAAAGAAGCTGACGCCCCCCGCGATCAGCGACAGGCTGTGCTCCTCCATCCGCTTCGGCACCCGCCGCAGGATGTCCCGCCACCCCTTCCGCGTGATCTGCGAGACGCGGCTCGCATAGCGCCCGCGCGCCGCCTCGCGCGCGACGTCGACGGTCGTGGCTTCCCGCTGCTCCATGATCTCCCGTTTCCCTCGGCGCCGATGGTCTGGCGACCACGGGTGAACCGCCGGAACGGAAGGCCGTTCCGATGCACGCGGCGCTCGCGGAACGACCTGCTGCCGCCTTCCGTTGACCCACGACCCATTCGTCGGGAACCGAAAAGAAGGAGCAGCATGATGACCCGCGCAGGAATCGCGCTGGCCGCGATCATGGTCTTCGCCGCGCCGGCCGCCGCCCAGGACGGGGAACAGGTCGCCGCCGCCCCCGCCGGCCCCCTCACCATCGACGGGATGACCGCCCTTGTGGCGGCCGACGATTCCGGCCGCGCCGTCCCGGAGTTCGGAGGCGCGAGCGTCGGCGAGATCGACGACATGGAGGTCTTCGGCGCGAACGACGAGGAAGTCGGCGACGTGGAGCGGGTGCTCGCCACGACCGAGGGGACCGTCGCGGCCGTCGTCGTGGAGGTCGGCGGCTTCCTCGGCATCGGCGACAAGGAGGTGATCGTCCCCCTCGACAGGCTCCGCCGGGTCGGCGACCTCCTCACCACGGACCTCACCGAGGAGGAGCTCGAGCAGCTCCCCGAATGGGAGGACTGACCCCCGCGGCACGAAAAAAGGGGGCGGCCGCGGCCGCCCCCGAACGATCGGTGTAGCGCCGGCCCGCGAGGCCGGCGGACCGCTCAGAAGTCCATGTCGCCCATGCCGCCACCCGGCATGGCCGGCGCGGCGTCCTTCTTGGGCTTCTCGGCGACCATCGCCTCCGTCGTGATGAGGAGCGAGGCGACCGAGGCGGCGTCCTGAAGGGCCGTGCGCACGACCTTGGTCGGGTCGATGATGCCCATCTGGAACATGTCGCCGTACTCGCCGGTCTGGGCGTTCCAGCCGAAGCCGTCGGCGGCGTTCTCCAGGATCTTGCCGACCACCACGGACCCGTCCTCGCCCGCGTTGAGGGCGATCTGGCGCGCGGGGGCCTGGATGGCCTTGCGGACCATGTTGACGCCGGCCGCCTGGTCGGCGTTCGCGGCATTCGGACAGTTGTCGCACGCATCGCCCACGCCGTCGGAGTCCGCATCGGCCTGAGTGCCATTTGAAAGGGCCGAACAATTGTCACAAGCATCACCGACTCCATCCAGATCGGTGTCCTTCTGGTCGGCGTTGGCGACATCGGCACAGTTGTCGCATGCGTCACCCAACGCATCCGTGTCGCTGTTCGTCTGGTCGGCATTCTGAACTGTCTTGCAGTTGTCGCAGCCATCGGGAATCTGATCGCCGTCGGCGTCGATGCCGTCCGGTGATCCGTCACAGATGTCGCACGCATCGGGTACGCCGTCTTCGT
>CAZJNX010000110.1:0-1195 GCA_964547415.1 uncultured Hyphomicrobiales bacterium
GAACGGCTGGCGGAGGCCGCGGCCGGCAGCGGCTGGTTCCAGCTCTACGTCTCCGGCGATCCTTCGGTCACAGAAAGCCTCGTCTCGCGTGCCGACGCCGCGGGATACCGCGTGATGATGGTGACCGCCGACGTTCCCGCCGCCGGAAAACGCGACCGGGACATCCGCAACCGTCTCAGTGTCCCATTCCGCGTCACCCCAGACGTGCTGTTGCAGCTCATCGCCAATCCGACGTGGTCGCTCGCCAGCCTTCGCCACGGGAAGCCGAACGTTGCTAACTATTCGAGGCTCCTCAAAAGCGCCACGTCCTATGCAGACGTGCAGAAGACGCTGATCACGCCGAGCTTCACCTGGGACGACCTGGGTCGCCTTCGCGACCGTTGGCACGGGCCGCTGCTGGTAAAGGGTATCCTGCACCCCGAGGACGCGGCCCGATGCGTCGAGGCAGGCTGCGACGGCATCGTGGTATCGAACCACGGCGGACGTCAGGTCTCCTTCGGTCCGTCCACGGTCGAGGCGCTGCCGCAGGTTGCGGAAGCAGTCGGCGGCCGCCTTCCGATCATTGTCGACAGCGGCGTGCGGCGGGGGGCGGATCTGCTGCGCGCGAAAGCGCTCGGCGCGAGTTTCACGCTCGCGGGTCGCGCACTGGCCTTCGGCGTGGGTGCCGGAGGCGACGCCGGCGCCCGGCGAGCCTTCGAAATCCTCAAGCTGGAACTCGTGCGCGCGTTGGGCCAGTTCGGCTGTGCCTCCTTCCGCGACCTCGACCCCGCCGTCTTGAACGTCGGGTCGCGGCGCAGCTGATCCGGTCACCGCCTCACTCACCGCGACCCCACCCGAGTTGAGGCTTTGAGAACCCACCCTCACTGCCAAGATAACGGGGCGCGAACAAACCGCCGTCCCGTCGGGCGCTCGCACTCCATCAGCTTGCAGTAGGCGAGCCATAGGACGAACTCGGCGCGGCTCATGGCAAGCATGTCGCCGAGCGGGCGGCAGAGCCGATCCGCAAGCGCGAACATTGATCGCGCCTCCGGATCGGCTAGCTGCGATGAATGACGCCGGCGTCGTCACCCGCCGCGGGGGCGCGTGGATCGAAACCCGCGTCCGCGCGCCGCGTGCCATCCTGCATCTGGTCCGCCCCCGTGCGGGGCATGCACCGACACAAGGTGCCCGTGCGTCGTCACCCCCCCCCCCCCGG
>CAZJNX010000110.1:1205-15758 GCA_964547415.1 uncultured Hyphomicrobiales bacterium
GGGCGAGGGAGTGAGCCGAGCGCCATACCGAAGGCTATGCGCTGCAGTGACATGGCCAGAAGAAGCGGAGCCTCGCCTCCGCGAGGGTTCTGGCTCTGGTGAAGGTTCGATGTCTGTTCCTTCTCGACCTTTTTTCCCTGTCGTCGAGGTGAACCGCTTGCCGCTCGTATTAGGCCAGTATAATCAAGGCGTTGTGCGCGCTGAACCAGAACTGCGCAGTCATGAGTTCCGGAGAATATCGGCCCCGAGAGACCGCTTTCGGGCCTCCTGGCGCAGGGCCAGTGCTAAGCCTCTCCTGCATAACCCTCGAAAACAACGGGAAAATCCGGCCGCACCCGGACCCGGAGAACGCTTTTTCGAAGGCAGCTGGCGGAGGGAGAGGGACCGGCGTCGAACCTTCTCCACGCCCGTGGTTACGGCAATTACCCAACTTTGTCGTGATTGGCGACACCGCAGCCGTCGACCCTATCGCCCGCCCGCTTTCACATAGCGATCAGCATCTGATGACACCTGCATCGTTCCACCTTTCCGTGAGATAGCGTCTTCGACCGTTCCAGTGTGCCTCCGCAGGGAGCGGGTTGAAGGGCCCAATCCAACGGAGGCTCTCTTCGCGTTTTCCGCCGGGGCTCCCCTCATTCCGTCCGGCGCGCGCCTGGCCTTGCTCTCCCCCGTCGCTCTAGTAGTGGCCGTCACCTTCCTGGTCGGACAGGCGCCCGGCGCTCGAGCCTGCGGCAGGTCAGGTGGAGCGGCTGCCCACGGATGCGGCTAATGCAAGGAGGCAGAGCGCGATCCGCACACCCGGGTTTAGGGACGGCCTGGACATCGCCCGCATCACAAACTCGGCGAAACGAGCGATCCGGAACGCAGGTGCTCTGCGCGAAACGCAGGCTGGTGCACCCGTGCAGGAATGCGTTACCTCGAACCCGCCTCCTGCGCGCTGGCTCTGTCTCGGGGCTCCCGCATCGAGGCTCCGCCCGCGTCGAAAGGGGGACGTCGCCGGTCCCCCGGAGCGAGAGCGTTCGTCAACCGGCCGTGTGCCGAAGGAGCAATTGGTCCATGGACAAGACCGTCAACTCGCTCACGACAGTGATCGTGCCTCTCCTCACGGCCGCGTTCGTCGGCGCAGAGGTTCTTCACATCATTGACCTGAACTGGCTCGCGGTTCAGCTCCTCGCAGCGCTCCTTCTGATCGGCACCGTGTTCTGCGCGGTTCATCACGCCGAGGTGATCGCACACTGGCTGGGAGAACCGATGGGTTCGCTGGTCCTCGCCCTTTCCGTGACGATCATCGAAGTCTCGATCATCATTTCCATCATGCTGCTGGGTCCCGAAGGAGGGTCCGAGGTCGCGCGGGACACTGTGTTCGCGGCGATGATGATCGTACTGACGGGGATCATCGGGACATGTCTTCTGGTCGGCGGTATCCGACACCATGAGCAGGCGTTTCAGGCGAGAGGCGCGACGGGTGCTCTCAGCGTGCTGACCACGCTGGCCGTTCTCGCACTGATACTGCCGAACTTCACGGTTGCGGTGCCGGGGCCCTTCTACTCGCAGACGCAGCTTCTGACGGTCGGCGTCGCCTCCCTGACGCTGTACTTGCTTTTCATCTTTGTTCAATCGATCCGCCACCGTGAATACTTCATGGACCCTGCGGAGCATGATGGGCTCGGCCATCGGAGCCGGCTGCCGGCGCCGGTCGTCCTCACCAGCGCAGTCCTCCTCATTGTGTCGCTCGTCGGGGTCGTCCTCATCGCCGAGGGGCTGTCTCCGGCAGTGGAGCGCGCCATCCTCTCCGCGGGCCTTCCGCTCTCCTTCGTCGGCGTCGTCATTGCTGCGGTGATCCTGCTGCCAGAGGCTATCGCCAGCATCCGCGCGGCGCGGAAGAACCGCATCCAGCAGAGCCTCAACCTCGCCGTCGGATCGGCCCTCGCCAGCATCGGGCTCACGATCCCGGCCGTCGCGATTGCCTCCGTCCTCCTCGACGTTCCGCTCGGTCTCGGGCTCGAGGGAGAGCACATGGTGCTATTGATCCTCGCCCTTTTCGTCTCGAGCCTGACCGTCGCTATGGGGCGGACGACGCTGCTTCAAGGCGGCGTTCATCTCGTGATTTTCATGAGCTTTCTCATTATCGCCGCGGTTCCCTAACGTCACCATATTCTTCGAGGACGGACTTGCAGCCATCTTAATTCTGCGTTAATATTTGGTAGCTAGGCCGTGATCCAATAGAGGTATATGTTCCAGTGCAGGCTTCATCGTGATGCGTCGAGGCTGCAGACCGCTTGACATTTGCGACATTATAAGATTGAGGCCATTACGCATTATGCGACCCTCCAGTGGAAGGATCGATTAGATGTGTACTTCATTGGCTATCCGCGATGTGACAGGATCCGTGTATTTCGGGCGAACTCTTGAGTTGACGGTGTCGCTCCCCTACCATGTCATCTTCACGCCTCCGGGAAATGTCTTTCTCTCTCATGTCGAGGGATACTCCGAGCTCTCGTTCGCAGCCGAACGATCATTCATCAGCGTCAGCGTACCAGCTCGGCCGCCCACCGAAGGAGCGCCGCTGACAATCGCTGATATGAAGGTTCTGGAGGGGCTCAATACTGCAGGGCTTACCTTCAGTCTGCTATCCTATCCCGCTGCCGGC
This sequence comes from uncultured Hyphomicrobiales bacterium, assembly GCA_964547415.1. GTDB lineage: Bacteria > Pseudomonadota > Alphaproteobacteria > Rhizobiales > Amorphaceae > CAZJNX01. The sequence goes on from CAZJNX010000110.1 coordinate 3,856, forward strand.
GGGAAGCGGCAAGCGATCGACGTCACGAAAGCTGTCCTCTCCGCCTCCGACCTGGGGAGCTGGGTGCTGGGGCAGTTCGCAAGCGTCGCCGAGACCAAGGATGCACTGGCACGTCAGCCGGTGCTGCTGGAACCGATTGCTCTTCTCGGCGGTGTCGAATCGCCGTTCCACTACGTCGTCCACGACACAACCGGCGCCTCGCTCGTCATCGAGTTCGAGGGCGGTGAGATGCGGCTCCACGACAATCCCGTCGGCGTGATGACGAACGGGCCGTCCTTCGGTTGGCATCTCACCAATCTCGACAATTACACGTTTCTCACCAACGTCGACAGGTCGACGGCGACCTTCGGCGATTACCAGGCGCAGCAGCCGGATTCGGGTATTGCGACGGCCGGTCTCCCCTCGTCCAACACTTCCGTCGGACGCTTCGTGCGAGCGACGTACTACACGCAGTTCACCGAACCCGCGTCGACCGCCGATGACGCCGTCCGGGCTCTCGCCCATGTCATGAACAATTTCGACCGGCCCCGCGGCCTCACCATCGATTACCCGGGGGAGGGTGGCGGACACCTGGAAGTCGCCGGGCTGGCCGCCGATACCACGACGGCTTATGCGACCGAGTTCACGTCCTGGACGAACCTTTCGGATCTCGGGCGCAAGCAGTTCTTTATTCGCGACTACACGAGCCTCAACTTCGTCCGCTTCGATCTTCCGCGGCTCGCCGGCCTCGACGAGCCGCGGGTCATTCCTCTCGCGCTGCTGACTGACATCGACTTCGACGGCACGGAGCGGCTTCGAGACGCGCATCCGCATCAACAATCACCCACACCCGCCGAGGAAGGCTGAACCGATGGCGCAAGACGTCCGGGACGCACCCGACAGCATCAACGACGAGCTCTACGGTGCGGGATCGCTCGGCTCCGCACTGCCCAAGACTGAGTTTCCGAATGACGAGCGGGATCCGCGACGCATCTACGCCGCGGTGCGTGACGAGCTCATGTTGGACGGCAATGCGCGCCAGAATCTCGCCACCTTCTGCCAGACCTGGGAGGAGGACGAGATCCATCGGCTAATGGACGACTGCATCGACAAGAACATGGTCGACAAGGACGAGTATCCGCAGACGGCAGAGATCGAGGCGCGCTGCGTGACGATGCTGTCCGACCTTTGGAACGCACCGGGAGGCGGTCCCGGCGTCGGCTGCTCGACCACCGGCTCGAGCGAAGCGGCAATGCTCGGCGGTCTCGCTATGAAGCGGCGCTGGGAGGCACGCCAGCGCGCAGCAGGAAAACCGACGGACAAGCCAAATCTCGTCACGGGCCCGGTTCAGGTGTGCTGGCACAAGTTCGCGCGGTACTGGGACGTGGAGCATCGGGAGATCCCCATGGAGGATGGACGTCTCCTGATGACCCCCGAGGAGGTGCTCAAGCGCTGCGATGAGAACACAATCGGCGTCGTCCCGACCCTCGGCGTGACCTTCACCGGAGAGTTCGAGCCGGTAAAGGCGGTGAGCGAGGCCCTCGACGAGCACGAGAAGAAAACCGGTCTCGACATCCCGATCCACGTGGACGGCGCGTCGGGCGGATTTCTCGCCCCATTCTGCGCGCCCAGCCTCGTCTGGGACTTCCGTCTGCCACGGGTCCGGTCGATCAACGCGTCGGGCCACAAGTTCGGACTGGCGCCGCTCGGCTGCGGCTGGATCCTGTGGCGGGAGGAAAAGGACCTTCCGGACGAGATGGTGTTCTGGGTGAACTATCTCGGCGGCAACATGCGCGACATCGCGCTAAACTTCTCGCGTCCGGGCGGGCAGATCGTATGCCAGTATTACAATTTCGTCCGTCTCGGCCGGGATGGTTATCGTAAGATACACGATGCCTGTTACCAGAGCGCCGCCTATCTCTCAAACGAGATCGAAAGGATGGGACCGTTTGAGATCATTTACGGCGGCGATCCGAACGAGGGTATTCCGGCTGTGTCATGGCGATTGAGGTCGGATGCGAAGGTGGGCTTTTCCCTGTACGACCTCGCAGACCGGCTGCGTGTGCGAGGCTGGCAGGTGCCTGCGTACACCCTGCCGCCTGATCGCGAGTCGGAGACGATCCAGCGGATCCTCGTGCGCAACGGCGTGAGCTTCGATCTCTGCTCACTGCTTATCGACCACATGAAAGACGCTCTGGGCCACTTCGAGGCCCATCCGGTGAAGGTTTCGTTGACAGAAAAGGAAGCATCGGGCTTCAGCCACTGACGCCCACGTCTCGTCTGTTTTGTGATCGGAGGGACGCTCTTGCACGTCCACGCGTCGGCGGAACTCCAAGCGCAGGGACCCTGGCCGTTCGTCACGCTGAAGCGCGTACGACGGAACGGCCACCTGCGTGTCTGGCGGGCCCGCTCGCACCGCAAGGGGCTGGAGCGGCTGGCGCGCGGGCTGAGGGAGGCGGACGTGCCGCCTTGGCAGACCGCCGACTATAACCGGATCATCGGGGCGCTGTTCGCCCTCGGCTCCGTCCTCTTCATGGCGGGCAGCGCGCTCGCGCTCGTCAATGCCGCCTTCGGCTGGCCGAGCGGCCGCGTCATCAACATCACCTTCTTTCTCGGGTCGATCCCGTTCACGACGGCCGCCGCCATGCAACACTTTCAGGCCGCGAACGCGGGCGACCTCGCGGCGGGTACGGGTGCGCGGATCCGTGCGGGCATCAAGATCGTCGGCTGGCAGCCGCGCAGCGCCGGATGGCAGAGCACGTTCACGCAGCTTCTCGGAACGCTGGCCTTCAACATCAACACGTTCGACGCCATCGATCCGCCGGCAGCGGCGGCTATGCAGGACCTCGTGATCTGGCTTCCCGGCCTTGTGGGCTCGGTCCTGTTCCTCGTTTCCGGCGCGCTCGCCTATGTCGAGGCCGGCCACGCGTATGTGAGCTGGCGGCCCGGGGAACTCGGCTGGCGGATCGCCTTCGTCAACCTGATCGGTTGCATCGCCTTCATGACCGCCGGGATCCTGTCCTTCGTGCCCACCGGTCCCGAGCCCGGGTGGATCGCCGCGGCCGCCTTCGCGCACCTGGGGATCGGGGCGTTCTGTTTTTTCGTGGGCGCAGTCCTGATGATGCGAGAGAGCCGTCTTGCCGGGTGAGTGCCGTCAGTTGGTTGCGGTCGGCGGCGGGGCCCTCCGTGCCGTGGACTGCCTGAGAGCACCCGCGGCGTGTCTGGCGGTCGGGCTCGGCGGGTGCGTACCGGAAGGCGCGCCCGCAGTTCCGCTTTTCGGAGCCTACTTTCCGTCCTGGCTGATCGCGGCGGCGGCCGGGGTGGGCGCCGCCCTCGTGGCGCGGGTCGTCTTCGTCCTCGTCGGGCTCGACGACGTCCTGCCTTTTCGCCTCGTCGTCTATGTGAGCCTCGCGGTGGCGGTGGGGTTCCTCGTCTCCACCGCGGTGTTTGGGCGTTGAGGCGATGGAGGGGCACCGGATCAATCCCTCGCGCACAGGCGGCGCGATCGTGGCCGTCGTGATCGTGCTCACCGCGCTCATTCTCGGTTGGCAGCATCTCCGGCGCGCGGATCTCAATCCCCTGTCTCAGGAGGCCGAGATCACCGCAACCGTCGTCAACATCTCCGCCAACATCTCCGGCCGCATCGCGACGCTGCACGTTTCGGAGAACGACGCGGTCGAGAAGGGGGACGTTCTCTTCACCATCGAGAAGGAGCCTTACGAGCTCGCCGTGCGGCAAGCCGACGGGGACCTTGCCATCGCGGAGGCCGCGCTCGCCGACCAGACGCGCGCGGTCCGCGCCAACGAGTCCAACGCGGCGGTCGCCGCGGCACAGGTGGCCCGCGCCGAGCAGAATCTTGCGCTTGCCACGAACACGCTCGACCGTCTTTTGCCGCTGCGTCCGAGGGGTTATGTCAGCGAGCAGGAGGTTGACACGGCGGCGACGGCGAAGCGCGATGCTGAGATCACTCTGCGCGAGGCCCAGCGGGAGCTTGAAGCGGCGGAGGCGCTTGTCGGCGACGTGGAGGCGGCGGCAGCTCTCGTGGAGGCGCGCGAGGCGGCGCTCGACATCGCAAAGCTGGCGCTCGCCAATACGGTCGTGCGCGCCCCGCACGACGGCCGCGTGGTCGGACTGACGACCGGCGTTGGGGAGTTCCTCTTGCCGGGAAAGACCGTGTTCACGCTGATCGACACCTCCGGCTGGTACGCTCGCGCCTCGTTCGTTGAAACCGAACTCGGCCGCATCTCTGTCGGGCAATGCGCGACGGTGTATGCGCTCGCCGACCGAACAACCGCGATCCGCGGGCGGGTGGACGGGATCGGATGGGGCATCACCTCGACGCAGGTCGTCGACCTTCCGAGCGCGCTCCCGTTTGTCCCGCGATCGCTCGACTGGGTGCGGGTCGCCCAGAGATACCCGGTGCGCATCCGGCTCGATGATCCGCCCGAACGGCTGATGCGGATCGGCGCTTCGGCAACGGTGACGGTGCACAGTGGCACCGATTGCTGAGGCGACCTGGCCGTCGATTCTCAGGCAGACGGCTCGCGATCTCGCACCGTTTCCCGGGCGGCTCGCCCTCGCCTGGCGCGTCGCGCTGCTGTGCGCGATCGTCACCGGCGCGGGGATGCTCTACGAGATCCCCGAGGCTGCCATCAGCTGCTACCTCGTGATCTTTCTCATGCGGGCGGACGCCACCGAATCCATAGGACAGGCCATCGGTGTGATCGGCCTCGCGACGATCGTCGTGGCCCTAATGGTGCCGCTCATCAACGCCACGCTCGATTCGGCCTTCACGCGTCTCGTCCTCATTGCGGGAGCCTCGTTCGTCATGCTCTACCTGAGCTCGGCCACGACGCTGGGCGAGAACGCGGCGATCGTCGGGCTCATCATCGCCTTTATACTGACCCTCGTGAGCGACGTGCCCGCCGGCATCGTGGCCACGGAGGGGCTGCAGTACGCCTGGGAGATGGCCGTCATGCCGATGGCCCTCATGATCGCATTTTCTCTTGTCCTCGGCCGCGGGCCCCAGGGTCTCGCGGCTGATGCGATCGCGGAGCGCCTTCGCACGGCCGCCGAAACGCTGGAGGAACCGGCGGACGACGAGAGGCTCGCCAATCTCGTCTACGAAGGGAACGCCGACGTCCCGAAGAAGGCGTTCGTCGCCCGCGTTCTGCATCTCGCCCCGACCTATCGGACGCGCTGGCTGGCCGGCGCGGGCGTGTCCAGCTATCACCTCCTCGTCGCGGCGGCGGCCCTGACAGCGCGGCCCCCCGAGGATACAGTTGAAGCGCGCAATCGTCTCGCCGCCGCGTGCCGCGCGGCAGCCCGGCAGGTGGAAGAGGGGCGCGTTCCCGGACGCCCGCAGCGTGTGGAGGCACCAACGTCTCCGGCGGAGGCTGCCGTTTGGGAAGCGCTGGAGGGTCTCGCCGCGGCCGACGGGGGCGCGAAGGCGAACGTGCCACTCCAGCCGGCCGTCGCCCCGGACGCGCTCTCGAGCCCCCACCACGTGAGGTTTGCGCTCAAGACGACGGCGGCCGCGGTCATCTGCTACCTCATCTATACGGGTATCGGCTGGTCGGGCATCCATACCGCCCTGGTCACCTGCTACGTCGCTTCGCTCGGCACGACGGGCGAGACGGTGCACAAACTTGCCCTGCGCATCACAGGCTGCCTCGTCGGCGCGGCCATGGGGGTCGTTTCGATCCTCTACGTCATCCCCCAGCTCGACTCGATCGGCGGCCTCATGGTGCTCGTCTTCGCGGGAACACTCTTCGCCGCGTGGATCTCCTCGGGACCCGAGCGCGTCGCCTACGGCGGGGTGCAGGTCGCGCTCGCCTTCCTTTTGACGATCCTCGTCGGCTTCGGTCCGAGCACGGACATGAGCAACGCTGGAGACCGGATCGCGGGCATCCTCCTCGGCAACACGGTCGTCTACCTGATCTTCACCGGCATCTGGCCGCGCAGTGTCACGGCCGCGGTGCGCGCCGATCTCGCCGACGCCCTTGAAAGCCTCGCGCGCGTCGCCGGCGCGCGGCCCGAGGCGCAGTCGTCCTCGACGAACGACGTCGCAGCCGCGGCCGCCGCCTTGGGTGCGGCCCGGGAGACTCTTTTCATGCTGCCCTTCGAGCCGAGACGCCAGCAGCCCCCGCGCGAGGAGATCGACCGGCTGCTGGAGCTCGCGAACACGATCGCGGCCCTTCTGCCGGTGGTGGCCGTGTCCCGCGAAGACCTCGCTCCCCTTGCGACGCGGCTCGCCGGTGCTGCGGCCGCGGTACGTGCCGAAGGTAAAGGCGGCAGGACGATTGGAACCATCGATGCGGACGATCCGTCGTCCGGAGGGGAAAGGCTCACCGACCTCCCGGGTCCGATGGCCCGGCTGGGAGCCCTGGTGGCGAGGTGATGGCCATGAGCGAGGTCGAACGCAACGCCCTCAAGCCGATCTTCGGCCTCACGCGTCTCGCGCTCGTGTGCCTCGGGCTCACGGGTTGCGCGACGGAGGCCTTGAAGCTCGCCCCCGGCTCGCCCTCCGAACCGTGGTCGCCGGGTGAAGCGAGCGCGCCGGCAATCGTTCCCGCCGAGGAAACCGCGGCAAGAGGTGGCGAGGACTTTTCGGTCCCGGCCGACCCGCTAGCGGCGCGCCTTCAGGCTCCTCCGCAGATCGTGGATGGGCGGCGCTACGACCTCCCGCATCTCATCGACGTCGCGATCCGTCAGAACCCTCAGACGCGCATCGCGTGGCAACAGGCGCGGCAGGCGGCACTCGCCGTCGGCATCGCGGAGGCGACCTTTCTTCCGACGCTGAGCGCCAGCGTGGTCGGTGGCGCGCAGGAGGTGATCCAGCCGCTGCCGGACAACATCACCGGAGAGCGCTCCTTCACCACGACGACCACTGCAATCGTCCCCGCCGTCACCCTCGAGTGGCTCCTCTTCGACTTCGGCCTTCGCCGAGCCAATACCGAGGTGGCGCGGCACAACTCTTTCGCCGCGAATATCGCCTTCAACGGGATGCATCAGCAGGTGATCTACGATGTGGCGGTTGCCTACTACCGCTACGGCGCCGTCGAGAGGCGGGAGGTGGCGGCGCGCCAGGCGCTGGCCAACAGTCGCCAGATCGACGACGCCGCCACGTCGAGGCTGGACCGAGGTCTTGGGACCAGTGTGGAGGTGGCGCAGGCCGACCAGCAAGTGGCCCAGTCGAAGCTGCGCCTCGTGGAGGCACGCGGCACCCGCAGAAGCGCCTACCAGTCACTCCTTGCCGCAATGGGAGTCTCACCGCTGACAGAACTCGAGGTGAAGACTGCATCGCGGCGGAGCCTCCCGTCGGGGCTCGACGCGCCGACGGCCCAGGTGATCGAGGCGGCGCTTGCCCAACGCCCAGACGTGCTCTCAGCCTTCTCTCGCCTGAAAGCCAGCGAGGCCGGCGTTCGCGCGGCCGAAGCCGCGTTCCGTCCCAAGGTCTTCCTGAGCGCTGTCGCCTCCGGCGGCCGCGGAACCTTCGAGGTCGGCGGGTTGCCGGGGCTGCGCCAGTCGGCAACGTCCGCCGGCGTTCTCGTCGGCGTTTCCATTCCGATCTACTCGGGTGGACTTCGCCGCGCGCAGCGAGAAGAGGCGCGTTCTGTGAAGGAGGTTGCCGAACAGACTTTCGTCCAGGCGCAGGACGCGGCAGCCCGCGAGATCGTTGTCGCGAGCGACACGCTGCGCACCGCGCTCGCGGCGTATGAAGCGGCGCAGGCGCTTGTGAACGCGGCCGAGGTCACCTATGATGCCGCCTTTAGCTCGTACCGAAGCGGTGTCGGGACGCTCACTGCGGCGACGGCGGCCAACACCGGGCTCCTGGACGCGCAGGAGGCGCTGGCCGACGCCCACGCCGCGGCGCTCGTTGCTGCGACCACGCTCGCCTTCGCGCTCGGCTCCCTGACCTCCCCTGCGGCGGCGACCGCCGACGCCCTGCGATAGGTTGCTCCGCCGCAAGAAGGCCCATCGGCCTCGGCTGTCGTCCTCCGAAGAGGAGCGCTTGCGCGGCCCCTGGTGATCGGTTCGCCGCAGGCGGACAGCCGGCGCAGCGGCTGTCGTACCGCCGTGCCCCTTGAATCATCGAAAGAGCGGCATGAAGCCCGCGTGGCGCCTGAGGACCTGAGGAGAAGTCACGCGTGTCAGGCCGCCGATCGGGCGTTCCGGTATCAGGACGTGCCGAGAAACTCGAACGGCTCGGCAGGGACGAAAGCGCCGGTGGCGTCGCCCGAAAAGGTGTTCGTCTGCTGAGGGCCAAGGTCGAGCTTCATCGTCGTTCCGGTTTCGGCGGAAAAGTCGATGGACTTGAGGTCGATCCAGAACGTGTTCGGGGTGAGCGCCGACTCGAAGAAGTAGAGCAACCTGCTCTGGTCGGCCACGGTGCGCCAGCGCGTCGAGGAGATGTTGGGGTGCTCCGGCGTGGAGATGCCGTAGGGGACCGAGACGTTGCGGATCACGGAGAAGACGCCGGCCACAGCGAGGTTTGGTTCCTCGAACTTGGGGATCGCATTGGCGTAGAAGGAGGCGCGCGCGAACCGGTCGGCGGCCCGGTTTGTCCCCGGCAGGAACGTGGTCCCGCCGATCTCTGCCCAGTATTCGTTGAGAGCAATCTGTTTGTCGAACGTCGGTGAATTGGTCATCACCTGATAGGATCTGTCGTGGTGGATCACCTGCTCGCCGTCGATGTATTCGACGATGGCGCTGTCGCCGCTGGCATCCGACAAGGAGAGGTGGAGGGTGGCGAGACGCTGTTCTCCGGGCACGGCGTCGGTGACGACGACGAACGGCTCCTCCCGTAGCGCCTCGACCGCCTCGTCCACGGTCGCGAAGCTGTCGAGGACGTACTGCGCCCATGCGGCGATCGTCAGCGTCGGTCTGTCGCTCGTCGCGGCCGGATAGTCCGACTCCACGAGCCAGAGCACATTGGCAACGAGGCCTTCCTCGTTCATCCCGTCGGTGGTGGCGATGTCGTAGGCGGAAGCGATCACGCTGCCGTAACGCGAGGTCCAGGCGATGGAATTGTCGCCCGCATTGCCGCTGCGCTCCATGCCGCGCGGGAAGACCCAGAGATTGGTCCCGACATCGCTCTTCCAGTCCATGGAACGGGCCGTGAGCACCCTGTCCTCCGCCCCGTGGTAGACAAAGCGCGTGCAGGCGTGAGCGCTGCTCGGCAGGAAAACGCCGGCGCAGGCGGTGAGCGCCGCAAGGGCCGCCGTGGCCGCTCGGCGGCAAAGCAGTGACAGGCGGTGGAGTGGAAATCGGGAGAAGAGCATGATCCGGGCGTCCTCGCTGGGCATGGCGCGTTTTTGACGGTTGCTGGTTCTCGTCGGGAAGCAGGGCATCGTGTCGTTGGGCGCGCGCCGCACCACCACTACTCGCCGGCTGCGGCCGTTCGGGATGTCGTGGCGGTTTGCGCGGGCTCGTCCCTCGGGATCTGGCCTTGCGGCGCCTGGTCCCGCGCCAGATACGTCGTCTGGGCCGGCTTGGCGAAGGCGGTCCCGTGATTCTCGACGACCTCCATCACCTTCATGAGGAGATGCTGCTTAATCTTAAGGAATTCGGTCCAGTCAGCGCTGTCGATATAGGCCCAGATCTCCACGTTGAAGGCGGACTCCGCAATGTCGACAAGGACAACGCGCACGGTGTCCGCCTTCACCCGCGGATCCGCCTTCAGCATGTCCGCGATGCTGTCGATGATGGCGCTCAGCTGGTCCGCGCGCGTCTCGTGCCTGAGGCGGATCACGGTCTGCATCAGGTTCGCATCGCGGCGCGAAAAGTTGGTGATCGACATCTGCGAGAATTCGGAGTTCTGCACCGTCACCAATGTTCGATTGAGTCCGCGAACCTTGGTGGAGCGCAGACCGATCTCCTCCACCGTGCCGAGCATGTTCCCGAACTGGCAGAAATCCCCCACCTTCACGGGCCGGTCGGCATAGAGGATTATGCCGCCGATGAAATTCTCGAGCGTCGGCCGCACGGCGAGCGCGATTGCGAGACCGCCGACGCCGAGACCGGCGACGATACCGTAAACCGGAAGGCCGATCCGGGTCGCGCCCCAGAAAATGATGAAGCCGGCCGTCACGAAGCCGACGACACGCATGACGAGGCGGATCAGGCTCGCGTCGAGGCTTTCGGGGCGAATCCTCGGCGACGCGATGATGAGCGCGGCCACGAGGTTGAACGCGAAGACCGCGATGACCGCAAGCGCTACCGTCTGCAGCAACTCCACCGTGATCTCGACGTATGTGAGCACGTCGCCCGTGAGATTGATGACGTCGTCGCACAGCCAGCGGTAGATTTGGAGAAAGACGACGACCGTGATCGGAATCAGAAGCCTGTTCAGGGACGCCCCGACGCTGCCAGAGCTGCCAGTCCGACGGGCTTCCAGCCAAAGGACGCCGTAGGCAGCAGCGCCGACGAGCGCGGTGAGGATCACCAGCGCGATCCACTGCCAGACGGCCTGCTCCTCGTAAATATCGAGCGCCCACGGCGGCAGGTCGAGGACATAGCGGTAGAGCTGGATGGGCATCGACAGGCCCGGCGCGGAGACGAAATGCTGATAGAAATCGAGGTCGCCTCCCGAAATCGGGGGAAGATCGCGCACGACGTTGTAGTACCGCGGGAGCTCGGAGATGGTTTCGGGCGAGAAGAGAAACCGCGGTTCGCCGGAGAGCGTCTCGGAGCGGACCATCTGGATCTGCGTCCCGGGCAGTGTCCAGCCGTTCACTGCCGCTCCATCGGCGAGATCGTCGGCGTCGGGCACCGCTTCGAGGTCGGGCAGCGGGATTCGATCAAGGATCTCCTGGAGCAGGAGGACCGAGTTGATGCCCACCGTTCGCCGGTTCGCCGGCGGGATTGCTGACAGATCCATCGTCGACATCGCGCGACCGAGATTCTCCATCGCATCGCGCTTGAGCGCCCGAACTTCGTCGGTATCGAAAAGCAGGTCCCCGGTCCTGGTCTCTTCGTCGTAGAAGGCCGCAATCAGGGCGTTCGACGCGGCGTTCGAGAAGGAAAGAAAGCTTTCCAGCGTCTCACGGGGAGACCCCCTGGCGGCTGGAGCAAGGGGCGTGAGAGGGTTAGTGACCGGCGGCGCGCGTTCGGCTTGCGGATCCCGCGCCATCTCCTCCGGCGCTTCAGGTCTCGTCTGCTGCGCCTCGATCGAGCCCGGATCCTGCGCCGAGGCATCGTCGCTCCACCCTGCCACGACCCAGAAGAGGGCGACGACGATCATCGGAACGTGTAAGCCCGCAACCCGGATCATCATCCGCCTCGGACAGCGCGTCGACATCCCGGAGCCCGGGAGGAAGCGCGAGAGGCCGGGTGTTGCGCCCTCGCGCTCATCGCATCTTGGCGCATGTCGCGCCACCCGACTTGAACATACACACATCGCTCGGTCTCTGCGGCCCGTGCCTTGCAAGGATCTTCGTTGTCGACCGGCCCATGCGGACTGTGTTGTACCAGGCACACACGCGCTTGCGAGGGCAGGGCCGGAGCTGCGTCGACCGCACGCCCTCTCGACGCGGCCGATATCAAGGAATATTGCCTGTAACACGCGCGATCCGATGTCAATCACGCGGACGATGTTCTCTGGGGCCGGCTCATGATGCTTCGTGCTATCGGTGCAGCGTGCATCCTATTAATTTCCTTGTCCGGCGCAGCCGCTCAGGAGGGCTGGCGCGTACAAGTGACGCCCTACATCTGGGGCTCGGCGATCGGAGGTACGCTCACGCCGAGAATCGGGGGGCCGAGCTACCGATCCGAGCTGAATGCAGGCGAGGTGATCGACCGGCTCGACGCGGCCTTCTTCATGAGCGGGACGGTGCGCTACGACCGCTTCGTCCTGCTCGGGGACCTCTCATATGCTGCGCTCTCTGACCGGGCCGTGCTCGGCCGCCTCGGCCCCGTCGAGC
>CAZJNX010000111.1:0-15675 GCA_964547415.1 uncultured Hyphomicrobiales bacterium
TTCAGGGATCGGGGGCGGCCGGCGGCGGGGCGAGCGAGCTCGCCGAAGCCCTGTTCCGGGCGGCCGGGCTCGACCCGTCCGCGATCCCCGCCGAGCGGCGGGCCGAGGCGGTCGCCGCGATCGGCGCGGCCGCCCGCGCGGCGACCGACGGGCTGGTGGAGGTCCTCGCCGCCCGCCGGCAGCTCAAGACCGAGTTCCGCCTCGACAAGACGCGGCTGCAGCCTGGCGAGAACAACCCGCTGAAGTTCTTCCCGACCGGGCAGGAGGCGCTCGTCCACGCCCTCGGCCGGGACGGGGAGGGGTACCTTCCCCTGCCCGATGCCGTCTCGGCGGCCTTCCGCGACATCAAGGCCCACGAGATCGCCGCCATGCAGGCCCTGCGCGAATCGGTGCAGGCGATCCTGGAGCGCCTCGACCCGGCGACGGTGGAATCGGAGGAGGGCTCGGGGGGCTTCTTCGGCCGCGGCGACGCCCGCGCCATGTGGGACCGTTACCGCAAGCTCCACGCGGACCTCAGCGACGACGTGGAGACCACCTCCCAGCGCATCGTGGGCGAGCGTTTCGCCGAGGCCTACGCCAGGACCGCGGCCGCCCTCGCGCGGCGGGAGCGGGGCGGTTGACGGGCGGGGCGGGGCCGCGCCGACCCGCCCCCGTGACGAAACGGGCGCGAGCGGCTAAGGGTCGCGCGGGGCCGCGGCGGCCAGACAGGGGGGGGGCGAGGGATGGAAGAGCGGCGCTGGCGCGCGGCTGGAGGTCGTCATCCCTGGCGCCTTCTCGCGGTGGTTCTCGCCGCCCTCGCCCTCGCGGCCTGCGGCAACCGGGGCGGCGGCCCGCCCACGGGCTTCGAGATCACGGTGATCGCGGGCGAGTCGATCAACCCGAACGCCGACAACGACCCCTCGCCGGTCGTGGTGCGTCTCTACGAATTGAAGTCGGACCAGGCGTTCCGCCAGGCCGAGTTCTTCCAGCTGTTCGACGAGGACCAGAAGACGCTGGGCGCGGACATGCTCTCGCGGGAGGAGTTCGAGTTCGCCCCGGGCACCACGCAGCGAATCACCCGCCGCTCGCAGAACCCGGATCTCGCCTACGTCGGCGTCCTCGCCGCCTTCCGCGACATCGAGGCCGCCAACTGGCGCGCCGTCGGGCAGGTGACGCCGCAAAAGCCGAACCTCGTGACCATCACGCTGTCGGCCCTGTCGGTGAACATGCAGGTCGAGCGCAAGCGCGCGCTCGGGGTCTTCTGACGCCCGGGCGGCCGGGGAGGGAGTGAGGATAAGCCCATGTCGATGGTCTCGCGCCCCCTGTGGCTGGAGGGCATGTTCATCAGCCCCCAGCACTTCCAGCAGCAGGACCGCTGGATCGAGCGCCTCTTGGAGGAGCGCGCCTCGGGCCTCGCCACCGGCCCGTGGGGCCTGCGCCGCCTCGCGGTCGACGAGAACGCCCTCGGCCTCGGCCGGTTCGTGCCCACCGCGCTCCGGGCGGTGCTGCCCGACGGCGCCGTCGTCAACGCCCCCGACGACGCGGCCCTGCCGCCCCCGCGGGCGATCGCGCCCGAGGACCAGGGCAAGACCGTCCACCTCGCCCTGCCGCTGCGCCCGCGGGACGGGGTGGAGCTGTCGGACGAGACCCACCCGCGGCGCCTGCGCGGGGAGAATGCGGACGTGCGCGACGCCACCGCCGCCGACCGGCCGTCCGTCCAGATCCGCGTCGGCCAGCCGAACCTCTCCCTCATGCTGTCGGGCGAGGCGATGGACGACTTCGCGGTCCTGCCGCTCGCGCGCATCCGCGCGGTGGAGCCCGGCGGCGCGGTCGTCCTCGACGAGGCGTTCATCCCGCCGTGTCTGGAGGCGGGCGCCTCGCCGCGGCTGATGGCCTTCCTCGCGGAGGTGGAGCGGCTGATGACGGCGCGGGCCGACGTCCTGTCGCGGGAGGGCGGGCCGGTGCGCGGGCAGACCGACGCGGCGGGCCTCATGGAGCAGGTCCTCCTCGGCGCGGTGAACCGCTACGAGCTCCTCTTCCAGCACCTGTCGCGCACGCCCGTCGTCCACCCGGTGGAGGTCTACCGGGCCATGACCGGGGCGATCGGCGAGTTGTGCGCGCACCTCACCACCGGGCGGCGTCCGCCCGCGCTCCCCGACTACGTCCACGCCCGGCCGGAAGAGGTCTTTCCCCCGCTGTTGTCGGCGATCCAGGGGATGCTCGCGACCGTCACCGAGACGCGGGCGGTGAAGATCACGCTCGAGCCGCGCAACTACGGCATCTGGATCGGGGCGATCACCGAGCGGTCGATCTTCTCCGGCCACCGCTTCGTGCTGGTGGCGCGGGCGGACGTGCCCGCCGACATGCTCCAGCGCCAGCTTCCCGTCCAGATCAAGATCGGCCCGGTGGAGCAGATCCGCGACCTCGTGAACCTGCAGCTTCCCGGGGTCGGCATCCGCGCCCTTCCCGTGGTGCCGCGGGAGCTGCCGGTCATCGCCGACGCGATCTACTATGAGCTCGACCAGTCGTCCGACCACTGGGAGGGGCTGCGCAAGTCCGCCGCCTTCGCCTTCCACGTGAGCGGCAACTACCCGAACCTCTACCTCGAGTTCTGGGCGATCCGCCAGGCGGGCTGACCCCGCGCCCGCGGGCGCGGGTGGCAATTGGAACACAGCCTCGGGCCGCCTGTCGTGCTAGGATTGCACATGGTCGCTTCGGCGCCGCGGCGGTCCGCGGCGCGGCCGGGCGTGGCGGCCGGCACAGGTGAACGAGGGGCAGGACCGGGCACGTCGCCCGGACGCGAGGGGACCGGGCGAGCGATCGCCCGGCATTGGCGATGGCGGCGATCCACGATCTCGAGGACGACCCGACGGTGGTCGGCGCGGGCGGTCCGCCTCCGCGGGCCCGCGCGACGCTGGGCGACTTCGTGGACGACGACGACGACGACGACCAGCCGACGGTCGCCCGCACCGCCGCCTTCGGCGACGAGGACCCGACGGTCGCCCTGTCCCGCCCCGCCCGCGGCGCGCCGGAGGACCCGGAGCGGGACGACCGGATGGTGTTCGACGCCATCGTGCGGCGCCAGGCCCGCCGGGAGGACGACATCCTGGTGGTGGCGGCCGAGCCGCTCCTCGTCCTCGTCGCCCAGCTCAGGAACGCGGCCGAGTTCGCCGACGTGGAGGCCTTGAGGAAGCGCGTCACCGAGGAGATCGAGCGCTTCGAGGAGCGGGCGACGAAGGGCGGCGTCCCGGCCGGCGAGATCACGGCGGCGCGCTACGCCCTGTGCGCCCTCATCGACGAGACGGTGCTGATGACCCCGTGGGGGAGCCGCTCGTCCTGGTCGAGTCGCAGCCTCCTGTCGGAGTTCCACGGGGAGACCTGGGGCGGGGAGAAGGTCTTTCGCCTCCTCGACCGGGTGAGCGAGAACCCGAAGAAGTACCTCGGCATCCTGCGCCTCCTCGACGCCTGCCTGATGCTCGGCTTCGAGGGGCGCTACCGGGTGATCGAGGGGGGCCGCGAGCAGCTCGAGCAGATCCGCGCCAACACCGGCCGCCTCATCCGCGACCAGCTGCCCGACCCGCCCGAGACGCTCTCGCCCCCCGTGCCGGCCGAGCCCGGAACGCGCGGGCAGCGCCTGCGCCGCCGGGCCCTGAGGAGCTTCCTGCCGCTGTGGACGGTGTTCCTCGGGGCCGGGCTCCTGTCCCTGTCGGTCTACCTGTTCGCCTGGCTGTCCATCGAGGCGGGGCTGCGCGGCGTCCTCGCGCGCATCGCCCGCCTCACCCAGCTCCTGTCGTGATCCCGTGTTCGGCGCGTTCCTAAAAGACCTGTTCCGGTTCAGGACCCTCGCGATCCTCTTCGCCCTCGCGGCGCTGTCGCTCGTCATCTGGTTCTTCGGCCCGCTGCTGACGGTCGGCGGCGCGCAGCCGCTCGGCCCGGTGTCGGCGCGGATCTGGGTGATCGCCAGCCTCGTCGCGATCTTCCTTCTCATCTACGTCGTCCGCTTCGTGCTGGTGCGGCGGGCGAACGCCCGGCTGATCCGCAACCTCATCGAGGCCGACGAGCTCGCCTCCATGGCCGACACCTCCGAGGACGAGGAGGTGGACCTCATCCGCCAGCGCTACAACGAGGCGCTGGAGGTCCTGAAGACCCACTCCATGAGCGGGCGGCGCGGCCACGGCTATCTCTACGAGTTGCCCTGGTACATGCTGATCGGCGCGCCCGGGACCGGCAAGACGACGATCCTGAAGGGGTCGGGCCTCGAGTTTCCCCTATCGGAAAAGCTCGGCACCGACATCGTCCGCGGCTTCGGTGGCACGCGCAACTGCGACTGGTGGTTCACCGACCAGGCCGTCCTCATCGACACGGCCGGCCGCTACACCACCCAGGACGTCAACCAGCAGGTCGACCGCGCCGCCTGGACGGGCTTTCTCAACATCCTGAAGACGGAGCGCAGCCGCCGCCCCCTCAACGGCGTCATCGTGACGGTGAGCGCGGGCGAGCTGATGGCCGCCTCCGAGGGCGAGCGCAAGATGATGGCGGACACCATCCGCCGCCGCATCCAGGAGCTCGTCCGCGCCTTCGAGATCCGCCTGCCGGTCTATCTCCTCATCACCAAGGCGGACCTGATCGCCGGCTTCACCGAGTTCTTCGACGATCTCACCGAGACGCAGCGCCGCCAGGTGTTCGGGGCGACGCTGTCGCCCGACACACAGCCCGCCCTTTACGCCAACGAGGTCGACGCGCGCCTGTCGGAGGTGTTCGAGCGGGTGGAGGATGCCGTCCCCACCCGCATCCACGCCGAGCGCGACCCGGAGCGGCGGGCGCGCATCTTCCTCTTTCCGCGCGAGCTCACCGGCTTCCGCGCCCTTGCGGCCGATTTCGTCCGGGACGTCTTCAAGGCCTCCCGCTACGAGCAGAGCGCCCAGCTTCGCGGGGTCTACCTCACGAGCGGGACGCAGGAGGGAACGCCGGTCGACCGCCTCCTCGGCGCCTTTTCCAGCACGTTCGGTTTCGCCGCGGGCCAGCTCGTGCCGTTTTCCGGGCGCGGGCGCACCTTCTTCATCAACCGCACGCTGACGGACGTGATCTTTCCCGAGGCCGAGCTCGCGGGCGCCAACAAGCGCCACGAGCGGCGCCTCGCCTTCCGTTACGTCGCCGGCTACGCGGCCGCGGCGCTCCTGTTCATCGGCACGTCGATCCTGTGGATCTCGCTGCTGACGGCCAGCAAGGCCGACATCGACGCCACCGCCACGGCGACCGCCCGGGCGACGCCGCCCATCGAGGCCCTGTCCCGCCAGGGCGCGGACAACGACTACGAGACGATCCTGCCCAGCCTCGACGGCGCCCGCGGCGTCCTTCAGGCGGCAACCCGGGGCGAGCCCCTCGGGCTCCTGTCGCTCACGGGGCTCGACGCGGGCTCGGCGCTCCGGCCCGCCGCCCGCGGGCTCTACCAGGAGGCGCTCACGAAGGTCCTGCTGCCCGCCGCCGCCAACCGGCTGATGCTGCGCGTCGCCATCCTGTCCCGCTCGGAGAGCGACCAGGACATGGCCCAGCTCCGGAACGCCCTCGAGGCCTACGTGATGCTCTCCGAGCCCGACAGGCTGGACCGGCAGACCGTGCTCGACGTGATGACGGCGGAGCTGCCGCGCACCTTCCCCCTCGATCCGGACCGGCAAGAGGCCATGCGCGACCACCTGACGGCGCTGTCCTCGCTCCTGCCCCAGCCCGTCAACATCAACCAGCAGGTGATCGCGGCGGCCCGCCAGCGCCTCGCCCAGACGCCCGAATCGAACGCCATCTACGGCGCGCTCCTGCGCCGGGCGGCGGCGAGCCCGTCCCTCTCCCCCTTCAACATCACGAGCGCCATGGGCACGACGGCCCTGCGCTTCGACCCCTCCCGCGCGGGGCTCGAGACGCCGAAGCTCGAGATCCCGGGGATCTACACCCGCCAGGGCTTCTATCGCTTCTTCCTCCCGGAGCTGCCCAAGATCGTCAAGGATTCGCTCGCCCGCGGCTGGGTTCAGGGTCAGCAGCAGACCAGCGACGACGACTACCAGAAGACGATCAACGAGGTGACCCGCCTTTACGTCCGCGATTACATCGACCAGTGGCAGACGATCCTCGCCCAGATCCAGGTGGTGGACTTCTCCACGACGGCGCGGGCCGAGCAGGTGCTGCAGATCCTGGCGAGCCCCCAGTCGCCGTTGCAGAAGATCGCGGTCGCCGTCAGGGACAACACCCAACTGCCGCCGCCCGGCGAGCGGGTGGCCGTCGCGGCCAACACCGCCGCGCAGGGGGCGTCCCAGAACGCGGGCGCGGCGGGCGGCGTCGTGTCCGACGCGACCCAGGCGGCTGGCAGCGCCCTCGGCTCGGCCGCCCGCAAGCTGTTCGGCGACGCCCGCTGGCCGGGCGACGAGATCGGCCAGGCCTTCCAGCCGATCGCGGCCCTCGTGGGCGGCACCGGACCGGGCGCGCCCGGCAGCGGCGCGGCGGGCGGGGCGGGGGGCGCCGCCGGCGGTGGCGGTGGCGGTGGCGGCGGCGGTGGCGGCAGCGGCGGCCAGCTCGCCAACCTCCTCCAGCTGATCGGCTCGATCTACGGGGACCTCAGCTCCATCTCCTCCGCGCCGACGCCCGGCGCGGCCGCCTACGACTACGTCTCCAAGCGCGTGCAGAACCCGACCGGAAGCTCCCTCACCCAGCTGAGGACCTCCGCGGCGACCCAGCCCGTTCCCTTCCGCTCCATCCTCCAGGACATCGCGACCCAGACCTGGGCGGTGCTCGTCCGCCTCACCTACCAGTACGCCAACGCCGAGTGGCAGGCCTCCATCGTGCCGGCCTGCACGGCGCAGATCACCGGCCGCTTCCCCTTCACCCAGTCGGACAACGAGGTGACGCTCTCCGACTTCGAGACCCTGTTCCGCACCGGCGGCACGTTCGACCAGTTCTTCACCAACTACCTCGCCCCGTTCGTCACCAGCGAGGGGAACCAGCTGAGGGCGGCCACCATCGACGGTGTGGGCCTCGGCATCGACCCGGCGACGCTTCGCATGTACGAGCGGGTCGCCGAGATCCGGCAGGCCTTCCTCGAGGAGGGCACCAAGATGGGCGTGAAGTTTTCCATCCAGCCCACCTTCCTGTCGGCGAGCGCGCTGCGCTCCACCTTCAACCTCGACGGGACGGCGGTCGTCTACCGCCACGGCCCGCCGCGGACGACCGACCTCGAGTGGCCCAAGCTCGGCCCCCAGAGCACGGCGGGCCTGATCGTGACGCTGATCGACGGCGGCGTCTTCCAGGCGGGCCGCGCGGGGTCCTGGGCGCTGTTCCGCCTCCTCTACACGAGCGGGCTGCGCCGGGAATCGACGTCGGACCGCTATCTCTTCACGGTGGCCAACCGGGAGGGGGACGAGGCCACCTTCGCCTTCCGCGCGAGCGGGGTCGTCAACCCGTTCGACCCGCGGGTGGTGCAGGGCTTCCAGTGCACGAGCCGGCTGTGACGGCGGGCGTCTTCGGCAAGCTGCCGGCCTTCGCCGACTTCGTGAGCCGCCAGCTCCCCGGGCCCTTCGTGGAACAGTGGGCGGGCTGGCTGGAGCCCTGCCTCCACCGGGCGCGGGAGGCGACCGGCCCCGCCTGGCAGGAAGCGTACCTGTCCGCCCCGGTGTGGTGCTTCTCCCTCGACGCGGAGGTCCTCGGTCCGGCCGCCTGGTGCGGGGTGATGGCGACCTCGGTCGACAGCCTCGGCCGCTACTACCCGCTCACCCTCGCCAACGCCCTCGCCGAAGACGTGCCCGCCTTCCTCGCCGCGGAGGTCATGCAGTCGCGCCTGCGGCGCATGGAGGAGATGGCCCTCGGCCTGGTGGACGGCTCGCTCGCCCTCGACGACGTCCTCGGCGAGCTCGCGGGCCTCGCCGACGGGTCGGGGGAGGGGGCGGTCGAGACCCTGTCCTTCCGCAACCGCTACGGCAGCGAGGTGGGCTCCCTCGTCGTCCACCCGAGCTACCCGGCGGTGACCGAGCTGCGCTCGGCCGTGCGCAAGGAGGGCGGGGCGGCGACGGCCTGGCGCGGCGGCTCGGCCCGGGCGACCTTCTGGTGGCACTACGGCTGGCCGGGCCGCAGGCCGGAGGCGATCCGCTTCCGCGGCCTGCCGGACCCGGACGCCTTTCCGGCCTTCATCGACGGGGCCTGGACGCGCCATGGCTGGCAGGGCTGAGAACGCGGCGGGCGGCGCGGGCCGGCGCGGCATCCCGGCCGCGCTCGCCCTCAAGGCGCGCCTCGCCGTGACGGTGGCGAGCGCCCGCGGCACCGGCCATGCGCAGAACGAGGATTCGGTGCTGGTCTTCCCGGAAGCGGGGCTGTTCTGCGTCGCCGACGGACTCGGCGGGCACGTGGACGGCCAGCTCGCCAGCCGCGCCGTCACCACCATCCTGGAGCGCTCCGTCAGCCCCGAGGAGGACCTCGCGGGGCGCGTCGCCGCCGTGGAGAAGGCCCTCGCCGCCCTCAACGGCGCGCTCCTGCGGGAGGCGGAGTGGCTGTCGCCGGGCGGGGTCATCGGCTCCACGGTGGTGGCGCTCGTCCTCGACGAGGCCTACGGGACCGTCATGTGGGCCGGCGATTCGCGCCTTTACCTCGCCCGCGCGGGTTACCTGTTCCAGCTCACCCGCGACCACGCCTTCGAGGACGAGCACACGACGCGCACCTCCACGATGCTGACGCGGGCGATCGGGTCCCGCGCCGAGCTCGAGCTCGACGAGGCGACCTTCGCGGTCGAGGCGGGCGATGCCATGCTCCTGTGCTCCGACGGGCTGACGGGCGCCCTCACCTCCGACGAGATCAACGACCGCCTCGGGGACATGGCGACCGACGCCGCCTCCCTCGTGGAGGCGGCCCGCGCCCGCGGCGCCCGGGACGACGTGTCGGCGATCGTGGTGCGGCTCGGCGCGGCCCGGGTGGACAGCCCGGGGCAAGGGGGCTGAGTCAGCGATGGCGGCCGGACGGGGCGCCGTCGCCGGGCCCCGCCGCGCGGCCGGGGCCGGGGCGGGAGCGGGCGGCGCGCGCGAGGGGGAGAGGGGCATGGCGGGTGCACGGCAACGCCTGTTCGGCAGGGATCGGCGAGGCGGCGCGGCCGCGCCCGTGCCCCGCCGTCATCCGGAGCGCTTTCGGGACGGCGCCATCGGCGCTAAGTCGTCACGCAAGGCCGGAGACGGTGCGGCGGACGGCGGCGCCGTCCGCTCCGGGCGGGGGCCGCCTTCGGGCGAGGACGGGGAGCGGAACACGGTGGACGACAGCCGGGCCTTCCGAAGGCGCGAGGCGGACGCGGCGGCGGCCGGCGGGTATGCGCCGGCCGGCGCGGCGCCCGAAGCGGCGGGCGGCGGTCGGGGCGGGGCGTCCGTGGCCGCCGCCTCCGGCGGCCCCCCGCCTCCGCCTGACGCGGGTGCCACCGCCGGCGGTGCGCCGTCCGGCGAGGGCGGGGCCACCGACGCGCCGTCCGCCGCCCCGGCCGATCCGGCGCGCGGCGGCCGGCCGCTGCCGGTCCCCCTCGGCACCACGCTCCGCGAGCGCTACGAGCTCGTCTCCGTGCTCGGCCGCGGCGGCATGAGCACCGTCTACGGCGCCGTCGACCGCTTCCGCCTGCGCGCGGGCTCCCCCCAGCCCCTCGTCGCCCTCAAGATCCTCAACGCCGACCCCGCGATCGGCGAGGACATGGTGGCCCTCCTCCACCGGGAGGCGCGGCGCATGCAGGAGTTCGTCCACCCCAACATCGTGCGCGTCTACGACTGGGACCAGGACGGTGCGGTGTGCTTCATCATCATGGAGCGGCTCGTCGGCCGCACCCTCGCCGCCCTCCTGAAGGAGCGGGCGGGCGAGCCCCTGCCGGCCCGGCCCCGGGCGGAGATCGTGCGCGGCGTCGGCGCCGCCCTCGCCCACGCCCACGCCGCGGGCGTCGTCCACGCCGACCTCAAGCCCGGCAACGTGTTCCTGACCACCGAGGGGGGCGTGAAGCTCCTCGACTTCGGCTTTTCCCACCGCCACGATCCGGAGCTGATGTCCGACAGCGACGAGCCCACGGTCGTCTTCTTCAACCGCGTCGGGGCCCTCACCCCCGCCTACGCGGCCATCGACCTTCTTTACGGCCGCCCCGCGATGCCCTCGGACGACATCTACTCCCTCGGCGTCATCGCCTACATGATGGCGGCGGGACGCCACCCGTTCGACCAGAAGTCGGCCCGCGCCGCCTGCAAGGAGGGGCTGAAGGCGGAACGCCCGAAGGGCCTTTCCCGGTCCCGCTGGCGGGCGCTCCAGGCCGCCCTCGCCTTCCCGCGGCAGGAGCGGCCCGACACGGTGGAGGCATTCGTGGACGCCTTCACGCGCCCGACCCTGATGGAGCGCCTGTTGCGATGAGCGATCCGCGCGACCTCCTCGTCGCCCGCCTCAAGGACGCGGCCCACGCGGTCGCCTCGGGCGACTACGCCGTCGGCGACACGCTCGACGCCCTCGCCGAGGAGGCGGGCGTTCCGGCCGACCTCGCGGACCTTGCCCGCACCTTCGCGCTGATGGCGGTCAAGGTGGAGGCGCGGGAGTTCCAGCTGTCCAACACGGTGGAGGACCTGAAGGAGGCCCGCCGGCGCCTGGAGGCGCTGAGCCGCCGCCTCGACGAGGAGAACCGCACGCTGAAGGCGAACGCCGAGCAGCTGAGGATCGTCGTCGACCACGAGGACAGCGCACGGGAGATCGCCGAGATCGAGAGCAGCGACTATTTCCAGGGCCTCGTGCGCGAGGCGCGGCGCCTGCGCCGCCCGGACGGGGAAGGGGACGGGGGCGGCCCCCGCCCGGCCCGTCCGCGGCCCGCGCCGCCCCCCGCCGGGCCCGCCGGGGGTTCGGGGAAAGACAGGCCATGACGACGCGCAACGTTTCGATCCACTCCTACCGGGGCGGCACGGGCAAGTCGAACGTGACGGCGAACCTCGCCGCCGAGCTCGCCCGCCGCGGCGCGCGGGTGGCGATCGTCGACACCGACATCCAGTCGCCGGGGATCCACGCCCTCTTCCAGGTGGACCCGCGGACGCTGCGCTACACCCTCAACGACTACCTGTGGGGCCGCTGCGAGGCGATGGAGGCGGCGGTCGACGTCTCCGACCGCGTCTTCGGCGCGGCCGAGGCGGGCGCGGCCGAGGAGGCCGGGGCCGAGGAGGCCGGAGCGGAGGGCGCGGCGGAGGCCGAGGCGGGGGAGGGCGCGCGGGGCGCGGTGTTCCTTGTGCCGTCGAGCCTCAGGACCGGGGAGATCGCCCGCATCCTGAAGGAGGGCTACGACGTGTCGGCCCTCAACGACGGCTTCCGCAGCCTCGGCGAGGGCCTCGGCCTCGACTACCTGATGATCGACACCCATCCGGGTGTGAACGAGGAGACGCTCCTGTCCATCGCCATCTCCGACGTCCTGTTCATCGTGCTGAGGCCCGACGTGCAGGACTACCAGGGAACGGCGGTCACGCTGGAGCTCGCCCGGCGCCTCGAGGTGCCCGAGCTCTTCCTCGTGGTGAACAAGGCCCTGTCGAGCCTCGACTTCCAGGACCTGTCGGCCCGGGTCTTCACCACCTACCGGGCGCCGGTGGCGACCGTCCTGCCCCTGTCGGAGGAGGTGATCGAACTCGGCAGCAACGGCCTCATCGCCCTCATCCGCCCCGATGGCACCTTCGCCGAGGGCATCCGCGTCCTCGCCGACCGCGTCGAGGGCAAGGAGATCGGATTTTGAGGCCGCCCGGCGCGCTCCTTGCCCTCGCCGCCGCGGTTCTCTTCGCCCTTGCCGTCCTCGCCGGCGCACCCGCCGCCGCCTTCACCCCCCTCGACGGGACCTTCGAGGCGAGCCGCGACTGCCCGGCCCTCCAGTCCTTCCGGAAGGGCACGAACCCGGGCGCCGTCCGCCTCGAGCCGGGCCGGGGCTACGCCCTCCTCGGCGCGAACCGCCTCCCGGCGAGCCACTACCGCCTCCGCGTGCCGGGCGCGGCACCGCCCGAGCGCTGGGTGGCGGCGGACTGCGGGCACCCCGCGGGCGGCGAGGAGGAGACGCCGGAGGCGGCCGGCGGCGAGGGCCTGCCGCCCGGCGCCTACGTCCTCGCGATCAGCTGGCACCCGGCCTTCTGCGAGCTCTCGCCCGACGCGCGGGAGTGCCGGACGCAGGCGCCCCGCCTCGTCCTCCACGGCCTGTGGCGGGACGGGGCCGCCGACACCTTCTGCCGCGGGGAGCGGCCGGACCTCTCCCCCGCCCTCGCCCGGCGCCTTTCCGCCGTCATGCCCGGCACCGCGGCCCGCCTCCATCACCACCAGTGGCGCAAGCACGGCAGCTGCTTCGGCCTCCCGCCCGAGCGCTACTTCGCCATCGCGGTGGACCTAATCGAGACGGTGACCGCCTCGCCCGTCGCCGCCGTGATCGCCGGCAAGGTCGGCGACACGCTCACGCGGGCGCAGGCGCAGGCGGCCTTCGACGCGGCCTTCGGAGCGGGCGCGGGGCGGCGCGTTTCGCTTTCGTGCGTGAGCGACGGGGACGGCCGCCGCCTCTTCCGCGAGTTCCGCATCCGCTTTGCCGGCCCCCTCGCGGCGGGGGAGGCGCTCGCCGGGCGCATCCGCGCCGCCCGGCCCGTCCGGGGCGGCTGCCCCGCCGGCCTCGTCGACAGGCCGGGCCCGTCCTGACCGGCTTGCGCCCGAACGGGCGCGCACCTACCACGGCGGAGCCGAGACCCGCCGAGGGAGGACCCGATGGCCGACCATTTCGACGACCTCGAGACGCGCCCGCCCGAGGTGCGCGAGAAGGCCCTGTTCGAGGTGTTGCCGCGCAAGCTCGCCTACGCCGTCTCCCGCGCGCCGGGCTGGGCGCGCCAGCTCGCCGACGTGGACACCACGGCGGTGACGGACCGGGCCGCCCTCGCCCGCCTGCCGGTCCTGAGGAAGGCCGACCTCATGACCCTCCAGGCCGAAACGCCCCCCTTCGGCGGCTTCGAGACGGCGACGTCCTGGGCCGAGCTCGGCCGCGTGTTCATGTCCCCCGGGCCCATCTGGGAGCCCTCGGGCACCGGCCCGGACCCGTGGAACGCCGCCCGCGCCCTCCATGCGGCGGGCGTGCGCCACGGGGACCTCGTCCTCAACACCTTCTCCTACCACATGACGCCGGGCGCCTGGATCCTCGACGCGGGCGCCCGTGCGCTCGGCGCGGCGGTGATGCCGGGCGGGGTGGGCAACACCGAGCAGCAGGTGGCGGCCATCGCGGCCGTCCGCCCCGGCGTCTACTGCGGCGTGCCCGATTTCCTGAAGATCCTCCTCGACAAGGCGGCCGAGCGCGGCGCGGACGTCTCCTCCGTCGACCGGGCGCTCGTGTCGGGCGCCGCGCTCCCCCGCTCGCTCCGGGACGACCTGTCGGGCCGCGGCGTCTCGGTGCTCCAGTGCTACGCCACGGCCGACCTCGGCGTCGTCGCCTACGAGAGCGAGGCGCGCGAGGGGCTCATCGTGAACGAGGACGTGATCGTGGAGATCGTGCGGCCCGGCACCGGCGAGCCCGTGCCGGAAGGGGAGGTGGGCGAGGTGGTCGTCACCCGCTTCCACGACGCCTATCCACTGTTCCGCTTCGCCACCGGCGACCTGTCGGCGATCCTGCCCGGCGAGAGCCCGTGCGGGCGCACCAACATGCGCATCCGCACGTGGATGGGCCGGGCGGACCAGCGCACCAAGGTGAAGGGCATGTTCGTGGACCCGGCCCAGGTGGACCGGGTGGTCCGCCGCGTTCCCGGGGTCGGCCGCGCCCGCCTCGTGGTGACGCGCGAGAACGAGCAGGACGTGATGACCCTGAGGGTCGAGGCCCGGGACGCGGGCGTCGCCGCCCCCCTCGCCGAGGCGCTGAAGGAGGAGACGCGCCTTTCGGGCGCCGTCGAGGTGGTGGGGGCGGGCACCCTCCCCAACGACGGCAAGGTGATCGCCGACGAGCGCCCCGTGGAGGCCTGAGGCCCCGCGGGGCGGTGCCGAGGCTTGCGCAGGGCCGCTTCGCGCACGAAATCGGCCGCCGACGGATCGACAAAGCGGGTTCGAGGGTGTATCTGCCCGCTTCCAGCTTCTCACAGGGACGACGGACGCGGCGCCCTCGACCGGACCGGGCGCGCGACACATCGGGACACGACAATGGACATCATCGAGCGGCTCGAGCGCAAGGAGATGGCGTCGATCGAGGCGAAGCGCACGCTTCCCGACTTCGACCCGGGCGACACGGTGCGCGTCAACGTGCGCGTGACGGAGGGGACGCGCACCCGCGTGCAGGCCTTCGAGGGGGTGTGCATCGCCCGTTCCGGCAAGGGCGTGAACGAGAGCTTCACCGTCCGCAAGCTGTCCTACGGCGAGGGCGTGGAGCGCGTCTTCCCGGTCTTCTCGCCGCTGATCGAGAGCGTTCAGGTGGTTCGCCGCGGCAAGGTCCGTCGCGCGAAGCTCTATTACCTGCGCGGGCGGACGGGCAAGGCGGCCCGCATCGTCGAGAAGCAGGACAAGAAGATGAAGCGCAAGGCGACCGGCACCACCGAGACGGCCATCCAGCCCTGAACCGACGGGGGCATCGCCCCCGGGGCCCCGCTCTGAAGGCCGATCAGGGGCGCCTCGCCACCGCCTCGGCATCGCGCCCGCGATCGGCGTTCGCCCGGTCTTCCGTCGCGCCGCCGGTCACCGACGGTCGGCTCCCCGTCCGGCGCGCCGTCCTCCGCGTGCCATGCGCGTAGAGGCAGGGCGTGCCCCGTGCGGTGTCCGCGGCCCGAATCCGTGCCTCGATCCGGACGGCGCGCGCGGCCGCGATCATGCCCTCGCCCGGGCCGGTTGCCTCCGCCCCGGCGCGCGAAGCGGGGGCGGCGTTGCCGCTGCCCCCGCGCAAAGCGGGCTCTTCCGCGGCCAGGCGGGAGCGGGGTCTCTCCTCGCCCCTGCCGCGCGGGGGGCGACCTCCAAGGAGGTCGGCCGGCTGCCGCCACCGCGCGTCGCGACGGGCCGTCGCGTCCCACCCTATACCCCGCGCTCGCCTTGCTCGCGTCGCGGCCTCCCCTCGGCTCGCCGCCGCGTCGGGGTGACGAACAGCGGGCCGCCGACCGCGACGCAACGCGCCTTCCGTCGCCGGCCAGCGAGAACGGCGTTCTTCGCCTGCCCACGCCCCGGGTGGCGCTGGCGTCCGGGCGCCGTCACGTCTTCGCCGTGACCATCGGCCCGCAATGGGGGCCTGCGACGTCGGCCGCGGCGTTCGGGCGTGGCCCCCGGTCGTCCCTCGAACCGGCCGCCTGCCGGCTGGTCGGGGGACGCCGGCTGCGGGGCGAACTGCGGGGGCGTCGCGATATCGTCCCGGCGCGGATGGCGGGTTGCGCCGCCGTTGCACGAGCTGCCGAACCCGTCCCCCGCCCTTCGGCCCCGCGGGTGGCGCGCCGGGCTGCGCCCGCCCGCGTCTCCTCGCGCCGCCGGCACGCAGCCGAAATGGCCTGACGGGGCGGAGCGCGCCTTTTCCACGGTCGCCCCGGGCGGCCTCGAGCCGGTTCCACATCGCTGTCGCGGAAAAGCCGGGGCAGCCGGAGCCGCCCGGACGCCCGGGCGCCGCGTCGACCCTCCCGCGCAGGTCGACGGTGCGGCGGCGTCGGGGGGGCAAATGTGTTGTTGAAGCTCGGGCTCACCTGGGCGAGGTCGATCCACGCCTCTGCGCCG
>CAZJNX010000112.1:0-15633 GCA_964547415.1 uncultured Hyphomicrobiales bacterium
GCGAAAGCGGCGTCCGCGGCGCCGGGCGCCGCCCGTGGCCGGCGGCGAGCGCCGCCGCCGGTGCGCAAGCCGTTGGGCCCGGCGCCGGTGACGCCGGTCGCAGCCCGCGCGGCGAACGGGCGCGAGCGCCGGGCCGGCCGGTCAGGAGGCGAACTCCACGTCGCGCTTCGCCCAGCCGACGACACGGTTCTCCACGAGGGCGAAGGCGGCGTACATGGCGATCCCCATGGCCGCGAGCAGGATCAGCCCGGCGAACACGAGCGGCACGTCGAAGTCCGCGCTCGCCCGCACCATCATGGTGCCGATGCCGCGATTGGCCGCCACCGTTTCGGAGATCACCGTGCCCACGAAGGACAGGGTGATCGCCACCTTGAGCGAGGCGAAGAAGTAGGGCGCCGAGCGCGGGATCGCCACGTGCCACAGGACGTCGAGCTTGCTCGCCCCGAGGGAGCGCAGGACGTCCTCGAGGTCCCGCTCGGTGGTGGCGACGCCCGCCGCCACGTTCACCATCACCGGGAAGATGCAGATCACCATGGAGGTGAGGATCGCGGGCACCGTGCCCGAGCCGAACCAGATCACGAAGATCGGCACGAGCGCCACCTTCGGCACCGAGTAGAAGCCGACGAGGGCGGGATAGATCGTCTGGTAGACGTCCCGCGAGGCGCCCGCCGCCACGCCGAGGATCGCGCCGATCGACACGCCGAGCGCGAAGCCGAGCACGGTCGTGTAGAGCGTCTGTTCGGCGTGGAAGGCGATCCCGCGCCAGTTCTCGTAAAGACTGGCGAACATCTGCGACGGCGCGGGCAGGACGTAGATCGACACGTCGAACACGCGCACGACGAGTTCCCAGAACCCGAACAGGCCGAGCGCGAAGAACACGGGAAAGAGCGGGCGGAGGTCGTCAGCCTTCATGGGAGTGCGTCCCGTGGTCCTCGTCCTCGAAGAGGGAGACGTGGTCGATCTTGCCGCGCAGGCGCTCCATCATGGCGCCCGCCTCGGCGGTGAACAGGGCCGACAGCCGCCGCGGGCGCGCAAGGTCGATCCGCTCCTCGTGGACGATCCGGCCAGGCCGCGCGCTCATCACCACGACGCGGTTGGCAAGGAAGATCGCCTCGCGCAGGTCGTGGGTGACGAGGAGGACGGTGGGCCGCCGGTCGAGCCACAGGCGCTGGAGGACCTGCCACAGCTCTTCGCGGGTGAAGGCGTCGAGGGCGCCGAACGGCTCGTCGAGGAGGAGGAGCTCCGGCTCGTGGATCAGCGCGCGGCACAGGGAGGCGCGCTGCTGCATGCCACCCGACAGCTGCCAGGGGTATTTCCCGCCCGCGCCCTTGAGGCCCACCTGGGCGAGGAGTCGCTCGGCCCTTTCGACGTTCGCCTGCCGGTCGCGGCGGAAGCGGGTGCGGTGGGGGCGCACGATCTGCAGCGGCAGGAGCACGTTCCTCAGCGTCGAGCGCCAGGGCAGCATGGTGGCGCTCTGGAACGCCATCCCGACGTTCTTGAGGGGCCGCGTGACGGTCTCCCCCGCGACGACGGTCTCGCCCCCCGAGGCCGGCACGAGGCCCGCCGCCACCTTCAGGAGGGTCGACTTGCCGCAGCCCGACGGACCGACGAGGGCGACGAAGTCCCCCCGCGCGACCTCGAGGGAGACGGTGTCGACCGCATGGGTGGCGTCCGCGCCGCGGCCGTAGGCGACCGTGACGTCCCGGAACGACAGGAAGGGCCTTTCGCCCTCCGCCCCGGCGGGCGCGGCCGGGACCGGCACTTCGATGACGGACATGGGACCTCCTGGGTGAGCCGGCCGGCCCGCACGGGTCGGGCCGGCCGGCGGCGGGTCGCGATCAGCTCTCGGGCGGCGTGCGCTGGTCCTGCGGCGGCAGGAAGCTGCCGTCGTAGACGAGGGCGGCGTCCGGCGTCGTCTCCAGGCCGTAGGCGTCGACCACGATGTCGATGGCCCGCGTCAGGCGCTCGGTGTCGACCGCGCCGAGGCCGATCGTGCGCATCTCGTCGGAGAAGACGAGGAGGTCGAAGACGGTCGAGAAGCGCTCGCGCTCGAGGTCCTCCTTGGCGAGGGGCTCACGCTTCATGAGCGCCTCGATGGCGAGCTCGGGGTCCTCGAGCACGTCCATGAAGCCCTTGTTGATCGCCTCCACGAAGCCCGCGACCTTGTCCGGGTGCTCCTCGTAGAGATCGCGGGAGACGACGACGCAGTTGGAGTAAAGGTCCATGCCGAAGTCGGCGAAGGACAGGAAGTCGAGCTCGGTGGTGGGGTCGAGGCCCATGCGCCGCGCGCCGAACCAGATGGTGGTGCTGAAGCCGGCGATGGCGTCCACCTCGCCGCGCACCAGCATCTGCTCGCGCAGGCTGGAATCCATGTGCGACCAGGAGACCTTGTCCGCGTCGATCCCGGCGATCTTGGAGAAGGCGGGGAACAGGCGGAAGGTGCCGTCGCTCGCCGGGGCGCCGATGGTGAGGCCCTCGAGGTCGGCGGGCTCCTCGATCCCGGCCCCCGCCTTGGAGACGATGACGAACGGCGGCTGGTTATAGATCATGTAGACGCACACCGGCGCCTCGTCCGGGTTCTCCGCCGCGACGCGGATCACCGCGTTGATGTCGCCGAAGCCCGCGTCGTAGGCGCCAGCGGCCACCTTGGTGATGGCGCCGGAGGAGCCGCTGCCCTGGTCGAGGGTGACGTCGAGGCCGGCCTCCTCGAAGTAGCCCGCGTCCTCGGCGACGAAGAAGCCGCCCTGGACGGACTGGTACTTCCAGTTCAGGATCATCTTGATGTCGAGAACGTCCTCGGCGGTCGCCGCGCCTGCGCTCGCCGCGAGGATGGCCGCCGCGGCGGCGCTCGTGAGTGCCTTTCGAACCAATTTCCCCTCCGTGGTCGATCCCGGATCGCCGCGGCGCCGCCGCGGCCGAACCGTCCGGTGGCCCGGGCCGTCCCGGCCGGGCCGCGCCGCAGGCGAGGACCGCCTGCGGATCGGGTGCCCCGGGAACCGGGCGGTCCCCGGAGCGCGTCGTGTCGCCCCGCCCGTGGCCGGGCCGGCGGCGGTCAGCAGCAGCCGAGGCTCTCCCGGTAGAAGGCGGCGACCGCGGGCTCGATCGCCGGGAAGGCGCGGGCGAGCGGGTCCGTCCCCGGCCCGGCCGCCCGGAAAGCCTCGCGCAGCGCCGCCTCGACGGCGGGAAGGTCGATCCCGACGGGTCCGGTGGCGTCCGCCACGGTGCGGCCGGCGACCACGAGCTCCACGAGGCATTCCTTGCGGGCGCGGGCGAACAGGAGCGTGCGCGGGTCGACCGGCACCACGCGGTCCCGGTCGAGCGCGTCGAGGTCGAGGACGAGGAGGTCGGCCGGCGCGCCCTCGGCGAGAACGCCCCCCTCCGGCGCGCCGATGGTCGGTCGGCCGGCGACGGCCGCGGCCTTCAGGGTGCGCGCGGGCGTCAGCACCTCCTCGAAGGCGACGCCGGCGTGGAGGACGTGGGCGAGGCGCATCTCCCGAAGCGCGTCGTCGTCGTCGTCGATCGCCGCGCCGTCCACCCCGATCGCGACGCGAACGCCCCGCCGCACCATCTCGGCGACGGGCGCGAGGCCGGAGCGCAGCCCGAGGTTGGAGGACGAATTGACGACGACGGTGGCGCCCGATCCGGCGATGATCTCGAGCTCGTCCGGCCGCGCCCAGACGCAGTGGGCGAGGGTGATGCGCTCCGACAGGAGGCCGATGTCGGCCAGGTGCCGCGCGATCCCCCCGGGATAGGCCGCGTCCGCGAAGGCCCGCTGGGGGCGCGTCTCGAGGAGGTGCATGTGGACGCGGCGGCCCGTCCGCGCGGACGCCTCGGCGACCGCTTCGAGGAGGGCGTCGGAGCACCATTGCGGCCCGTTCGGCCCGAACTGCACGTCGACCGACGTTCCCTCGACCGCCCGCGCCACCTCCTCCACGAGCGCGACCTGCTCGGCGGGCGAGGGTTGCGGCCGGTCGACGAGGTCGGCGAGGAGGCCGCGGACCGCGGGATCCGCGACGGTCCCGAGGACGGGCGCGGCGTCGCCGTAGACGAGGGGGTTGCGGTCCTTCATGCCGATGGCGAGGGCGACGCGGATGCCGACGTCCGCCGCCGCGCGGGCGATCTCGCGCGCCTCCTCGGGAAGCGGCGTCAGCCCCATGGGGCGGGTGAGGTGGACGAGCTCGCCAGCCGCCCCGCCCCGCGCGGCCCGCCCGAGGGCCGCCGCCGTCGCGAGGTAGGGATCGACCGGGGGCACGGCGGCGAGGGCGAGGAGCCAGGTCTCGAGGGGGCGTCCGGTGGCGCCGAACGAGGCGGTGGAGAGCGGGCGGGCATGGTCGTGGGCGTTGACGGGGGCCGGCAGCGCCAGCCGGCGCGGCCCGGCGGGCGGCGCCGCGAGCGGGCGGATCGCCGCCACCCGCCCGTCCGCGATGTCGATCGCGCACGGGCCGGTCGGCTCGAAGGCCGGCCCGGCGAGGGCGTCGGCGAGCTGAAGCGTGCGCATGGCCCCTCCCCCGCCGCTCACCAGGGCCGCTGGTGCGGTGTCAGGATGGCGCGCGTGGTGGTCGCCACGTTGCGCGGGGCGGGCGCGGGCATCTCCGGGCGCACCAGGGTGCCCCAGCCGGGCTCGCCCGTCGCGACGCCGTCGACGGCGACCGTCCGCCCGCGCACGAGGGTGCGCACCGGCACGCCCGTGACCGCCATCCCCTCGTAGGGAAAGGCCTTCCCGCGGGAGTGGAGCCGCTCCCGCGTCAGCGTCTCGCGGCGCGCCGGATCGACGAGGACGAGGTCCGCGTCCGCGCCAGGGCGGATGACGCCCTTCTTCCCGTGGAGGCCGAAGGCGCGGGCGGGGGCCGCACTCATCAGGCGGGCGACGTCGGGCAGGCCGATCCGCCCCTCGGCCACCGCGTTCAGCATCAGCGGCAGGGAGGTCTCCACCCCCACCATCCCGCAGGCGACGTCCCAGATCCGCTCGGCCTTCTTCTCCGCGTCGGCGTGGGGGGCGTGGTCCGTCGCGATCATGTCGATGGTGCCGTCGAGGACGCCCTGCCACAGCCCCTCCCGGTGGCTTTGCTGGCGCACCGGCGGGTTCATGCGGATCACCTCGCCGCCGGGCTCGGTGGTCATCTCCGCCGACAGGTAGAGGTACTGGGGCAGCGTCTCGACGGTGATGTCGACGCCGCGCTCCTTGAAGAAGCGGATGTAGGGAAGGCTTCCCGCGCAGCTCTCGTGGACGATGTGGATGCGCGCGCCCGTCCACTCGGCAAGGACCGCCGAGCGGGTGAGGGCCTCGATGGCGACCACGTCGGTGCGCGCGGCGAGGTGGGCGAGCGGGTCGTTTCGCCCCGCGTCCTTCATCCGCTTCTCCCGCCAGAACAGGATCGGCGAGTTCTCCGCGTGGATGGAGCAGCGCAGGCCGAGGGCGGCGAGCGTCTCGAACCCTTCCAGCACCGCCCCGTCGCTCGGGCAGGGCAGGTTGCCGGTGGTGTTGCCGAGGAACAGCTTGTAGCCGCACACCCCCGCGCCCGCGAGCGCCTCGATGTGCTCGAGGTTTTGCTCGCCGAGGAGGCCGTAGATCCCGAAGTCGACGAGGGATTTTTCCTCCGCGAGGGAGCGCTTCAGCTCGAAGTGCTCGACCGTGTCGACGGGCGGGTCGGTGTTGGGCATCTCGAAGACGGTGGTGACGCCGCCCGCCGCCGCCGCGCGCGAGCCCGATTCCCAGTCCTCCTTGTGGGTCATCCCCGGCTCGCGGAAGTGGACGTGGACGTCGATCACCCCCGGCAGGACGGCAAGGCCCGTCGCGTCGATCCGCTCGCGCCCCGCCGGCATCAGCTCCGCCGCGCCGACGGCCACGATGCGGCCGCCGTCGATGGCGACGGCCGCCGCCATCGTGCCGGTCTCCTCCACCACCGTCCCGCCAGTAATGACGGTGTCGACCAACCGCTCGCTCATGTCCTCGCCTCCGCCGTTCCCGTTGTCGTGGCGCCGGTCAAAGGGCCGCCCAGCCGCCGTCCACCGGCAGGTCGGCGCCGGTGATCTGCCGCGCCCGCGGGCTCGCCAGGAACAGGCACGCGGCGGCGACGTCCTCCGGCTGCGTGATGCGGCCGAGGGCGTAGTCCCCGGCGTGGCGGCGGACGGCCTCGTCCTCGGTGATGGACAGGCGCCGCGCCATCTCCGGCACCACCTTCTCCCGGAAGCGCGGCCCGTCGACCATGCCCGGCGCCACGGTGTTGACCGTGATCCCGTGGGGGCCGAGCTCCAGCGCGAAGCTCTTGGTGATGCCGCGAAGGCCCCACTTGGACGCCGCGTAGGCGAGCCGCCCCGCCCGGCCGCGCATCCCGAAGGTGCCGCCGACGTTGACGATGGCGCCCTCGCGACGGCGGACCATCTCCGGCGCCACCGCCCGGATCGCGTGGAAGATCCCGTTCATGTTGAGGGTGACGATCTCGTCGAACTCCTCCGGCGTGGTCTCCACGCCCGTCTTGCCCATGGGGCCCGACCCGCCCGCCACGTTGACGAGGACGTCGATGGCGCCGAAGCGCTCGCGGGCGGCGGCCGCCATCTCCTCGCAGGCGGCCGGGTCGAGGAGGTCGCAGCGCACCAGGATCGCCTCGCCCCCCCGGTCCGTGATCGCCGCGGCCAGCGGCTCGGCGGCGGCCGCGTCCCGTGCGGCGAGCACGAGGCGGCAGCCCTCCTCGGCGAAGGCCTCCACGATCGCCGGGCCCATGCCCTTGGCCGGACCGGTGATCACCGCGACACGTCCTGCGAGGCCGAGATCCATCCTGCGTCCGCTCCCTGCCGTTGCGCTTGCGGAGCCGGACGCTAGAAACTCGTCGTGGTGCCGTCCATGACCGATTTCAGGGCGGACCGTTGCCGATATGCGAACAGTCGGGGGGCCCCGCGCGATGAAGCACCTGCGCCAGCTGCGCTTCGTGGAGGAAATCGCCCGCGCCTCCTCGATCCGGAAGGCGGCCGAGACGCTCAACATCGCGCCCTCCGCGCTCAACCGGCGCCTCAAGGACCTCGAGGACGAGCTCGGCACGCCCATCTTCGAGCGGCTGCCGCGGGGGGTGCGCCTCAACGCGGCGGGCGAGCTCTTCGTGCGCCACGTGCGCGCCCAGCTCGCCGACTTCGACCGGCTGCGCGCCCAGATCCACGACCTGTCGGGGATGCGGCGGGGCCACGTGACGATCGCCTGCAGCCAGGCCTCCGCCACCGGCCTCGTGATGGACGAGATCGCCCGCTACCGGGCGACCTTTCCCCTCGTCACCTTCGCGGTCCGGGTCGCCGACCACGCGAGCGCCCTGCGTGCGCTCGAGGCCTTCGAGGTGGACCTCCTCCTCACCCTCTCCCGCCAGCCCGCGCCCGCCCTCGCGCCCCTCGTGGTGGTGGACGAGCGGCTGACGGCGGTGGTCGCGGCCGGTCACCCCCTCGCCGCGCGCCGGACGCTGCGCCTGCGCGAGTGCCTCGACCACCCCCTCGCCCTCCCCGACCGGGGCTTCGCGGGCCGCCTCGTCCTCGATGCCGCCCTCGCGCGCCTGCGCCGCACGGTGGAGCCCGCCTTCGAGACCAACTCGTTCGAGCTCCTCCTCGCCTTCGTCCGGGGCGGGGACGCGGTCACCTTCCAGTTCGCCGTCGGCACCCGCCCCCTCGCCCGCGACCCGGCGTTCGCGGTGCGCCCCATCGACCCGCGGGACGTGGCGCCCGTCGCCCTCGTCCTCGGCCAGCTCGCCGGCCGGACCGTGCCCGTGGCAGCCGCCAAGTTCGCCGAGCAGCTCGCCCGGCGCCTCCACGGCGAGCCGGCGACCCCGTGAAGCGTGCGCGTTTCGGCACCGCTCGGCACGAAACTTGGCAACAGACAGCACCGCACCCCGGCCATAGGGTCGCCGCGAGGGGCCGGAGGGCACGCTGCTGCGTCCCCGGCGCCTTCCACGTCGACCGAAAAAGGCAGAGGGGCTCAGCCATGACCATCCACCGCGGATCCGCGCTCGCGGCCGCCGTCGCCGCCGGCTTCCTCGCAGGCGGCGTCGGGACCGCCGACGCCGAGACGACCATCCGCCTCGCCCACACGCTGAACCCGACCGACGCGCGGCACCTGGCGGCGGAGCGTTTCGGCGAGATCCTGGCGGACAAGAGCGGCGGCGAGATCACCGTCGAGGTCTACCCGTCCTCCCAGCTCGGCAAGCAGACCGAGATCTTCGAGGGCATGAACCTCGGCACGGTGGAGATGAACATCGCCGGCTCCACCCACCTCGCCAACCTGGTGCCGACCTTCGGCGTGTTCGACCTGCCGTACCTCGCCCCCGACGTCGACAGCTTCATGGCGCTCGTGGACGGGGAGATCGGCGAGGAGCTCCTCAGCATGCTGCCCGCGGTCGGGATCCGCGGCCTCGCCTTCTCCGAGGTCGGCTTCCGCCACCTCTACACCACCGCGCCGATCGAGAGCTTCGACGACGTCTCGGGCAAGAAGATGCGCGTGCCCGGCAACCCGGTCTACCGCGCGACCCTCGGCGCGTTCGGCGCGGACCCGACGCCGATGGCCCTCGGCGAGGTCTTCACGGCCATGCAGCAGGGCGCCATCGACGGGGCGGAGAACCTCGTCTCGTTCTATCGCAACTCCGGCCACTGGGAGGTCGCGGACAACCTCGCCATGACCTACCACGCCGCCCTCCCGTCCGTCTGGATGATCTCCGAGAGCTTCTGGCAGGACCTCGATCCCGAGACCCAGGCCATGATCGCCGAGGCCGCCAGCGAGGCCGCCATGTACGAGCGGGCGCTGTCGGCGGAGCTGCGCGACACCGCGCTCGCCGAGCTGCCCGAGGTCGGCGTCACCATCACCGAGCCCGACCTCGCCCCGTTCCGCGAGGCCGCCGCGTCGGTGTGGGACGAGCACCGCGAGCGGATCGGCCCCGAGCTCATCGAGCGGATCGAGACGAGCCTTCAGTGACGACGGGCTCGCCTGCGCGATGACGGATCGGGCCGGGACGCCGGCACGCCCGGGCGTCCGCGACCGGCTGGTCGCGGGCGCCGAGGCGCTCGACGCCCGCCTCGGCCGCGCCGAGGCGGTGCTCGGCGTCTGCCTCCTCCTCGCCCTCGTCGCGGTGATGTCCGTGCAGGTGGCGAGCCGGCAGATCCCGGCCCTCTCCGCCCCCTGGAGCGAGGAGGCGGCCCGCTTCCTGTTCGCCTGGCTCGCCTTCACCGGAACGGCGCTCGCCGTGCAGCGGTCCGCCCACATCGCCATCACGGCCGCCGTCGACCGGCTCGGCGCGGGAACGCGGCGGGGCATCGAGGTGGTCGTGCGCCTCCTCGTGATGGTCTTCGCCGCGCTGATGGTCTGGTACGGAGTGCGCCTGTGCCTCTCGACCGCCCTCGTCAGCACGGTGATGCGCATTCCCATGTGGGTGCCCTACGCCGCGATCCCCCTGTCGGGCGCCCTCGTCCTCGTCCACGCGGCGGTCGGGATCGTCAAGGTCGTCGCCGGGCCGAGCGGGAGCGGCGCGCGATGACCGTCGTCGGCGGCATGGTGGCGGGGCTCCTCGTCCTCCTCGTCCTGTCGGTCCCGGTCGCCTTCGCGGTCGGGGTGTCGGCCGTCGCCGCCCTCGCCGCCATGGGGATCGACTGGCAGGTGGTGCCCGGCCGCCTCTACAACGGCGTCGACAGCTTCACCCTCCTCGCCATCCCCATGTACGTCGTCGCGGGCGGGCTGATGGTGAAGGTGGGGATCGCCGACAAGCTGATCGGCCTCGCCCTCGTCCTCGTCGGCCACCGCCGCGGCGGGCTCGGCAACACCGCCGTCGTCTCCGAGCTCATGTTCTCCGGCATCTCCGGCTCCACGAGCGCGGACACCGCCGCCCTCGGCTCGGTCCTGATCCCGTCCATGCACCGTCACGGCTACACGCGGGAGGACGCCACCGCCATCGTCGCGGGGGCGTGCGCCATGGGGATCCTGGTGCCGCCGTCCATGTCCATGATCGTGTTCGGCGGCCTCACCGGAACGTCCGTCTCGGCCCTGTTCGCGGCGGGGCTCCTGCCCGCCCTCGTGGTCGCGGCGGTGGTGATGCTGCGCGTGCGCTGGCACGCCGTGGGCGCCGCCATCCCGCTGCGGGAGCCGCCCGCCCCGGGGGAGGTGCGCCGGGCGACCCTCGAGGCGATCCCGGGCCTCGTCCTCCCCCTCCTCGTGTTCGGCGGCATCTTCTCGGGCACCTTCACCGCGACGGAGGCGGGCGTCGTCGCCGTCCTCTACGCCCTCGGCCTGGGCTTTCTATACTATCGCAGCCTCACCTTCGCCGACTGCTACAAGGTGCTCGAGGCGGCGGTCGTCACCTGCGGCGTGGTCCTCCTGATGATGACGATCTCGGGCATCTTCTCCTGGGTCCTCACCGTCAACCAGGTCCCGCGCGAACTCGTGGCGCTGATGGGCTCGGTGGAGCTCACCCAGTTCGCGTTCCTCCTGTGCATCATTGTGGTGTTCGTGCTCCTCGGCATGATCATGGATGAGCTCGCCATCATGGTGATGCTCATTCCCATCGTGATGCCGCTGGCGAGCGCGCTCGGGGTGAACCCGGTCCACCTCGGCGTCATCGTGATCGGCTGCATCGGCATCGGGCTGTTCTCGCCGCCCGTCGCCTCCGCGCTCCTCGTCGCCTGCTCAGTCGGCGGCGTCCGGATGGAGAAGGTGGCGCGGCCCCTCGCCCCGTACCTCCTCGTCATCCTCGCCATGGTCGTCCTCCTCGCGGCCCTTCCCGCCGTCACCCTGTTCGTGCCCCGCCTCCTCGGGCTCGCGAACTGACCGGGCGCCTCGCGGCACGAGGATCGCGCCTCTGCCCGGCAGACACGGGACGGCGGGAGCGGTAAGGAGCCGGAAGCGGGAAACACGCCGCAGCGTGCCGTCCGCGCCCCGGACGCGGCACGACCGCCGGTCCGGGGCCGAGGGATCAGCCGGCGAGGGGGGAGCGGCGATGGGGGTTCTGGTGCGCGCGGACGGGCGGAACGGGGCGGGGCCCGCGCTGTCCGCGGACGAGAGGGACGAAGGCGACGGGGACGGGATCGCGGCCATCCGCCGTCACCCGGCTTTCGAGCCGGCGGTGGAGACGCTGTTCCGCACGGTCACGCGCCACCAGGCCGAGAGCGGCACGCGCCGCTTCGTCCTGGGCGACCGGGCGCGCCGTCTCGCGTTCTGGACGGCGATGGCCCTCGACGCGGAGCGGCGTGACGGGAGCGGCCCCGGCCTCAGGGTGAACCGCTTCTGCGACGCCCTGGCGGCGAGCGGCGACATGAGCCGGGGGCGCGCGCGGGCGATCTTCCTCGTGATGAAGCACTACGGCTTCATCGAGCCGCTGGAACCGGCGCGGCGGGGGAAACCGCAGCTTTGCATGCCTTCCGAGCGGATGCTGACGCTGGCGCGGGAGCGGCTGACGGCCGCCGTCACCGCCGCGGCGGCCGTCTCGCGAGCGGGCGCGCTGGCCCTCGACCGGCTCGAGGATCCGCTCTTCCTGACCCGCTTCTTCCGCGCCGCCCGTCATCCGATCGCGGACGGGCCGCGGCCGCTCGAGCGCTCGCCCTTTCTCGGCCGCCTCGTCGGGCGCGACGCGGGCGAGTACGTCCTCATGCACCTCCACCTCGCCCACCGCGAGGCGAGCCCCGCGGAGCGGGCGTCGGGCCTGCCGGTGACCGCGGGCGAGATGGCCGCGCGCTACCACGTCTCCCGCACGCACGTGTCCACGCTCCTCAAGCGCGCCGCCGAGGAGGGGCTGCTCGAGAAGCGCGGCAAGGACCGCCTCGTCGTCCTGCCAGCCTTCGAGGGCGCGGTTCACGACGCGCTCGCCTCGACCCTCGCCATGATCGTCGCCATGCTCGCGATCGCCCTCGAGGCGCCGCCCGACGGGCACGCGGCAGCCGTCCCCCCTCTCCGCGCGGCGCCCGCGTGCCCACCGGACCGGCGGAGCGAGGACGGCGGCGGGAGCGGCTCGCGCAGCCCCGCTCGCCGGTGATACAAGGCGGGGCAAGGGGCGCGGGACGACGCGCGCCCCCGCCGGCCCCTTCCCGCGCGCCGACGACGGGCGGGGCGGTTCGCCGGACGGTCACCCGGACGGTCGAGGCCCTTGCCGTCGGCGGGGCCGTCCCCTTCCCGCGCCGAACATGGTGAAACCGCCTTGACCCATCTCATCCTCACCCGCCACGGGACGGTCGCGGGCATCGACCCGCCCCGCTTCCGGGGCCGCCAGGAGCTCGATCTCGACGCCCGCGGCCACGCGGAGGCGGCCGCGCTCGCCCGCCGCATCGCCTCGGCCTTCTCGCCCGCGGTGGTCTACGCAAGCCCCATGAAGCGGGCTCAAGACACGGCGCAGCCCGTCGCCGAGGCCTGTGGCGTGCCGCTCGAGACCCTCCCCGCGCTCCAGGACATCGACTACGGCCGCTGGCAGGGGATGACCCACGAGGCCGTCGAGGCGGCCGAGCCCGCACTCTTCGCCCTCTGGCACGATCGGCCCCACCTCGTCCGCTTCCCGGACGGGGAATCGCTCCAGGATCTCCTCGCCCGGACCGCGGACGCCCTGCGCCACATCCTTGGCAGGCACGGGGCGGACGAGAGCGTCGTCCTCGTCGGCCACGACAGCGTCAATCGCGCCCTTCTCATGCAGCTCCTCGAACAGCCCCTGTCGGCCTACTGGCGGATCGCCCAGTCCCCCTCAGCCCTGAGCGAGATCCGCCTCGACCTCGCCCGCCCGCGCATCCTGAGACTGAACGACACGAGCCACCTCGACGCCCTCTAGCGCCGGCCGCGCCGGTCCCGCCGGCGGGCGGGGACGCCTTATCGCGCCTCCTCGCCCGTCCGCCCGTCCGCCCGTCGCGTCCCGGCAGGGCCGCGCGCGAATTGACAAGCTTCCTCGCCGCCCGCCACCTTCGCGGGCATCGAACGGGAGGAGAGCGACCATGCCCTGGCCCATCGGAACCGCGGACCCGGGAGAGGTTCGCGGGACGGTCGAGGTCCTGACCTTCGACCTTTACGGGACCGTCGTCGACATGCAGGGCGGGCTCGTGGAGAAGGCCGCGCCCTTCCTCGCCGCCAAGGGGTGGGACGGCTCGGCGAACCGTTTCGTGACCTGGTGGCGGCGCACCCACTTCGAGAACTCGATGATCGACGCCCTCCTCCACCGCGCCCACACCCCCTACCGGGAGATCGGCCGCCGCGCGGTGAAGCTGACCCTCGAGCGGGCGGGCATCGACCACACCGAGGAGGAGGTGGCCGACCTCGTCGCCCACATCCCGAAGCTGAAGCCCTTCCCGGAGGTGCCGCCCGCCCTCGAGCGGCTCGCGACCCGCTACCGCCTCGCCATCCTGTCGAACGGCGATCCGGACCTCCTCGAGGCGGCGAAGCCGCACGTGGGCTTCCCGTTCGAGGCGTGGATCTCCATCGCTGCGTCCAACTCCTTCAAGCCCCACGCCCAGAGCTACATCCGCGCCGCGGAGATCCTCGGCGTCCCGACGGGCCGCGTCATGCACGTCGCCAACCACGCCTTCGACTGCACGGGCGCGAAGGGCCAGGGGATGCGCGCGGCCTTCGTCAACCGGCGCGGCCGCCCCTACGAGGACCTGCCGGCCCACCTGATGCCCGACCTCGTGACGGCCGACATGCCCGCCCTCGCCGAGCTCCTCGTGCCGTGACGGCGGCCGACTCCCCGCTCGCGGGCATCCGCGTCGTCGACCTCACCCGCGTCGTCTCCGGCCCGTTCGCCACCATGCAGCTCGCCGACCTCGGTGCGGACGTCGTCAAGGTGGAGATGCCGGGGACGGGGGACGACGCCCGCGCCTTCGGCCCGCCCTTCACGGGCGGGGAGAGCGCCTACTTCCTGTCGGTCAACCGCAACAAGAAGAGCCTCGCCCTCGACCTCAAGCAGCCGGACGCCCTCGCCGCCCTCCTGAAGCTCGTCGACCGGACGGACGTCCTCGTGGAGAACTTCCGCCCCGGAACGGCCGAGCGCCTCGGGATCGGCCACGAGAGGCTCGCCGCACGCAACCCGCGCCTCGTCCACGCCGCGATCACGGGCTTCGGCCGCACGGGGCCCGAGCGCGACCGGCCGGGCTACGACCTCGTCGTCCAGGGAAAAGCCGGCCTCATGGACGTGACGGGCGAAGCGGACGGGGAGCCCATGAAGGTGGGCTGCCCGGTGGCCGACCTCGTGAGCGGGCTCTACGCGGCGCAAGGCATCCTCGCCGCGCTGCGGGTGCG
Organism: uncultured Hyphomicrobiales bacterium; assembly: GCA_964547415.1. Lineage (GTDB taxonomy): Bacteria > Pseudomonadota > Alphaproteobacteria > Rhizobiales > Amorphaceae > CAZJNX01. The sequence continues at coordinate 14,222 of CAZJNX010000112.1, forward strand.
CGATGCGACCGGGCGGGGCCAGCGGGTGGACGTTGCCATGCTCGACGCCGTCGCCTCCCTCCTCACCTACAACGCCGGGGCCTACTTCGCGACCGGCGAGAGCCCCCGCCGCCGCGGCAACCGCCACCCGACCATCGTTCCCTACGCGCCCTTCCGCGCCGCCGACGGGTGGCTCAACCTCGCGGTCGCCAACGACGCCCTGTGGCGGCGCTTCTGCGCGGTGGCGGGCGAGCCCGCGCTCGCCGACGACCCGCGCTTTGCCGCCGCGCCCGACCGGGTGAGGAACGCCGACGCCCTCCTGCCCATCGTGGAGCGCATCGTGGCCGGGCGCACGCGGGACGAGTGGGTGGCGGCGCTCGAGGCCGCGGGCGTTCCGGTCGGCGCGATCCGGACGGTCGGGGAGGTGCTGGAGGGGCCCGGGATCGCGGCGCGGGGCAAGGTCGCCACCCTCCCCCACCCGACGGCCGGCGCGGTGCGCATGGTGGACACGCCCGTGGAGCTGTCGGCGTGCCGGACCGGTGCCCGCTTCGCCCCGCCCCGGCTCGGCGAGCACACGCGGGAGGTGCTGGCCGGGTGGGCCGGCCTCGGCAACGACGAGATCGACCGGCTGGTGGCGAGCGGCGCGGCGGCCGTCGCGGACGGCTGAGGGAGGACGCCATGGACGAGACGGCCGCGCGGGCGGCATTCGAGGCCGCGCTCGAGCGGCACGCGCCGGGCTTCGGCACGTTCTTCCTCGCCCGCCTGTTCGACCTCGACATCACCTATACGGACGGGCCGGAGCCCTCGTGCGAGATCCGCTTTCCGGTGCGCGACTTCGCCTTCAACCCGCAAGGCAGCTTCCACGGCGGGGCGAGCGCCGTCGTCCTCGACATCGCCCAGGGGCACCTCATCCACCACGTCTTCGGCGGCGCGGGCGCCACGCTCGAGTTCAAGCTGCAGTTCCTGGCGCCGGTGCGCGGCCCCGCGGCGCTCGCCCGCGGGCGCTTCCTGCGGCGGGGCCGCGGCATCTGCTTCATGCAGGCCGAGCTCTTCGACGCGGGCGCGGATGCCCCCGCCGTCGTCTCGACCTCCACCTGGCGGGCGCCCCGTCCGCCGGCTGGCTGAGGAACGTCCGCCCGGCGGTCCCGAGCGTGGCACGACGCATCGCGGAGGACACCGCGATCGCCACGCAGGCCTCGCGGAGAAGACGAGGCGGGGCCGCCCGCCGCCTCGACGGCGGGCGCTGCCCTCTCGTCAGAAGACGAGGATGCTGTCCTCGATGTCGGCGATCGTGACGTTGCGGATCGTCGCCATCTGGCCGCCCGCGAAGTTGAAGACCACGTCGTTGCCGACCTCGCTCGCGAAGGCGAGGGCGCCCTTCCCCCGGTGTACGGTTTGGTGAGACAGGGATTTGGGCTTATGCGGCTCCGGAG
>CAZJNX010000113.1:0-15425 GCA_964547415.1 uncultured Hyphomicrobiales bacterium
TCATCGCCTCGCTGATCGCCATCATGGCCTACATCTGGCTGCGCTTCGAGTGGCATTTCGCCCTCGGGGCGGTGATCACGACGCTGCACGACGTTCTCCTCACCATCGGCATGTTCGCCATCCTCAGGATGGAGTTCACGCTCGCGAGCATCGCGGCGGTGCTCACCATCGTCGGCTACTCGCTGAACGACACCGTGGTCGTCTACGACCGCGTGCGGGAGAACCTCAGGCGGTACAAGAAGATGCCGCTGCCCGAGCTGCTCGACATGTCCATCAACCAGATGCTGTCGCGCACCATCATGACGTCGGTGACGACGCTGCTCGCGCTCATCGCCCTGTTCGTGTTCGGCGGCGAGGTGCTGCGCGGCTTCACCTTCGCCATGATCTTCGGCATCGTGGTGGGCACGTACTCGTCCATCTTCATCGCGGCGCCGCTCCTGATCCTCCTGGGCCTGCGCCCCGAGCGCGTCCAGATCGCGGGCGGCCCCGACGCGGAGGAGGAGGGCGAGGCGGCGGAGGCGGGGGAGGCCGCCCCCGCTGGCGGGACGACGCGGCCGGCGAGCTGACACCGGGAGGCGCCGATGGCTCAGGAGGACGACGGGCCGGACGTCGCACCGGCGAGCGGCCTCGGGATGCGGGAGGCCCACTACCCGGACCGGGCGCCCATCGACGCCTACGGCAATGGCGGCTTCCGCTTCGCCGAGATGAGCCACCGCGGCTCGATCCTGTGCCTGCCGTCGGGCATCTACGCCTGGGCCCCGAGGACGCCGGACGACCTCGACCGTGCGGCCTTCGAACGGGTGAAGGCGGAGGCGGACACCGTCGGCTTCCTCCTGATCGGGGCCGGGACGCTGCCGCTGCCGCTCGCCGAGCCGGTCGCCTGGGACCTGCGCGCGGCGGGCCTGCGCTTCGACGTGATGACGACGGGCGCGGCCGTTCGCACCTTCAACGTGATGATCTCGGAGGAGCGGCCGGTCGCCGCCGCCCTTCTCGCCGTCGACTGACGGTGACCCGGCGCCCGCCCGTCCCCGCGCCGCTGCCGGCCCGCGATGGCCACCGGCCGCGCACCGGCGCCTGCGTGTCCGGACGGGGGGGCGGACACGTCCGCACCGGCGCGGGCCGCCTCCTTTCGCCTCGACCGGCCCGGCCGGCGGCCCTTTCCGCGCGCCGTCGGCGCGGGCGCGGCGGGGGCGCGATCCCGCCGGCGAGACCCTGCCGCGCCGCCGCCGGATGGCGGTTGCAGACGGTCGCTCCGCCAGCTTCCGCCCGGGCGGCGCGCGGCGGGGGCCCTCGGCCGTGAGCGGGGCGGACCATGCCGCCCATTGCGCGGCGCTCGTGCGGGCGGAGGACCCGGAGCGGTTCCTCGCCAGCCTGTTCGCGCCCGCGGCGGCGCGGCCCCACCTCCACGCCCTTTACGCCTACAACCTCGAGATCGCCCGGGTGCGGGAGGTGACGAGCCAGCCGCTCGCGGGCGAGATCCGCCTCCAGTGGTGGCGCGACGCGCTGGAGGGGACCGCGGCGGGGGAGGCGCGGCACAACCCGGTCGCCGCCGCCCTCCTCGAGACGGTGCGGGCGTGCGGCCTCCTGACCGCGCCTCTCCTCGCCATGAGCGAGGCGCGCATCTTCGACCTCTACGACGACCCGATGCCGACCCTCGCCGACCTCGAGGGCTACGCGGGGGAGACGCGCTCGGCCCTCGTGCAGCTCGCCGCCCTCGCGCTCGTGCCGGGGGAGGACCCCCGCTCGGCGACGGCGGCCGGCCACGCCGGCGTCGCCCAGACGATCGTCGCCGTCCTCGAGGCCTTCCCGGTCCACGCGGGCCGCGGCCAGCTCTACGTGCCCCTCGACGTCCTCTCCCGCCATGGCGTCGATCCGGACGCGGTGCGGGCGGGACGGGAGGCGCCGGGCCTCGCCGCGGCCCTCGCCGAGCTCGCCGACCACGGCCGCCACCACTTCGCCCGCGCCCGCGAGCACCTGCCGGCGGTGGCGCCTGCCGCGCGGCCGGCCTTCCTCGCCCCGCTCGCCCTCGCGCCCCGGCTCGAGCGCCTCGCGCGGCTGCGGCAGAGGCCCTTCGCCCGGACGCCCCGCCCCGCCGTCTGGCGCTACCAGATCGACCTTCTGCGGACCGCCCGGCGCCTGTCACGCATTCCGGCGCCCTGACGGCCCGCCAGCCCCCGTCAGCGGCCGTGGTTGAAGCTCGGCCGCGCGGCGGAGTTCGGCACCGGGTTGGCGTCGAGGTGGGCGATCGCCCGGTCGAGGTCCTCCACGAGGAGGGCCATCAGGTCCCGCCCCATCCCGTGGCGGACCATCACCCGCTGGACCACCGTCTCGTGCCGCTCGGGCGGCAGGGGGTAGGAGGCGATCTGCCAGCCGCGCATGCGCATCCGCTCCGACAGGTCGTAGAGGGTGTAGCCCCGCCGCGCCGCGTCCTTCAGCGTGTAGCACACCGCCGGCAGGCCCCCGTCCCCGTCGTAGAGGATGTCGAAGTGGCCGGTCTTCTCGAGGGCGGCGGCGAGGTACTGGGCCGTCGCCGCGCACGCCCCGTGCACGTGGGCGAACCCTTCCCGCCCGAGGCGCAGGAACTGGAAGTACTGGGCCACGATCTCGCCCGCGGGCCGGGAGAAGTTGAGGGCGAAGGTGGGCATCTGCCCGCCGAGGTAGTCCACGTTGAAGATGAGCTCCTCGGGAAGCGCCGCCTTCTCGCGCCACACGATCCAGCCGACGCCGAGGGGCGCGAGCCCGTACTTGTGGCCCGAGGCGTTGATGGACTTCACCCGCGGCAGGCGGAAGTCCCACACGATGTCGGGGTGGAGGAACGGGCCGACGAACGCGCCCGAGGCCCCGTCCACGTGGATCGGCACGTCGAGCCCGCGCGTCTCGGCCACGTGGTCGAGGGCGGCGGCGATCTCGGCGACCGGCTCGTACACGCAGGTGAAGGTGACGCCAAAGGTTGGCACCACGCCGATGGTGTTCTCGTCCACCGCCTCTGCCACCTGGGCCGCGGTCATCCCCGTCTCGCCCGGCAGGACCGGCAGCTCGCGCAGCTCCACGTCGAAGTAGCGGGCGAACTTGTGCCAGCACACCTGCACCGGCCCGGTGACGAGGTTCGGCCGATCGGCGGGCCTGCCCTCCGCCTCGCGCCGCTTGCGCCACTTCGTCTTGAGGGCGAGGCCGCCGAGCATGGCCGCCTCGGACGAGCCGGTGGTGGAGCAGCCGAGGGTGCTCGTGGCCTCGGGCGCGTTCCACAGGTCGGCGAGGATGTGCACGCAACGGTTCTCGATCTCAGCCGTCTGCGGGTACTCGTCCTTGTCGATCATGTTCTTGTCGATGCAGTCCTGCATCAACGTGGCCGCCTCGGGCTCCATGAAGGTGGTGCAGAAGGTCGCGAGGTTCTGCCGCGAGTTGCCGTCGAGGAAAAGCTCGTCCCGGATCGCGTTGTAGACCGTGGCCGGCAGCGAGGAATGCTGCGGCATCCGGTATTTCGGCAGCGGGCCGGTGGAAAGCCCCCGCGCATAGACGTCGTCGAACAGGCTCTCGCGGTCCGCCTGCGCCTCGAATAGCGGCATGTCGCCCTCTCCCGTTGCCCGTGCCGGCCTCTCAGGCCCGCCCGACAGGAGCCGCCCGTTCGCCCCACTGTCAACACGGACAACCACCGGTGCCTTCATTTCAGTGCAGCGTCAATTTATCCGTCCGTTATCGACGTGTCGTCGACGGCGTCGGTGGCCTTGGGCGAGGCCGTCGCGCTGGCCTGCGGGACCGGTGGGCACCGGGCGCCGCAGGCGGTCCGAGAAGGGGCAGATCGGGGAGGGGACCGGGCCGGCGGGGGCGGACGACGCCCCCGGACCAGCGGGCCTCGCCATGCCGCCGTTGTGGCGGAGGTGGCGATGGCCCGCCGAAGGATCCTGTTCGTGGGCGAGGGCGTGAGCCTTGCCCACGTGGTGCGGCCGCGAAGGCTGCTCGACCACGTCGCCGCGATCGCGGGGGACGCGGAGCGTCACTTTGCCTACGATTTCCGCTACCGGCCCCTGTTCCGGGGCCTTGCCGCCGAGGAGCACCCGCTGCCCGCCCGCCGGTCGGACCTCGCCCAGCGGGACCTGTTCCGTCTGAGGCCGCTTTACGGCGAGAGCCGCCTCGAGCGGTACCTCGCCGACGACCTCGCCGTGATCGACGCGGTGCGCCCGGACCTCATCGTCTACGACCTGAGGCCGACGATCGCGGTCCCGCCGCGCTACGCTCCATCCCGGCGGTGGCCATCATCAACGCCTACCACAGCCCGCTGGCGCGGGGCCGGGCGATGGTCCCCGATTCGGTTCCCGTGCGCGTGCTGGGGCCCGCCCTCGCCGGTGCCCTCTGGCGCCTCTCGCCGGAGACGTTCTCGGGCATCGTGCTCGCCCCGCTCGCCCGCTTCCGGGCGCGCCACGGGCTTCCGGCCCCCCGCGGCGACGTCATCGGCCTGTTCGGCGCCGACATGGTGCTCTTCCCCGACGCGGACCATTTCGCAAGGACGCCCGGCGCGCCGGCGAGCCATCGCCGCATCGGCCCCCTGATCTGGCGGCCCGAGGGGCCGGGCGCCGGGCTGTCCGATCTCCCGGCCGGGTTCGGGCGGCGTCGGCCGCTCGTCTACGTCTGCCTTGGCTCGTCGGGGGACATGCGGCTCCTTCCCGCCGCCGTGGAGGGGGCGGCGGCGGCGGGCGCGGATGTCCTCGTCGCGACGGCCGGGCGGACCCTGGCGCGGCCCCTGCCGCGGGGGGAGCGGATCGTGGTGCGCCGCTACGTGGACGGGGACGAGGCCTCCCGGCGCGCCGCCCTCGTGGTGGCGAACGGCGGCAATCCGCAGGTGGTCCAGGCCTTCGCGGCCGGCCGCCCGGTCCTCGGTCTGCCATCCAACCTCGACCAGTCCCTCAACATGGGCCACGCGGTCGCGACCGGCGCGGCGCGCGCCCTCCACCCAGCGCGGGTGACGGCGGCGCGGATTGCCCGACGGGTCGAGGCGCTCCTCGAGGAGCCCGGACCGCGGGTCGCCGCCGAGGGACAGGCGGCCCTCATCGCCGGGATCGACGTCAAGCAGCGGGTCGCGGGGGCGCTCCTGCCGTTCCTGTGAGGGCCCAGCCGGTCACAGCGGGATGTTGTCGTGCTTCTTCCAGGGGTTGGCGAGCTTCTTGCCGCGCAACAGGCGCAGGGCCCGCGCCACCCGCCGCCGCGTGGAGTGGGGCATGATCACCTCGTCCACGTAACCCCGCTCGGCCGCGACGAACGGGTTGGCGAAGCGCTCCTCGTAGCTCTTGATGCGCTCGGCGATCTTGTCGGGGTCCGACAGGTCCGCCCGGTAGATGATCTCCGCCGCCCCCTTCGGCCCCATCACCGCGATTTCCGCCGACGGCCAGGCGTAGGAGATGTCGCCGCGGATGTGCTTGGAGCTCATCACCACGTAGGCGCCGCCGTAGGCCTTGCGGGTGATGACGGTCACCTTCGGCACCGTCGCCTCGGTGTAGGCGAACAGGAGCTTGGCGCCGTGCTTGATGAGGCCCCCGTACTCCTGGGCCGTCCCCGGCAGGAAGCCCGGCACGTCGACGAAGGTCACGATCGGGATGGAGAAGGCGTCGCAGAAGCGCACGAAGCGGGCCGCCTTGCGCGAGGCGTCGGTGTCGAGGACGCCCGCGAGCACCATCGGCTGGTTGGCGACGATACCGACGGTGGACCCGTCGATGCGGGCGAAGCCCACCACCATGTTCTTGGCGTAGGCCTCCTGGATCTCGAAGAAGTCGCCCTCGTCGACTACCTTCTCGATCAGCTCCTTCATGTCGTAGGGCTTATTCGGGTTGTCGGGGACGAGGGTGTCGAGGGAGGGCTCCACCCGGTCCCACGGGTCGGCCGTCTCGATCTCCGGGATCGGGGAGACGTTGGAGGAGGGCAGGAAGTCCATCAGGCGGCGGATCTGGACGAGGGTGTCCACGTCGTTGTCGAAGGCGCCGTCGGCGATGGACGAGCGGGTGGTGTGGACCGAGGCGCCGCCGAGCTCCTCCGCCGTCACCGCCTCGTTCGTCACGGTGCGCACGACGTCAGGGCCGGTCACGAACATGTTGGAGGTGTCGCGCACCATGAAGATGAAGTCTGTCATGGCGGGCGAATAGACGTCGCCGCCCGCGCACGGGCCCATGATGACCGAGATCTGCGGGATCACGCCGGAGGCCATCACGTTGCGCACGAACACCTCGCCGTAGCCGCCGAGCGCCGCGACGCCTTCCTGGATGCGGGCGCCGCCCGCGTCGAACAGGCCGATGATCGGTGCGCCGTTCTTGATGGCCATGTCCTGGACCTTGACCATCTTCTCGGCGTGGGCCTCCGACAGCGAGCCGCCGAACACCGTGAAGTCCTTGGCGAAGACGTAGACCGGGCGGCCGTTGATGGTGCCCCAGCCGGTGACGACGCCGTCGCCGTAAAAGCGCGTCTTCTCCATGCCGAAGTCGGTGCAGCGGTGCTCCACGAACATGTCGAACTCCTCGAAGGAGTTCTCGTCGAGGAGGATCTCGAGGCGCTCGCGGGCGGTGAGCTTGCCGCGCTTGTGCTGGGCCTCGATCCGCCGCTCGCCCCCGCCGAGGCGCGCCTCGTCGCGCCGTCGCTCGAGCTCCCGCAACACCTCCTTCACGTCGTCCCTCCGCGTCGGTTGCGCCTCGCCCGGGCCGTGCCGGGCCGGCACCTTTTGGGGGAGCGGGCGCGGCGAGGCAAGCCCGCGCCGGAGGCGCTCCCCGTCAGCGGGCCTTGAAGAAAGGGTGGTCGGGGAAGCGGGCGGCGCCCTCGCGGAATGCGGCCCCGGCCTCCTCGCTTCGCCCGAGGGTCTCGAGGGCGCCCACCAGGGCGACGTGGATCCGCGGCGTGTCGGGCCGGGCGGCGAGGGCCTCGCGCAGGAGCGCGGCCGCCCGCTCGTGGTCGCCGAGCCGCTCGACGAGCCGGGCGAGGTGGTAGAGGAGGACGGCGCCGTCGCCCTCAGCCCCCCTCGCGGTCGCGGCGAGGCGCTGGCGCGCCTCGGCGAGGGAGCGGGCCGCCCCGTCGCGGGTGGCGATGTCCGCGTAAAGCTCCACCGACGTCCTGAGCCGCTCGATCCGCCGCGCGTCGGTCCGCGCCGCCGCCGCCGCGCCGGACAGCGACCGGTGCACCGCCCGGAGAACGGGGCGGACCGTGGCGAAGCCGGAGCCTTCCGCGAGATCGCGGGCCTCCGCCGGGCAGAGGCGGCGGGGCAGGCCCGGCGCCGCGAGGGCGTCGTGGAGCGCACCCGCGAGGCTGCCGAACGGGCCGTCGTCGCGGCCGTCCTCCCGGTCGGCGCGGTTGAGGGCAGGGTCCACGAAGTCCCGGGCGAAGGCCTCGACGGCGGCCATGTCCGGGGAGAGGCCGGCGAAGGCGGCCGCCCGTGCCACCGTCTCGGCCGGGCGGGCGTGCAGGTCGTCGTGGGACAGGATCAGCGCCTCGCCACCGAGGGTGGAAAGGAGGGTGTGCATGGTGACGAGCCACAGGGCGTGCACGGGCCCGGCCGCGGGGAGGTGCCGGTGGAAGGCCGGGTTGCGGCGGGCGCGGGCCACCTGGCTCGCCGCCACCGCGTCCGGGTGGCGCAGGAGCACGATCCGGCGCGGGGAAAGGCCCGCCTCCGAGAAGGTCGCCTCCCAGAACGGGTTGAGGAAGGCGACCCGCGGGTCCTTGAGCGCGAAGGGTGAGCGGCCGGCGAAGGCGCGGGCGAGGAGCGCGGCCGCCTCGGCCCGCTCGCCCGCGTGGGCGGGTCCGTCGAGGCCGCACGCGGTCGCGTCGAAGCCCCAGTCGTCCCAGGAGGCGCCGAGCCGCTCGAGGAGGGCGTCGTTGAAGCGGCGCACCTCGGCGTGCTCGAAGTAGCCGCGCGGGTTCTCCGGCGTCTTCCGGTCGGCGAAGGTGCCGAGATCGCAGCCCGCCGCCGCCAGCCCCGCCGTCAGGAGCGATGTGCCCGAGCGATGGACCCCGAGGACGAGGACGGCGACGTCGTCGGGTCCGAACGGGCGCGGCGCGGCCCCGTCCGTCGTCTCAGGCAAGGCGCAGCACCGTGTCGGCCGCCTCGGCCTCGGCGCGGCGGCGGTCGCGGCGGGCCTTCGCCTCCGCGTCCTCGCCCCACAGGAGGATGTTCCAGTCCTCGTCCACGTGGGCGGCCGACCAGGCCTCCTCCAGCGTCCGCTCGCCCCGGTGGAGGGCGAGGGCGATCACCGCCGAGCCGGTGAGCGAGGTGACGACGTGGAGCGCGCCGAGGCGGAACGGATCGTCCCCGGGCAGCGCCGCGCGGAAGGCGGCGAGCAGCGCCTCGCCCTGGGTGACGGGCATGACCCCCTCGGCGAGGACGAAGCGGTGACCGAGCGCCTTCTGCGCGAAGGCGATCAACGGGTCCCACGCGGCCGCCTGTCGGCGGACCAGCTCCTCCGGCCCGTCGGCGCGGTAGCACACGAGGTCGGTGCCCGCGAAGCGCACGATGTCCTCCGCGACGGCTGCGGCGTTGGGCGCCACCCCGTCGATGCAGGAGTTGGCGAGGCGGGTGAGGGGCATCGTCTCCGGGCGGATCACCTCGGCCTGGGCGTCCCACTCGGCGGCGACCCGCTCGGCGAGCGCTTGCGAGGGGAGGGCGAGGGCGGCGCGGGCGGGCGTCTTCACCGGCCGCCCGTCGAGGAGGACGGCGACGCCCTCCGCCCGCCGCGCCGTGTCGACCGACTTGAAGAAGCGCGGCGTCGGGGCGGGCGCCTCGCCCGCCGCTCCGCCGCCATTGGACTGGCTCATGGCTGCTCCGGATCCTTCCGGCCGCGCGTGCGGCCCCGTTGCCGGATGTCGCGGGGGAGGCCTCGCCTGTCAACGCGCCGGTCGAGCCCCCTCGCGCGGGAGGGCGGCCGAGACGAGGGCGGGCACGTCCTCGAAGGTCTGGGCGACGGCGTCCGCGCCCGCCGCGCCGAGGGCGCTCGCCGGGTGGTAGCCCCACGCGACGCCGACCGCCCGGGCGCCGGCCGACAGCGCCATCTCCACGTCGAAGATGGTGTCGCCGACGACGACGCAGCGGGCCGGGTCGGCCCCCGTCTCCGACAGGGCGTTGAGGACGAGGCCGGGGGCGGGCTTGGACGGGCCGTCGTCGGCGGTCTGGAGCGTCACGAAGTGGCGGGCGAGGTCGTGGTGGGCGAGGATCCGCGCGAGCCCCCGGCGGGACTTGCCGGTCGCGACCCCGAGGACGGTGTCCGGCTCGGCCGCGAGCGCTTCCACGCACGCCCGCGCGCCGGGAAACAGCGGCTCGCGTGCCGCCTCGTCCACCGCAAGGTCGCGGTAGGCGGTGCGGTAGGCCTCGGCGACGTCCGCCACCGGTGCGTCCGGCTCGCTCACGAGGAGCGCGGCCACCGCCTCGCGCAGGGACAGCCCGACGATGGACAGGATCTCCTCCCGCGGCGGGGCGGTGAGGCCGTGGCGCGCGAAGGCGGCCGACATCGCCGAGACGATGACCTGCTGGCTGTCCACCAGCGTTCCGTCGCAATCGAACAGGATGAGCCGCATTCCCGCCCTCCGCCCTGCCCGTCAGCCGAGGCCGGCCCCGAGCTTGCCCGTCGTGTCGCCCTTCGCCCGCCGCGCGCCCTGTTCGCCCCGGCCGTGGCGGTCGGCCGGGGGCGCGGCCACCTCGTCGGCCGCCGGCGCCCCCCTGAGGACGAGGCGCGTGGCGAGCCGGGCATAGCCCGCCCGGTCCATCGGCCCATCCTCCCGGAACCACAGATACTGCCAGTTGAGCATCCCGAACAGGGACATGGTGAGCGGCTTCAGAAGGTCGCGCCGCCCGGCGAGGTGGGGGTGGGCCGCGGCGATCGCCTCGGCGAAGACGGCGACGAGGCGGCGTTCGAGGCCCCTCAGCGCCTCCTGGCGCTCGGGCGGCAGGTGCTGCAGGTCGCCGAGCTGGATGCGGTGCTCGGCGTCGGCGTGGCGGTAGGCCTCGAGGAGGGCGACGGACAGGGCCTCCAGCCGCGCCGCCGGCCCCGCGTCCCGCCCGTCCACCGCCTCCGTCACCTCCACGAGGCGCTCGAGGTGGGTCGTCAGGATGTCGTCGAGGATCCGCTCCTTCGAGGGATAGTAGTGGTAGAGGAGCGCCTTCGACACCCCGCAGGCCCGGGCGATCGTCGCCATCGAGGTCGCCGCGAAGCCCGCGTCCGCGAACGCCCGCGCCGCCTCCTTCAGGATCGCCTCGCGCCTCAGGTGGTGGTCCTTCGCCTCCGAGCGGCCCATCCCGTCTCCATTCCTCCGGCCGGCCGCGCCGCCGCGGCCGGCGTTCCTCCTCGCGCCGCGGCCTACTCGACCCGCGGGAAGGTCTCGCCGATGCGCCCGGCGATGGATTCGTAGAAGCCGCCCAGGATCCCGTCGGCCTTTTCCGCCGGGACGGCCGCGGGATCGTAGGTCCCCCGCCAGGTGAGGCGGGCGCGGCCGTCGCCGAGGTCCTCCACGCGCACCTCGCCCACGTAGTTCTCCACCGGCAGCGGCCCGGAGGTGATGGTGTAGTTGAAGGCCCGCTCCCCGGGTGCGTCGTCGGCGAGGAGGAGGTGGATTTCGCCCCCGTCGCCCGCGAGGACGTTCACCTTGGTGGCGCCGAGCCCCTCGCCGGCGCGGGTGGAGGCGGCGATCGGCGGCATGATCCGCTCGGACGGCCCGTGGAAGTCCCCGCGCGCCCGGATGGCGTCCGGGGCGGCCTCGTAGACCGCCGACACGCCCGCATCGGCAAGGGCGGCCGGTGCCGCGAGAAGCGTCGCGGCGACGCCGAGGGCGCCGATGGCCTGCCCGTTCATCCGTCTCTCCTTGTCGCCGGCCGCGCCGGTCAGTCCTTCGGGCGGCGGTCGATCACCCGCTTCGCCTTGCCCATGGAGCGTTCGACGCCCCCGGGCTCGGTCACCGCGACCGTCACCGACACGCCCACCACGTCCTTCACGTGACGTGCCAGGGCACGCCCCTCGGCCTCGCGCGCCTCGGGGGCGGCGTGGTCCGGGCGACATTCCACGTGGACCGTCACCTCGTCCATGCGGCCCGATCGCGTCACCTCAATGACGTAGTGGGGAGAAAGGCCGCGGCAGCGCAGGATCTGCTCCTCCACCTGGGTGGGGAACATGTTGACGCCGCGGATGATGAGCATGTCGTCGCTGCGGCCGGTGATCTTCTGCATGCGCCGCATGGTGCGGGCCGTCCCCGGCATCAGCCGCGTGAGGTCCCGCGTGCGGTAGCGCACCACCGGCAGCGCCTCCTTGGTGAGGGAGGTGAAGACGAGCTCGCCGAGCGCGCCGTCGGGCAGGGGCTCGCCCGTCTGCGGGTCGATCACCTCCGGGTAGAAGTGGTCCTCCCAGACGTGGAGGCCGTCCTTCGTCTCCACGCACTCGTTGGCGACGCCCGGGCCCATCACCTCCGACAGGCCGTAGATGTCGACCGCCTGCATGTCGAAGGCGGCCTCGATCTCCGCCCGCATGGCGTCGGTCCACGGCTCGGCGCCGAAGATGCCGACCCGGAGCGAGGACAGGCGCGGGTCGAGGCCCTGGCGGTGGAACTCGTCGAGGATCGCCAGCATGTAGGACGGCGTCACCATGATGATGTCGGGCCGGAAATCCTCGATGAGGGCGACCTGCCGCTCCGTCATGCCGCCCGACATCGGAACGACGGTGCAGCCCAGTGCCTCCGCCCCGTAGTGGGCGCCGAGCCCGCCGGTGAACAGGCCGTAGCCGTAGGCGACGTGGCAGATGTCCCCCGGCCGCCCGCCCGCGGCGCGGATCGAGCGGGCCATCACCTGCGACCAGATGTCGATGTCGCGCCGCGTGTAGCCGACCACGGTGGGCTTGCCGGTGGTGCCGGAGGAGGCGTGGATGCGGACCACCTTCTCCCGCGGCACGGCGAACATGCCGAAGGGGTAGTGGTCGCGCAGGGTCTGCTTGCTGGTGAAGGGAAATCTCTTCAGGTCCGACAGGTCCTTCAGGTCGTCGGGCGTGACGCCGGCCGCCTCGAACGCCTGGCGATAGTAGGGGACGTTCTCCCAGGCGTGGGCGAGGGACCATTTCAGCCGCTCGAGCTGGAGGCTCGCGATCTCGTCGCGCGAGGCGGTCTCGATGGGCTCGAGCTCGCCCATGTCGTCGGTGCGGTCGAGCATGGGGTTCCTCCCGTTCGTTCTCGTTGTCAGCCGCTGGCCCTGGCCGCGGGCGGCGGCGGGGCGTCCTCGCCGAGGAGCGTCCCCGGGATCGTGCGCGCATGGCCGCGGAACTCGGCGACGACAGCGCCGTCCCCACCCGTGACGGTGATGTCGTAGATCCCCGAGCGGCCCTCGCGCCAGCGCTCGGCGGCGCGGGCGGTCAGGCGGTCGCCGAGCTTCGCGGGGCGCACGAAGGTGATCTGGCACTGCTGGGCCACCGTGCGCTGGTCGTAGGCGTTGCAGGCGAAGGCGAAGGCCGAATCGGCGAGCAGGAACACGAAACCGCCGTGGGCGATGCCGTGGCCGTTCACCATGTCCTCGCGGACCGTCATCGTGAGCGTCGCCGTCCCCGCGCCGACCGCCTCGATCGCCATGCCGAGGGACCGGCTCGCCCGGTCCTCGGCCCACATGACGTCGGCGCAGGCGCGGGCGATCCGCGCCGCCTCGTCCGTCTCCGCCATCACCCGCCCCCCATCCGGCCGCGGAAGTTCGGCTTGCGCTTTTCCATGAAGGCGGCGACGCCCTCCGCGTAGTCCGGGTGGCGGCCGGCCTCGCGCTGCAGGTCCCGCTCGAGGTCGAGCTGGGCGTCGGGGGAGTTGGTCGCCGAGGCCTCGAATGCCCGCTTGATGAGGGCGAGGCCGTCGGTCGGCGCGGCGGCGAGCTTCCTTCCGATGGCGTCGATCTCGGCGGCGAACGCCTCGTCCTCCACCACCTTCCAGACGAGGCCCCAGGCCTCGGCCTGCTCGGCGGGTACGGGTTCGGCGAGCATCGCCATCGCCCGGGCGCGGGCGTTGCCGACGAGGCGGGGGAGGGACCAGGTGCCGCCCGCGTCCGGCACGAGGCCGAGGCGGGCGAAGGGCTCGAGGAACGAGGCGGAGCGGGCACAGAAGACGATGTCGCACGCGAAGGCGACGTTGGCCGCCGCCCCCGCCGCGATGCCGTTGACGGCCGCCACCACCGGGACGGGCAGGAGGCGGATCTTGCGCACCAGCGGGTTGTAGAGGGTGTCCAGCGTCTCGCCGAGGTCGGGCGGGCCCTCTCCGCCGCCCATCACCCGGTCCGACAGGTCCTGCCCGGCGGAGAACGCCCGGCCCGCCCCCGTCAGCACCACGGCGCGGCAGCCCGGGTCCGCCTTCGCCTCGTCGAGGGCGGCGGCGAGCGCCCGGTGCATGTCGACGGTGAAGGCGTTGAGCCTGTCCGGCCGGTTGAGCGTCAGGACGCGGTAGCCGCCGCGATCCTCCACGAGGACGGTCTCCTCCGCCATCGCCAGGTCCTCCCGTTGGTCGTTTCCCGTCCGCCGGCGGCGCCCCCTCGTTCGAGGGGCTTGACTGACCGGTCGGTCAGGGAAAATATGCGCGTCAATCACAACCCGTGTCAACGCGGGGTGCGCCGGCGGCGCCGGGGATGCAAGGGCCTGCGGAGCGCGTCGGCAGAGCGAGGGACGGAACCGCCCGGGAGCGCGTCGGCATCGGCCGACGGCCGGCCGCCCCCGCTCGCCCGCACCCCGGGATGCCAGCGAGGGAGGCAAGGTGCCATGGCCGCGCTCTTCGACCGCCACAGGGAGACGCTGGAGGCCGCCGTCGAGGCGGTGCGCACCCGCGGCTACTGGTCCCCGTACCCGGAGGTGCCGTCGGGAAGGATCTACGGGGAGACGGCGAAGGCCGACGGCGAGGCCGCCTTCGAGGCTCTCCTGAACCGGACGTTCGAGCTCGACCAGCCCGGCACCGTCGGCACCGTCGGACAGGAGGAGAGCCCCTACGGCTTTCCCCTCGCCATCGCCTACCCGAAGGCCGATCCGGACCAGCTCGTGGCCGCCGCGCGCGCGGCGGGGGAGGCCTGGGGGCGGGCGAGCGTTGAGCAGCGGGTCGGCGTGTGCCTGGAAATCCTCGCCCGCCTCAACCGGCAGTCCTTTCTCCTCGCCAATGCGGTGATGCACACCTCCGGCCAGGCCTTCATGATGGCCTTCCAGGCCGGCGGCGCCCACGCCCAGGACCGGGGCCTCGAGGCCGTCGCCACCGCCTACGACGAAATGGCCCGCGTGCCCGGCGCCGCCCGCTGGGAAAAGCCGCAGGGGAAGAACCCGGCCCTCGTCCTCGACAAGACGTTCCGGATCGTGCCGCGGGGCGTCGGCCTCGTCATCGGCTGCGCCACCTTCCCGACGTGGAATTCCTACGCGGCGATCTTCGCCAACCTCGCCACCGGCAACGCCGTCGTCGTGAAGCCCCACCCGATGGCGATCCTGCCGCTCGCCCTCACGGTGCGGATCGCCCGGGAGGTGCTGGCCGAAGAGGGCTTCGACCCGAACGTCGTGGTCCTCGCGGCCGACGAGCCGGCCCGGCCGGTCACCAAGGCCTACGTGGAGAACGAGGGGATCGACCTCGTCGACTTCACCGGCTCGTCCGCCTTCGGCGCCTACGTCCGCGCCGCCGCCCGCGGGCGCCCGGTCTTCACCGAGGAGGCGGGGGTGAACCCCATCGCCGTCCTGTCCACCGACGATTTCAAGGGGATGTGCGGCAACATCGCCTTCTCCCTGTCGCTCTACTCCGGGCAGATGTGCACCGCCCCGCAGAACATGTTCGTGCCCGAGGGCGGCATCGACACCGACGAGGGCCACAAGAGCGTGGACGAGGTGGAGGGGGGGATCGCGAAGGCTCTCGACCGCCTCCTCGGCGACCCGGAGCGGGCGATCGCGATCCTCGGCGCCATCCAGAACCTCGCGACCCTCGGGCGGATCGCGGAGGCGCGCGGCCTCGGCCGCGTGGTGCGCGACAGCGCGCCGGTGACGGGCGCTGGCGTGCCGGAGAAGGCGCGCACGGCGACGCCCCTCCTCGTGTCGGTGGATGCCGCCGACGAACCGGCGTACCTTGAGGAGCGGTTCGGCCCCATCGGCTTCGTCGTGCGGACGAAGACGGCGGAGGAGGCGATCGAGCGGGCGGCGGCCTCGGCGAAGGCGAGGGGGGCGATCACCGCCGCGATCCATTCGACCGACGAGGCCGAGGTCGCCCGGGCGGAGGAGGCGTTCGCGAAGGCGGGCGTCCCCCTGTCGGTCAACCTGACGGGGCAGATCCTCGTCAACCAGTCGGCCGCCTTCTCCGACTACCACGTCTGCGGCATGAATCCGGCCGGCAACGCCTGCCTCACCGACGCGGCCTACGTCGCCAACCGCTTTCGCGTGGTGGCCGTGCGCCGCCGGCGGCGGCCTGAGGGCCGGTCGGTGCGGGCGCGGGACGCGCGGGTC
>CAZJNX010000114.1:0-15410 GCA_964547415.1 uncultured Hyphomicrobiales bacterium
CGAATTTTCGCCCGGCATGGTACCGCCGTTATCGGGCCACCAAAGTAGTTGCGAATGACAACTATGCTGAGGCTCGTCTCGCTGCGTAATGCAGCGTGATACCTCATTTTAAGTCCTTGCCGGTTGCACGGTGAGGCGGGGTTCGGGGGCACCTGGCAACAGAAGCCCCTACTTTACCATCCCCGTGCCTGTGCTAAGCGTGTCATCTCGCGACAGACCCGGTGGCACCTCTCCCATGGCCGACGACCTCATCCGTTACGACGTGCTTGTGCAGGACGCGCTCCGTGGCGTCGTGCGAAAAGTCCTGCGCGAGGTCTCGGAGACCGGGCTGCCCGGCGAGCACCACTTCTACATCGCCTTCGACACCACGGCGCCCGGCGTGCGCATGTCCTCGCGCCTGCGCAACCAGTACCCGTCCGAGATGACGATCGTCCTCCAGCACCAGTTCTGGGATCTCGCGGTCACCGAGCACGCCATGGAAATCGGGCTGTCCTTCAACGGGATCCCCGAGCGCCTGCTCATTCCCTTCGCGGCGATCCGCGGTTTCTTCGATCCGTCGGTCCAGTTCGGCCTCCAGTTCGAGCCGTCCGCCGGAGAGGGCGCGGCCGAGGCCGGGGAAGGCGCGGAGGCGGACGAGACGCCCCGCGGCGGCCCGCCCCTCGCGCTGCCGGGCCACGGCCCCGCCGGCAACGAGAGCGAGCCGGAGGAGACGGCCGCGAGCGGCGAGGGGGAGGCGGGCGAACCCGAAGCGGCGACCGGCGAGGAGGACGAGGACGAGGACGAGGCCCGGACCGGCGCGGAGGTGGTCTCGCTCGATGCCTTCCGCAAGAAGACCTGACGCGGCGCGGCCCCCCCGCGGCGCGTTCCCGCATCGTCCGCGCGCGCGATGACGACCGACGCCACGCTGCCGTCCGTGCTCCTGCACGGGGGCTTCGCCCTGTTCCTGCTCGCCTACGCGCTGCGCGACATCCTGTGGCTGCGCGTCGTCACGACGATGGCCTACGTCCTGTTCTCCGTCCTCGCCGTCGTGCGCGGTGGCATGGCCCTCGTCGAGCTCCTGCCCTGGTACGTCGCCTTCGTCACCATCAACGGGCTGCAGACCGCGCGCCTCGTCCACGAGCGCTGGCTCATCCGCCTCGACCCGGACGAGGAGCGGCTTTGGACCCTCGCCTTCCCCGCCCTCGACAGGGTGGTCTTCAAGCGCTTCATGCGGCTCGGCCAGTGGCGGACCCTCAACGACGGATTCGTGCTCACCACCGAGGGGCGGCGCAGCCTGCGCTTCTACCTCGTGGCCGACGGGGAGGTGCACGTCACCCTCGCCGGGCGCGAGGTGGCGATCCTCGGCCCCGGCCAGTTCGTCGGCGAGATCGGCTTCATCGCCAACCGCCGCGCCACCGCCACCACCGTCGCGCGGATCCCGAAGGGGGAGGGGGCGCGAACGCGGTGCGTGGTGTGGAACGTGCCGAAGCTGCGCAAGCAGATGGAGCGGGACGAGGAGCTGAGGAGCCTCGTCTTCGCCGCCGTCGGGAGCGACCTCGCCCACAAGATCGCCGCCCAGACCGCCGCCGCCCAGCGGGGCGACGGCGCGCCCGTCGCCTCCCCGCTGAGGCCGCCGGCGGCGCCCGCTCCCCCCGAGCCGGCCTCCTCCGGCGTCACCGTCGCGGGCGAAGTCTCCTCGGCCGCCGGCTGACCGCCAGCCCGCTCCGTCCCGGTCCTTGAAAGTCCCCGGCTCGCGCTTTACGGGCAACCAGGCCGTGCCACCATCGCGGGTGCCCCCGGCGGGGCCGACGGTGCGCCGTCGCATCGCAGGGGCAGAGGCAGAGGCAGACGGAGACTCACGACGTGCAGACCGCCACCTTCATCCTGAACGCCGCCTTCGCACTCGACGGCGACTGGCTGGAGCCTCTCAACAGCGGCAGTCGCGGCCTCAGCGGGGACGGAAGCGTCCTCACGGTCGCGTATCGCGCCGAGGCGGCGCCCGTTCCGAGCAGCCTCACCTTCGAGGGCACCGGCCGGATTGCGTTACCCGACGGGCTGCCGACGCCCGGATCGGTCCTCACCCGGATCACCTACACAGAGGACGGGGAGACGGTTTTCGAGGTGCCGTCGATCAACATCTCCCGCGACTCGATCGTCGATCTCATCTACCGCTTCGAATCGTTCGAGCCCTCGGTGCGCCTGCCCGCGTGGAACCAGCTCCTCGACGCGAACGAGGTCGCCGTCCGCCTCCGCGGCTCGCCGGGCGACGACGTCTTCGCCGCCGGCCGGTTCGACGACGTCCTGAGCGGCAGGGCCGGCCGCGACGTCCTCGAGGGCCGCGACGGTGACGACCGCCTGTCCGGCGGCAGGGGTGCCGATCGCCTGTTCGGCGGGGAGGGCATGGACGTCCTCGCCGGGCGGCGTGACGCCGATCTCCTCGAGGGCGGGCTCGGGGCCGACACGCTCATGGGCGGCGGCGGCGGCGACAGCCTCGACGGCGGCGTCGGCCGGGACATGCTCCTCGGCGGCACGGGCGACGACTTCATCGTCGGCGACCGCGGAAACGACGACATCGACGGCGGGGCGGGCGACGACACGCTCCTCGGCGGGGCGGGGCGCGACACCCTAAGCGACATGGACGGCGAGAACCTCATCTACGCCGGCACCGGCGCCGACGTCGTCCGGACGGGCGCGGGCCGCGACCGCCTGTTCGGGGAGGAGGGCCGGGACGACCTCGCGGGCGGCGAGGGGGGCGACCTCCTCATCGGCGGCGCGGGGCGCGACAGCCTGCTCGGCGAGGGCGGCGACGACGTCATCGTCGACGGCGTCGGGCGGGACACGATCGTCGGCGGCGCTGGCGACGACCTCCTGCGGATCGGCGGCGGGCGCGATTTCCTCGGCTTCGGGCTGTCGGACGGCGTCGATCGCGTGGAGGGCTTCCGCGTCGACGAGGACAGGCTGGTGGTCGTCGGGGACGGCGTCACGTTCGACGACGTCACCATCGAGTCCGACGGCTTCGGCGGGGCCCGCGTCGCCTTCGCCGACACGGTGGTGGTGCTTCAGGGCGTCGTCCCCGGCACCGTCACGGCGGACGACTTCATCTTCCTCGCGGGCTGAGGGGCCCGTGGGCGATCGGCCCGGCGCGCGGTCGCGACCGGGCGGGGATCGCCATGCGGGCCGCGGTCCGGCGCGAAGCGCGCCGTCCACGATGCGGGCGGGCTCGGCGATCGGTTCCGTCCGTGCGGCTCCACGGGGATCCCGCGCGGGAACGGGACGGCGCGCGTCCGCATCGCGGTCGCGGGCAGCATCGTCATCCGCGCAAACGCGCCCGCCGCGCTCTCCCCCGGCGACGTCGCCGTCCCGGGACGGGTGGACGGCCGTGCCTCTCGCCATCCGTGGCTGTGCCGAGGCCTGCGGCACGGACGCACCCCGCGCCGCGGACCGGAACGCGAACGGTGAACCCGCCGTTCCCACGTGGCACAGCGGGAGGGTGACATGGCCGATACTCATGGCGACGGGGGCATGGGCGAGCGGGAGGTGGCGGAGCGCATCCTCAGGGTGGCCGCGTACCTGAACGATGCGCAGCCGCGGCGGCCTGCCGCGGACTTGGCGCGGGAACGCGGCTGGCTCGGCCCGGAGGGCGAACCGACGCCCGACGGGCGCGATCTCGTCGACGCGCTCATGGACCAGGCGGGCACCCGCAGCGTCTTCCGCAACCTGTAGCCGGCGGGCGGGCCTGCCCGCGTTGGGCCCGGCGCCCGCGCCGTGCGCCCGCACCGCCGATGCCGCCCGCGACGCGACGGTTTCGGCGTCCGCTTGCGCCGACGCCTGACGGGCGCGATCCTCGTGGCGGGTCGCAGGGGCGGACGGCCACCGGCGTTCTACTCGGGCGCTGCGGGCGGCTTCGTCATGGTGGTGTTCGCCGCGCCGTCCGCCCCGATGAACACGGCGAGGATGCGGGTCGGGCCCGCGGCTGCCGCCGTGCCGTCGTGGGGCGTCTTCAAGGCCTCCATCAGGGCATCGCCCGCCCGGTAGGTCCGGGTCCCGTGGGGGCCGTAGTCCACCGTCACCGCGCCTTCCAGGACGTAGGCGAACATGGGGACGTCGTGGCGGTGCCAGCCGGTCTTCGCGCCCGGCTGCATGGTGACGATCACCGCCGTCACCTCCGCCGTCCCCGGCGGATAGGCGATCGGCTGGCCGATCACCGTCTCTTGCGTCTCGAGGAGGACGTCGACCGGCGGATAGGCCGTGTCGGCCACCGCCGCGCCCGTCGCCACGAGGAAGGCGGCGAGGGCCGCCCCGCCGAGCCGGTGCATCGCCCTCAGTCCGGCAGGACGACGCCGGTCTGCTCGACGATCGGGCGATAGTGCTCCACCCGGCGGTGCTTGGCGAAGTTGAACATGGTCTCCTTGCCGAACGCCGTCTCGTCGAGGTCGCAGTCGTGGACGATCAGCTCGTCGTCCTCGCTCCGGGCGAGGGCCACGATCTCCCCGTCCGGGTTCACGATGCAGGTGCCGCCGATCATGTGATGACCGTCCTCGCTGCCGCACTTGGCGACGCCGACCACCCAGGTCGAGTTCTGGTAGGCGCCCGCCTGCATGACGAGGTGGTTGTGGAACATGCGCTTGTCGCCGGCCTCCTCGCCCCGCTGGTTGTTCACCGACGGGGTGTTGTAGCCGAGCACGATCATCTCCACCCCGCGCAGGCCCATCACCCGGTAGGCCTCCGGCCAGCGGCGGTCGTTGCACACCATCATGCCCATCAGGCCCATCTCGGTGCGGAACACGGGGAAGCCGAGGTCGCCGGGCTCGAAGTAGCGCTTTTCCAGGTGCTGGTGGGTGCGCGTCGGGTCGTAGTCGGCGTGGCCCGGCAGGTGCACCTTCCGGTACTTGCCCACGATGGCGCCGGCCTTGTCGGTGAGGATCTGGGTGTTGAAGCGGTGCCCGTCCGGCGTGAGCTCGGCATAGCCGAGGCAGAGCGCCACCCCCGCCTCCCGCGCCCGCTCGAACAGGGGCCGCGTCGCCTCGTTCGGCATTTCCCGCTCGAACCAGGCGTCCACCTCGGCCGGGTCCTCCATGTACCAGCGGGGGAAGAAGGTGGTGAGCGTCAGCTCCGGGTAGACCACGAGGTCGCAGCGCGCCTCGATCGCCTTCTCGAGGAGGGCGAGCATCCGCGCCACCACCGCCTGACGGCCTTCCGCCTTCTGGATCGCGCCCATCTGGGCCGCACCGACACGCACGTTGCGCAACGCACCCTCCTCCCGTCCTTGCCGACCGCCCGGGCCCCGGACGGTCCCGCGCGTCGCCGGCACTCTCGCAAGGGGCCGCGGCGATTGTAAAGGCGAAGGTGCGTCAGGCGCGCTCGGGCGCGAGGGCGGCCTCGAGGGCCGCGGCGACCTGGAAGAGGAAGCGGTCCGCGCCCGCCCGCGCGAACAGCATCAGGCCGGCCGGGGCGCCCGATGGCGTCGCCACCGGCAGGCTGAGGGCGGGGACGCCGGCGAGGTTGGCGAGCATCGGGTTGCGCAGGAGGAGGCGGTTGACGCGCGTGAAGGCGGCGTCGTCCTCGGCGAGGTCGGCGATCGGCGGAGCCACGACGGGCACGGTCGGCAGGATCGCCACGTCCGCCGCCGACAGGTCCTCGGCGAAGGTGGCCATGAAGGCGGCGCGGCGGTCGAGGAGGTCGATGTAGTCGGCCGCCGACTGGTCGCGCCCCCACAGGATCCGCTCCCGGATGCGCGGGTCGTAGGCGTCGCCATGGTCCTTCAGGAAGGGCCGGTGGAAGGCGTGGGCCTCCGCTGCGACGATGCCCCCCTTCTCGAGGAGCCCCGGCAGGCGGGACAGGCTGGCGAGGGTGGTCCGCTGCAGCCGCGCCCCCGCCCGGCCGAGCCGGTCGAGCGCCCGGTCGAAGGCGGCGGCCACCGTCCCGTCGAGGTCCTCCACGGGCTGTCCCTCGAGAACGGCGAGACGCAGGCTCGCCACCGGGTGCGGGACGAGGGGGCGGACCGCCTCGCCCGCGAGCACCTGGTCGACGAGGTCGAGGCAGGCGACGCGGTGGGCGAGGGCGCCCACGCTGTCGAGGCTGCGCGACAGCGGCACGACGCCCTCGAGCGGGATGCGCCCGGGCGTCGGCCGGTAGCCGCACAGGCCGGTGAGGGCGGCCGGGATGCGGCAGGACCCGCCGGTGTCCGTGCCGAGGGCGGCGAGCGCCATCCCGTCGGCGACGGCGACCGCGCCGCCGGAGGTGGAGCCGCCGGGGATGCGCCCGGTCGCCCGGTCGTACGGGTTGCGGGGCGTGTCGTAGTGGGGGTTGAGGCCGACGGCCGAGTAGGCGAACTCGGTCATGTTGGTGCGGCCGAAGGGGACGGCGCCGGCGGCCCGCAGCCGGGCGACGGCAGGCGCGTCCGCCGCCGCGGGCCGGTCGCTCGCGTGGAAGACGGAGCCTGCGCCGGTCCGCTCGCCCGCCACGTCG
Organism: uncultured Hyphomicrobiales bacterium; assembly: GCA_964547415.1. Taxonomy (GTDB): domain Bacteria; phylum Pseudomonadota; class Alphaproteobacteria; order Rhizobiales; family Amorphaceae; genus CAZJNX01. The sequence continues at coordinate 6,448 of CAZJNX010000114.1, forward strand.
AACAGGTCCTTGATCGCCACCGGCACGCCGGCGAGGGGCCCGCCCGGATGACCGCCGGCGACGGCGGTGTCGACGGCGCGGGCGAGGAGGGCGATCCGCTCCCGGTCGAGCTCGAGGAACACGCGCCCGCCTTCGCCGGTCCGGTCGGTGGCCGCCGCGAGGCAGCGGGCGGCGAGCGCTTCGGCGGAGATCCGCCCTTCGCGAACCGCCGTCGCCGCCTCGGCGACCGGCATCGGCCGGCGCGGCCAGGGCGGGGGCGGCGCCGCCTCCGCGAGGAGCTCCTCTGAAGGCCCACCGGGGCCGGCGTGTGCGCCGTCGGTCATCTCGTCCTTCCCGGGTTCGGGGCCGTCCGGCCGGCCCCCGCGCCCAGCCCCGCCGGCGTGGCCCCCGGTGCGGTCAAGCGGAGCAACCCGCGCGCCGGCCACCGGTTCCGGCCGGCGCGGTCAGGGGCCGGGGGCGTCTGCCGGGGCGTCGCCCTCGAGGAGGGTCTCGCTGAGGGGGGTGCGGTAGACCAGGAAGGACAGGGTGCGCACCTTGCGGCGGAAGAGGTTCGGCCAGAATTCCCGGGCCACCTTGCGGGCCGCCGTGAGGCGATGGCCGCCGTCCACCACCACCCAGTTCCCGCGGCGGCCGATGCGCACGATGATGGGCGAGGCGTTGTTGTAGCCGTCGTTCCGGATCGCATCGAGGATGCGCTTCAGGCGCGGGTCGTCCTCCCGCTCGTCGTTTTTGAGGGGCAGGGAATCGAGCGCCTCCACCGGCACCTCGATCAGCGCCATGTTCTCGTAGAACTCCACCGACTTAAGCTCGTCCGCCGAGCGCACCATCTGGACCGGCGGGATGCGTCGCCGCTCGCCGCCGCCCGCGGGGCCCGCGCTCATGCCCGCGTGCCGCCGGGGGCGGCCGCCGCGATTGTCCTTCCTCGCCGTCGTCCCATGTCCCTCACCGTGGTGGCAGGGGCGGCCGATGCCGCCGTCGGAGGGGCGGAAGATGTTCGTTTGGCCCGGGCTCGTCCCCTTCGCCGAGGGGGAGGCGATCGAGGTGAAGGTCCGTCGGGCGGTGTTCCGGTTGACGGGCCGGGCGGTGGTCACGCGCCTGTCCGACCGGGAACTCGCTCTCGCGGTGGAGATTCCGCGACAGGGGGTGTTCGTGCCGGAAACGCGCCTTGTCTATCGTTACAGGCTGCCGGCGGCGGATCAAGCCGCGCTGGTGGCGGTGACCTGGAACGACCGCCACATGGAGGACGGCGCCGCGCGCATCGAGCCGGAGGACGGGGGCCGCGCCGTGCGGGTGGCGGCGGCCCTCGGCGGCGCAGCGGTCTCCTGGCGGATCGGGCGGGCCGGCCCGCGGGGCCTCGTGGTCGACGAGGTGCGGGGCCATCCGCTCGTCGCGGGGGCGAGCGTGCGCCTCCACGGCCGGCCGTGAGGCCATGACTGTTCGATAGGGAGTGTCCGGATGCCGGAGCGTCAGAGCCTGAAGCGCGCCGCGTGGGGCGGCCTCGTCCCGGCGGCGCTCGCCGCCGTTCTCGCCGTTCCGGCCGCCGCGGAGGCGCCGCGGCTCGTCACGCCCGTCGCCTGCACCCTCGGCGAGGACTGCTTCGTCCAGAACCTCGTCGACGTGGACCCGGGGCCGGAGGCGACCGACTTCCGCTGCACGTCCTTCACCTACGACGGCCACTCGGGGACCGACTTCCGCGTGCCCAACCGCGTGGCGATGGAGCGGGGCGTGGCGGTGCTGTCCGCCGCGCCCGGCCGCGTCCTGCGGGTGCGCGACGGGGAGCCGGACCGGGACTTCGGGGCGGATCAGGGCGCGGACGTCTCCGGCCGGGAATGCGGCAACGGCGTGGTGGTCGCCCACGCGGGCGGGCTCGAGACCCAGTACTGCCACCTGCGCGAGGGCAGCCTCGCGGTCCGGCCGGGCGAGCGGGTCGCCGCCGGCACGCCCCTCGGCCTCGTCGGCGCGTCCGGGGAGACGGAGTTCCACCACGTCCACGTCACCGTGCGGCGGGACGGGGAGACGGTGGATCCCTTCACCGGCCGCGCGGTGGGCGAGGGGGCGTGCGGCGAGCCCGGCGAGCCCCTGTGGGCCGACGCCGCGCCGGTGACGGCGGCGATCGAGGCGCGGGTCGTGAACGCGGGCTTCGCGGCGGGGCCGGTGGACATGGCGGACATCGAGGCGGGCCGGCTGCCGATCGCCACCCTCGCGCCGGACGCGCCTGCCCTCGTCTTCTTCGGCCGCGCCGCGAACCTCAGGGCGGGGGACGAGCAGCGCATCGCCATCACGGGCCCGGCCGGCCTCGACCTCGCCACCACGGCCGAGCCGCTGCCCGACCGGCGGGCCCAGGCGATGGTGTTCGCGGGGCGGCGCGCCCCGGACGGGGGCTGGCCGCAGGGGATCTACGCCGGTCGTTACGAGGTGATCCGGGACGGGGCGGTCCTCGACGCGGCGGCCGTGACCCTCGTCGTCGGCGAGTGAGCGGTGCGTTCCCCGCGTTTGCGGATTGTCAAGATCCGGCTCGCGCCATCGTGTTTCCGTCCGTCGTCGGGGCGCGCAGAGCGGGCCAAGAAGGAACAATGAACGACGGTGGCATTCTCGTCGTCCATCATTCGATGGGCGGGCACACGAAGGAACTGGCGGACGACCTGGCGGCGGGCCTGAGCGCGGTGGTCGAGCCCGTGCTGGGGCCGCCGGGCGGCGGGCCGTGGCGGTTCGGGCCGCTCCTCGTCTCGGCCCTCCTGCGCCGGCCGGTCGAGCCCGCGCGGCTCGTCAACGATCCCACCCGCTTCGACCTCGTGCTGGTGGGCGGGCCGATCTGGATGGGCCGCGTGACGCCGCCGGTGCGCGGCTTCCTCGAACGCTGCCGGGGGCGGCTCCCGCGGGTCGGCTTCTTCGTGTCGGCCGGGCGCTGCGGGCCGGAGGGCGCGTTCGAGGACATGGCGCGCCTCCTCGGCGCGGCGCCGGTCGCCGTCCTGTGCGTCGACGACCACGACCGCCTGACGGGCGCGCGCCACGGCAAGGCGCTCGCCTTCGCCGACCGGCTCGACCGGCTGCAGGCCCGCGCCTGCCAGTGACGGCGCCGCGGCGCGGCCATTGCGGTAGATCAATGCAATCGCGGGAGGCGAAATCGACCCTCCCCTGACCGGAGCCGCCCGCCGGGCGGTTCACGTCTTCGGGAGCGAAGGACGCATCATGGGCTACAAGTCGATCTTCCTGCACTACGAGGACAGCGCGGAGGGCAAGGACCGCTTCGCCCTCGCCGCCATGCTCGCCCGCCGCTTCGAGGCCCACGTGACGGCCCTTTGCATCGGCGTCGCCCCGGAACCGCCGATGATGATGTACGGCGGCTACGCCGTCGACCTCGTCACGCAGAACCTCGACGACGTGAAGAAGGAGACGGACGCCCTCAGCGAGAGCGCGTCGAAGCGCATCGAGGCGGAGGGGATTTTGGGCGAAGCCCGCACCCTCGTCACCACCGCCTCCTCGATCGCCCGGATCGTCGGCGCCCAGACCCGCTACGCGGACCTCATCGTGTGCGGCCAGCCCTACGGGTCGGACCAGGAGGACCTTCTCATCCAGGTGCTCGAGGGGGCCCTGTTCGACGGTGGCGCCTCGGTCCTCGTCGCGCCCCGCAAGGCGGTGAACACCATCGGCGAGCGGGTGATCCTCGCCTGGAACGGCAGCCGGGAGGCGCTCGCCGCCGCCCGCAGCGGCATGGACTTCATGAAGGCGGCGAAGAAGACCGAGGTGCTCCTCGTCGACCCGGACACCGGCGTCATCGCCGAGGGTCCGGAGCCGGGCGCCGACATCGGCCTCCTCCTCGCCCGCCACGGGGTCGACGTCACCGTCTCGCGCCTTGCGAGCGCGGGGCGCCCGGTGGGGGAGGTGCTCACCACCCACGTCCTCGACACGGGGGCGGACCTTTTGGTGATGGGGGCCTACGGCCACTCCCGCTTCCGGGAGTTCGTGCTCGGCGGTGCGACCCGCACGGTGCTGAGGGACGTTCCCGTTCCGGTGCTGATGGCCCACTGAGGGCAGCGGGGCGGCGGCCCGCCGACGGGTCCGCCGCCCTTCTCCGTCCGCCCTACTCGGCGGCCTCGAGCTTCGCCGCGCCGCGGGCCCGGATCTTCTCCACGATCCCGCGGCCCCGCTCCGTCCCGCTCTTCTCGAAGAAGGCGACGACGGCGTCCGCGTAGGCGCCTTCCCGCGCCTCGGCGATCGCCTTCGGCAGCGCGGCGCGGAACGTCTCCATGCAGGCCTCCTCCGAGTCGGAGTAGTTGAGGCGGATGTAGTCGGCCGCCTTCACGTCGCCGAGGCCGTCGCCCGGGATCACGGCGACGCGGTGGTTGAGGAGGCCGACGGTGATCTCCTGCGCCGTCACGCCCGTGCCCGACACGTCGATCATCATGCAGAAGCCGTACTGCGGCGCCACGGGGATCGACACGCCCGGCGTCGCCGCCACGGTCTCGGCGATGTGGGCGAAGTTCTTCCGCATGATCTCGGTCGAGCGGGCGAGGTACGCCTCGTCCTTCATGGCGGCGAGCGTCGCGTACTGGCCCGGGTAGTTGATGTGGATCTTGGTGATCTCCATCTTGGTCAGGAACGCGCCGCGGATCAGCGCGGGGTGCCCGGCCATGAAGCCGACGCGGATCGCGGGCATTCCGTACCCCTTCGACACGCCCGTCACCGACACGACGTGAGAAACGTCAATGCCCTCGTTGGCGAGCGAGGCCATCGGGATGTGCACGGCGTCCGGATCGGTCTGGTGGGTGTTATGGGTGATGTTGTTGAAGATCACGATCCCGTGCTCGCGCGCGATCTCCGCGAGCTCGATGAGTTCTTCCTTCGTCTGGACGACGCCGAACGGGTTGATGGGGTCGCACACCACCAGCATCTTGGTGTGCGGGGTGATCTTCGCCCGCACCTCGTCGGGCTTCAGGCGGTAGCCGTTGGCGGCGTTGAGCTCGATCGGGACCACTTTCGCCCCGCACACCTCGGCCGCGGGCACGAAGTGGAAGTAGCCCGGGTCGGTGACGATCACCTCGTCGCCCGGGTTCAGGAAGGTGAGGTAGGTGTAGCCGATGCCCCCTTGCGCGCCCTCGACGCCGAGGACCTCGAAGTCCGGGCCGAGCTTGCGGGAGAACTTCTTTTCCGCGACGAGGGCCTTCAGCTCCGGCAGGCAGTCGGGCGGGTAGACCTCGAGGATCTCGTGGGTGGCGGCGTTGCGGAAGGCTTCGATCGCGCTCTCGGGCGGGCCCACGTGGTTGGCCATGTAGCCCATATCGTACCAGCCCTTGCCGGTGACGGCGTAGACGCCCCCGGGCGCCACCTCGTTCCAGTCGAGGCCGAGGATGTCGATGGCGGTCTTGAAGGTGAAGTAGTTGCCCATGCCCTGGGGATGATGCAGGAGCGCCTTGGCGCGGGTGGACAGGAGCCTGTCCTGCATGGCAGCGGTCTCGCCGGTTTCGGCCATGGGTCCGTTCTCCCTGTTTCGGGTCCGCTTCCGGCGGGCCGCGCCCCGCGCGCCTTCGGCGGGCGTGGGCGCCTCAGGGCCGCGCCGGAATTGTCGACAGTACTGTCGGCAGGTTTGACGCCTGTCAACCCGTACTGTAAGGGGGGCAAGACGGTTTTGCAACTTGAGGATGCGCCCGCGGCGCCGCCCTGCGGCGACGACGCGGGCGACCCCGCCCTTTCGGAGCGCACGCCCCGGATGACCGAGAACTCGACGGACGTCGCCTACCGGATCCTCAAGGAGGAGGCGGTGGAGTTCCGCCTGCGCCCTGGCGAGCGGATCAACGAGGTGGAGGTGGCCGCCCGCCTGTCCATGAGCCGCGCGCCGGTGCGGGAGGCCATGAACCGGCTCATCGCCGACGGTCTCGTCACCTTCGTGCCCAAGCGCAGCTTCTTCTGCCGTCGCCTGTCGGCGCGGGAGGTGCACGAGCTCTACGAGGTGCGCGCCGACCTCGAGGCCGCGGCGGTGGCCGCCGTCGTCGCCGAGGGGGACCGGCGGGCCGTGGAGACGGTGCGGGAGGACTGGCTGAAGGCGATCGCCGCCACCGACGAGCGGGACGTGACGGCCCTCGTGAAGCTGGACGAGCGCTTCCACGGGGACCTGTCGGCGCTCGCGGGCAACCCGGTGCGCACCGAGCTCCTGCAGCGCATCAACGACCGCATCTTCTTCATCCGCCGCGTCAACCTCGACGACGCCGCCCGCCGCCGCGCCTCCTTCGCCGAGCACGAGACCCTGCTCGAGGCGATCCTCGACGGCGACGGGGCGCGGGCGAACGCCGTCATCCGCCGCCACCTCACCCTGTCGGCCGAGCAGGCGAGGGCCTTCGTGGAGGACGGCCTCATGCGGATCTACGCCGAGGACGTCGCCTGACCCGCTCCCGCCCCGGCGGCGCCCCGGGGCCGGGCGGGGCGCGTTGCGCACCGCGACGGCGCACCGGCCGCTCGCCCCGCCGGCCGGGCGGCGAGGCCGCGACCGGCCCGGCAAGGCAGCCGTCGGGTGCGGCGGCGCCCACTTCGCCCTTCCCCCCGCCGCGGCGGTCTGCGATGGGAGCGCCATGGACGCGACCGGCAACCAGACCACCCTCGCCCGCCCCTTCGCCCTCGAGGGCATCGGGGTCCACGGCGGCCGGCCCGCCCGCGTCACCGTCTCGCCGGCGCCGGCGGGCCACGGCATCGTCTTCCGCCTCGCGCGCCGCCGCCTCCTCGCCCCCTTCGCCCGCGGCGGGGTGGACGTGCCCGCCCACGCCGGGAACGTGACCGCGACACGGCTCGCCACGGTGCTCGCCGCCCGCGGTGCCCGGCCCGTGCGCACGGTGGAACATCTGATGTCGGCGGTCGCGGGTCTTGCCGTCGACAACGCGCTCGTCGCCGTCGAGGGACCCGAGGTGCCGATCCTCGACGGGAGCGCCCGCCCGTTCGCCGAGGCGGTCGAGGCCGCCGGCATCGTCCCCCTCGACGCGCCGCGGGACGTGATCCGCGTCCTCAGGCCCGTCGAGGTCCGCCTCGGGGAGCGCCGCGCCGCCTTCGCGCCGTCGGACGACGACCGCCTCCACCTCGACGTCACCATCGACTTTCCCGAGACCGCCATCGGCCGCCAGCGGATCGCGCTTCGCCTCGAACCCGCGGCCTACGCCCTCGAGATCGCGCCCGCGCGCACCTTCGGCCGCCTGAAGGACCTGAAGCCCCTGCGCCGCCTCGGCTTCGCCCGGGGGGCGAGCCTCGACAACGCGGTCGGCGTCGACGGCGATCGGATCCTGAACCCCGGTGGCCTGCGCTTTCCCGACGAGTTCGTGCGCCACAAGGCCCTCGACGCGGTGGGCGACCTCGCCCTCGCCGGCCGCCCGATCGCGGGCCGCTTCACGTCGGAAAAGGGCGGCCACCGCCTCAACCACATGGCGGTGGCCGCCCTCCTCGCCGAGCCCGGCGCCTTCCGTGTCGAGCGGGCGGGCGCGGCGCTTCCCCTCGCCCGCTTGGAAGAGGGTTAACGACTTGGTATCAGGGTTCTGGCAATCCTGATGAGGGCGCCGCCCGCGCCCCGGGCGGGGCGGCGCGCGGAAGCCACGCTCCCGCGGCCGACAGGGGACCGGCCGCCTGGCCTTTTCGAGTGGTGACGGCTGATGGGACGGTATCGCGTTCTCGGAACACTGTTGGCGGCTGCGCTGCTGGGCGCCTGTTCGGGCGGAAGCAGCGACGAGCTCGCCTTCCAGGACGTGCCGGCCGGCCAGCTCTACAACGAGGGTCTCGCCCTCATGAACGCGGGCGACATGCGCACCGCCATCGCCAAGTTCGAGGAGGTGGACCGCCTCCACCCCTACTCCGAGTACAGCCGCCGCTCGATGGTGATGGTCGCCTACGCCAACTACCAGCGCGGCAACTACCCGGGCGCCATCAACGCCGCCCGCCGCTTCGTGACGCTCTATCCCGGCCACGCGGACGCGCCCTACGCCCAGTACCTGATCGGCCAGAGCTACTTCCGCCAGATGCCCGACGTCACCCGCGACCAGGAGGTGACGGAGAAGGCCCGCGCCGCCTTCGACGAGCTCGTGCGCAAGTGGCCCGATTCCCAGTATGCGGAGGACGCGCGGCGCAAGATCGCCGTCACCGAGGACCAGCTCGCCGGCAAGGAGATGGAGGTCGGCCGCTACTACCTCGCCCGCAACGACAACCTCGCCGCCATCAACCGCTTCCGCACCGTGGTGGAGGATTACCAGACCACCCGCCACGTGGAGGAGGCCCTGTTCCGCCTCACCGAGAGCTACTACGCCCTCGGCGTGGTCGGCGAGGCACAGACCGCGGCCGCCGTCCTCGGCCACAACTTCCCCGACTCCAAGTGGTACGACGACGCCTTCGACCTCCTGAAGAAGGGCGGCTACGAGCCGGACGAGAACCGGCGCAGCTGGATCTCCCGCGCCTTCTCCGGCATCAACCTCCTGTGAGGGGCGCCCGCCCGCGCCACTGGGACCCCGCCGGATGCTGGTCAGGCTGCTGATCCGCGACATCGTCCTCATCGAGCGCCTCGAGGTCGTCTTCGGCGAGGGGCTCACCGTGCTCACGGGGGAGACGGGCGCGGGCAAGTCCATCCTCCTCGATTCCCTCAGCCTCGCCCTCGGCGGTCGCGGTGACGCGGGCCTCGTGCGCAAGGGCGCCCGGCAGGGACAGGTGACCGCCGTCTTCCGCGTCGCGCCCGACCACCCGGCCATGGAGCTCCTGGCGGACAACCTCATCGAGGCGGACGCGGACGGGGAGATCATCCTGCGCCGCGTCCAGTCGGCGGACGGGCGCACCCGCGCCCTCGTCAACGACCAGCCCGTGTCGGTCGGCCTCCTCAAGACCCTCGGCGCCGCCCTCGTGGAGATCCACGGCCAGCACGCCGACCGCGCCCTCGTGGACGCGGCCGTCCACCGCCGCCTCCTCGACGCCTTCGGGGGCCATCTGCCGGCGGTGCGCGAGGTGGA
>CAZJNX010000115.1:0-15369 GCA_964547415.1 uncultured Hyphomicrobiales bacterium
AGGGGCCGGGCGGCGGGCGGGGCAGGGGCCGGGCGGCGGGCGGGGCGTCAGTCGGGACCGGCGCCGTCCGTGCGGGCGGCGCTGCGCGCCTCGCGGCGGCGCGTGCGGGCGCTGCCGTCGACGGTGCCCTCGAGGGCCATCCGCTCGCTCTCCCGCCGCTCCGCCACCGCCATGCGGGCCGCGTCCGGCGGCAGGCCGAGGGAGCGCAAGGTCGCCTCGGACAGCTGGAGCGAGGCCTCCAGCGTCTCCAGCACCACCTCGTCGACACCGAGGGCGTAGAGGTTCTCCGCGTGGGCGGCGTCCCGGGCGCGGGCGACGACCGGGATGTGGTCGAGGCCGGCGCGGCGGATCGTCGCGATCACCGCCTCGTTGGCCGCCGGGTTGTCCATGGTGAGGATGAGCGCCGAGGCGTCCTGGAGGCCTGCGTTCCTCAAGACCTCCTCGCGCCGCACGTCGCCGAAGTAGACCGGCGCGCCGTCCTTGCGGCCGGTGGCGACGTTCCGGCTGTCGAGGTCGACGGCGAGATACTCGGTGCGCTGCGCCTCGAGGATCGAGCCGATCATCCGGCCGATCCGCCCGTAGCCCGCCACGATCACGTGCCCCCGCCAGCCGAGCTCGGAGGTGAGCTCGGCGCCGAGCGCCTTCATGGTGCCGCGGCTCTCGAGGAGGCGGCCGAGCCGCTCGGCCGGCCCGGCGATGATGGGGGTGAGCGCCATGGTGGCCCCCACCGCCACCACGAGGAGGGACTGGAGCTCCCGGTCGATGACGCCGAGCCCGGCGGCCAGCGCGAGGCCCACGAGGCTGAACTCGCCGATCTGGGACAGGAGCAGCCCCGCCTCCACCGCGATCGACAGGGGAAGGCGCATGAGGAGCGCGATGGCGATCACGATCAGCGCCTTCACCACCATGATCCCGACGACGAGGGCGAGGACCGTCAGCGGGTCCGACAGGATGATGAGCGGGTCGATGGTCATGCCCACCGACAGGAAGAAAAGGCCGAGGAAGAGGCCCTTGAAGGGCTCCACGTCGGCCTCGATCTGGTGGCGGAACTCGGTGTCGGCGAAGACGAGCCCCGCGAGGAAGGCGCCGAGGGCCATGGAAAGGCCCGCCGCGGCCGTCGCCACCGCCGTCCCCAGGATCACGAGGAGCGCGGCGGCGGTGAAGACGTCCCGGTTGCGCGAGCCGCCGATGAGGCGGAAGGCGGGCTCGATGACCACCCGCCCCGCCGCCAGGATCACCCCGATGGCGAGGGCCGCCCCCCCGAGCGAGAGGGCGAGCGACAGGACGACGTTCTCCGACCCCGTGGCGCCCAGCGTGCCGATCACGAACAGCACCGGGACCACGGCGAGGTCCTGGAACAGGAGGGTGGAGAAGGTCGCGCGACCGGGCGGGGAGGACAGCCGCCGCCGCTCCACGAGGAGCTCCACCACGATCGCGGTGGAGGACAGGGCGAGGCTCGCCCCGATGGCGATCGCCGCGTTCGTCGTGAGGCCGAGGGCGGTCGCGACGAGGCCGATCACCACGGCCGTCACCACCACCTGCGCCCCGCCGAGCCCGAACACGAGCTGGCGCAGGCTCCACAGGCGGGACAGGGACAGCTCCAGCCCCACCATGAACAGGAGGAGGACGACGCCGAGCTCGGCGAGGTGGGCGATCCCCTCCACGTCCGAGATCGTCACGTACTCCAGCACCGGCACGTCGTGGACGAGGCGGCCGAGGCCGAACGGACCGATCAGGATGCCGGCGATCAGGTAGCCGAGGATGGCGCTGAGGCCGAGCCGCTGCAGGACCGGCACCAGGATGCCGGCCGCGCCGAGGACCAGCAGGATCTCCTTCAGAAAGCCGAGGGCCGAGCCGTGCTCCATCGTGTCCCCGTCGCTCGCCGCCCGCCCCGCGCCCGCGCGCCGGGCCCGGCATAGCACGTCTTCGCGCCGCGCGTTTGATGCCGATCATGACGCCGGGCCATCGTGGGCGTTACGGTCGGGGCCGAGGCGGCGCCTTTTCCGCGGCCGACGTTTCGCCGAACGACGCGAGGGGGCCCGTTGTCCGAAACATTCCGCAGCCCTGAGGCGCGCCGCGCCGCGGCCGCCCCGAGCGCGCTGCAGCTCATCCGGCCAGCGCTCTACATCTCCAGCTACTTCGGCCTGTGCCTCGCCGTCGCCATGACGATCCCGGCGCTGGTGGATCTCGCCGACGGCAATCCCAACTGGGTGCCGTTCGCCCTGTCCTCCGCCTTCACCTTCGGCGCCTCCCTCCTCGGCATCATGGCGCTGCGCCAGCCGCTGCCGAAGTTCTCGCCCCGCTTCGGCTTTCTGGTGACGACCATGCTGTGGGTCGTCTCCGCGTTCGTGTCGGCCGTGCCGTTCTGGCTGTCCTCCCTGGTGATGACGCCGGCGGAGGCCTTCTTCGAGGCGATGAGCGGGCTCACCACCACCGGGGCGACGGTGCTGTCCGGGCTCGACATGATGCCGCGCTCGATCCTGCTGTGGCGGTCGATCCTGCAGTGGCTCGGCGGCATCGGGATCATCGCCATCGGGCTGTTCCTGTTCCCGTTCCTGCGGATCGGCGGCATGCAGTTCTTCCGCACGGAGAGCTCGGACCGGTCCGACAAGGCGCTGCCGCGCATGGCCCAGGTGACGCGGGCGCTCACCGTCATCTACGTCATCATCACCTTCGTGTGCATGCTGGTCTACGCCGCGCTCGGCATGAGCTTCTTCGACGCGGTCAACCACGCCATGACGACGGTGGCGACGGGTGGCTTCTCCACCCACGACCGCTCGTTCGGCTTCTTCCAGGACCCGCGGATCCTGTGGGCGGCGGTGGTGTTCATGGTGCTCGGCTCGCTCCCGTTCGTCCTTTACGTGGACCTTGCGGTGCGCGGGCGCATCACCATCTACCGCGACCCGCAGGTGCGGGTGTTCGTGATCGGCGTCATCGTGGTCGCGCTGATGCTCGCCCTGTGGCTGGAGACGACGCGCAACATCGCCTTCCACCAGGCGCTGACCCAGTCCTTCTTCAACGTGGTGTCGGTGATCACCACCACCGGCTACGCCTCGGACGACTACGCGGTGTGGGGTCCGTTCGCCTTCGGCGTGTTCTTCATCCTGACGTTCTTCGGTGGGTGCGCCGGATCGACCACTGGCGGCATCAAGATCTATCGCTTCATCATCGTCGCGCAGGCGCTGCGGCGCGCCTTCATCCGGCTCATCTACCCGAATGCCGTGGTACCCATGCGCTTCGGCAACCGCCTGATCGAGCAGGACATCTTCGATTCGGTGATCATTTTCTTCATCGCTTTCTTCTTCATTCTGGGGATCACCACCCTGCTGCTGGCGCTGAGCGGGCAGGACTTCGTGACGGCGCTCACCGGCGCGCAGACCGCGCTCACCAACGTGGGCCCGGGCCTCGGGGAGACGATCGGCCCGTCCGGCAACTTCAAGCCGCTCGGCGAGTTCGAGACGTGGCTCCTGTCCTTCGTGATGCTGCTCGGCCGGCTCGAGATCATGACCGTCATCATCCTGTTCGTCCCGGCCTTCTGGAAGGACTGAGGCGCAGCAAGCCGCGCCCCGTCCCCGTCACGGTCAGGTTCAGGGTCAGGCGAGGACCTCGATCTCGACGGCGCCGGCGACGTCCCGGAAGGAGTCGATGCCGGCCGGGTCGATGCCCGCGAAGCGGATCGACCCGTTCGGGTGGACGACGAGGAGGTCGCCGTCCGCCGCCTCGAGCCGCCAGTCGGCGCTGTCGTCGAGCGCCTGGAGGATGGTCGTCTCGGCGTCGTCCGTGCCGCGCGCGGACAGGAGGACGACCGCCGCGGCGTCCGCCGAGGGCGGAAGGTGAACGGCGTCCGGCCTCGGCTCGCGCCTCGACCCGCGGCGGACGACCGGCGCGGTCGCCCCGCGTCGCCGGGCGGCCACGGAGCGAATGACGGCGATGCCCCGGCAAGCCGTGCCGACAGTCCGCACAGGGACTGGCCGACGCCGACGCGCGATGCTTCGAAAAGTGACCCGGATGCCGCATCGACGGCAACTCGAGTGTCGTACAGCCTCCCCCTCCATGTCGACATGCGAGATATTACGATGACGCAACGTAACCGCTGCGACCGCCCGTAAAGACCGGATCTATGAAAGAATACGGGCATCTTCGGACGACCGTGCCCGCTCACGTCTGCGGCACGGACCGTCGGGACATGGCGGCGGCGCGGCGACGGCGACAGAAGACTTCGGGAAGCGTGGGCGGCGGCGCCGACCCCGCGGAGGCGTCCGTCGGGCCGGAGAAGGACGAGGCGTTTGCCGGATCTCCCGACGCCTCGGGTCGCCGGACGACACCCGCCGATCGTCCGCGCGGACCAATGGCGCGGACCTATGGCGAAGGGCGGCGGATCGCGCGGCCGACCCGGACCGCACCACCGCCACGGCGCCGGGCGCGCCGGCGACGGGATGCCTCGCGGCCGCGGCGCGGCCGCGGCGGCCGCGGCCGGATTTCGCGACCGATGGACAGCGGAAGACCGCCACCCGCCCGTCCCTGCACCGCGCGAGGGTGGCGAAGACAACTCCGCCGCGCCCCCCGGTGAGGGGACGCTGGCGTCGCGGGTCGGCCGTTCTGGCGCTCGGGGCTTCTCGACGGGGACGGTGGAGGCGGCGGGTGCCGGGGCGCGGGAGGGGCTGGCCGCGGCGAGGCGTGGTGGCGGCGGACGCGGGCGTGGCTCGCCGGCAGGCCCGGAGCGGCGTCAGTGGGAAAGCGTCCGGCCGCCCCGGGGGGCGGCCGGAGGGGTGGCGATGCAGGCCCCGCCGCGGGTCAGGCGCTGGCGGGGAGGGCCGCCTTCGCCTGGGCGACGAGGGCGCGGAAGGCGTCCGGCTCGGTGATGGCGAGGTCGGACAGGACCTTGCGGTCCACCTCGATGCCGGCCTTCTTGCAGCCGTCGATGAAGCGGCCGTAGGTGAGGCCCTCGGCGCGGACGGCGGCGTTGATCCGCTGGATCCACAGGGCGCGGAAGTTGCGCTTGCGCACGCGGCGGTCGCGGTAGGCGTACTGGCCGGCCTTCTCCACCGCCTGCTTGGCGACGCGGATCGTGTTCTTGCGGCGGCCGTAGTAGCCCTTGGCCGCTTTGAGCACCTTCTTGTGCTTTGCGTGGGCGGTAACGCCCCTTTTCACGCGGGACATGGCGAGTCTCCGAAGATGCCGGCCTCACGCCGGCGCATGATCGAAACGGTCGGTCGAAACGTTGGAAGCGTCAGCCGTAGGGCAGGAACTTCTTCACGATCCGCGTGTCGGGCTCGGACAGCACGGCCGTGCCGCGGGCCTGGCGGATGAACTTGTTCGACCGCTTGATCATGCCGTGGCGCTTGCCGGCCTGGGTGAACTTGACTTTGCCGGTCCCGGTGATCTTGAAGCGCTTCTTGGCGCCGGACTTGGTCTTCATCTTGGGCATTTTCGTCTCCTTCGACTTCGGGGCCGCCGCGGCAATGCCCTTGCCGGCGCGTCTTTCGGGGCGGCTGCCCCGGATGGGCCCGGCGGCGACCGGCGGACACGAAAAACCGGCCCCGCCCGCAGCGCGAGAGCCGCGTTCGAGGCCGAGGAAGCGTCCCGGAGGTCTTGCCGCAGACCCGCGCCCTGGCCGGGCGGCCCGTGGAAGGAGGGTGAATAGCGGCAGCGCGCCGTGCTTTCAAGGCCCCGCGGTCAGCGCGCGACCCTGCCCGCCGCCACGGGGAGGACCAGCGCCCGGTCCGCGATCGCCTCGAACAGGTGGGCGTCCGTCCCCGTCATGAAGGGCTGGGCGCCGAGGCGCTCGAGGCGCGAAAAAAGGGCCGCCCGCCGGTCCGGGTCGAGGTGGGCGGCCACCTCGTCGAGGAGGAGGACGGGCGCCTCGCCGGTCGCGGACGCCGTCAGCTCCGCATGGGCGAGGACGATCTGGATGAGGAGGGCCTTCTGTTCGCCGGTGGAGGCCTTGTCAGCCGGCATCGCCTTGTCGACGTGGGTGACGGCGAGCGCCGTCCGGTGGGGCCCGAGAAGGGTGCGGCCCGCCGCCTCGTCCCGCCGCCGCCCGTCCCGCCAGGCTTGCCGCAGCGCCTCCTCGAGGCCGTCCGTGCCCGTCCCGGCGGCGAGGGTCTCGAGGTCGCCCGACAGGGCGAGGTGCGCGCGGGGGAAGTCGGCGGTGCCCGCCCGCTCCAGCGCCCCGTCGAGGCGCTCCACCAGCGTCGCGCGGGCAGCCGCCATCGCCGCGCCGTGCCGGGCGAGCTCGGCCTCCACCGCGTCGAGCCACGCGGCGACGCCGCCCCCCTCCTCGAGGAGGCGGTTCCTCTGGCGCATCGCCTTCTCGTAGGCGCTCGCGTGGCGGCCGTGGTCCGGGAAGAGGGCGAGGGTCATCCGGTCGAGGAAGCGGCGGCGGTCGGCCTCCGCGCCGGTGAACAGGCCGTCCATGGCCGGCGTCAGCCACAACACCACGAGGACGGCGAGAAGGTCGTCCGCAGCCGCGTCCGCCCCGTCGATGCGGATGCGCCGCGCCCGCCGCGTCTCCCCCGGCGCGGCGGCGTAGCGGCTGCCGACGCGCACCGGCACCGCCTCCCCGCCGGCCTCCTCGCGCACCACGTCGGCGGCGACCGTCCAGCCCGGCGGCGCGCCCCCCGGCCCCGCCGCCGCGCCCTGGCGGACCATGTCGTCGTAGGTGGCCCGGCGCAGGCCACGGCCCGGCGAAAGCACGGAGACCGCTTCGAGGAGGTTGGTCTTGCCCGCCCCGTTCGGCCCCACGAAGGCCACCGCCTCGCGGCCGAGGGCGAGGGAGAGTTCGGCGTAGTTGCGGAAGTCGGCGAGGGTCAGGCTCCTCAGCCAGACCCGCCTCAGGCCGGCCATGGCGCGGCCCCGGGGGCGGGCGGGCCGATCGTGCCGGGGCCGCCCCTCACACCCGCATCGGCATCAGGACGTAGAGGAGGCGCTCGTCGCCGGTGTCCTCCACCACGGTGGGCGACCCCGCGTCCGACAGGCGGAAGCGCATCGCCTCCGAGCCCACCTGGCCGGCGATGTCGAGGAGGTACTTGGAGTTGAAGCCGATGTCGAGCGGCGCCGCCTCGTAGTCGGCGGCGAGCTCCTCCGTCGCCATGCCGGATTCGGGGTTGTTGACCGTGAGCACCAGCATCCCCTCCGACAGGGAGAGCTTCACCGCCCGCCCCCGCTCGCTCGCCACCGTGGAGACGCGGTCGACGGCGCGGGTGAAGTCCTCCCGCTCCACGAGGAGGACCTTGTCGTTGTTCTTCGGGATGACGCGGACGTAGTCCGGGAAGGTGCCGTCGATCAGCTTGGAGGTGAGGACGACGGGGCCGATGGTGAAGCGGATCTTGGCGTCCGACAGTTCGACGGAAACGTCCGCGTCCGGGTCCTCCAGCAGGCGCTGGACCTCGCCCACGGTCTTGCGCGGCACGATGATGCCGGGCATGCCGGCCGCCCCGTCGGGCACGGGAAGCTCGGCCTGGGCGAGGCGGTGCCCGTCCGTCGCGACGGCGCGGAGCGCCATGCCGTCGGCCCCCTCGACCGTGTGCAGGAAGATGCCGTTGAGATAGTAGCGCGTCTCCTCCGTGGAGATGGCGAACTGGGTCCGCTCGACCAGCCACTTGAGGTCCGCCGCCTTGATGGCGAAGGAGTGGGTGAAGCCGCCCGCGGTGATGTCCGGGTAGTCTGTCTCGGGCAGCATCTGGAGGGAGAAGCGGGAGCGGCCGGCGGTCAAGGTCATGGTCGCCCCGTCCGCGCTGGTCTCGAGGCGGATCTGCGCCCCCTCCGGGATCTTGCGGACGATGTCGTGGAGCATGTGGGCGGGCACCGTGGTGGCGCCGGCCACCTCCACCATGGCCGCCACGCTCTCCACCACCTCGAGGTCGAGGTCGGTCGCCTTCAGGCTGAGGGAGCCGCCGTCGGAGCGGATCAGCACGTTCGACAGGATCGGGATGGTGTTGCGCCGCTCCACCACCCGGTGGACGTGGGCGAGTGGCTTCAGGAACTGCGCGCGTTCGAGTGTGGCCCGCATCGTGGGTTCGATCCTGTGCGAACGGTCGGGCGGGGCGGCCGCGCCCCCGGAGGGACGGGCCCCGCCCGGGACATCCTCGGAAATTCGGGGGCTGGAATGTGCCGCCTGCCGCGCCCGTCCGCAAGGGGCGGTGAGAGGCCGTCACCGCCCGGGCGGCGGGCCGCGGCCGCCCCGTCAGCCTCGCGCAAGCGCGATGTGCTTCACGTCGATCGTCCCCGCGGAAAAGCCCGCCTCGCAGAAGTGAAGGTAGAACAGCCACATGCGCCGGAAGCGTTCGTCGAAGCCCATCGGCGTCAGCCTCGGCCACGCGGCGAGGAAGCGCTCGCGCCACTCGGCGAGCGTGCGGGCGTAGTCCTCGCCGAAGCCGTCGACGTGGGCCACCTTCATTCCCTCCCCGGCCGCAAGCGCGTGGAGCCGCTCCATCGGCGGCAGCATGCCCCCGGGGAAGATGTACTTCTGGATGAAGTCGGCGCTCTTGCGGTAGCCCTCGAACAGGTCGTCCCGGATGGTGATGATCTGCAGGCCCGCCCGCCCGCCGGGGGCGAGGCGCTCGCGCACCACGCGGAAGAAGTCGGGCCACCAGCGCTCGCCCACGGCCTCGAACATCTCGATGGAGACGACGCGGTCGTAGGTGCCGCGGGCGTCGCGGTAATCGGTGAGCGCGATCGTCACCTTGTCCGACAGGCCCTCGCGCGCCATCCGCGCCTCGGCGAAGGCCTTCTGCTCGGCGGAGATGGTGAGGCCCGTCACCCGCGCGCCGATCTCGCGGGCGGCGTACGCGGCGAAGCCCCCCCAGCCGCAGCCGATCTCAAGGACGTGGTCGCCCGCGCGGATGCCGGCCGCCTCCGCGAGCGCCCGGTACTTGTCCCGCTGGGCGGTCTCGAGGTCGTTCGCCCCGCGCCCGTAGAGGGCGGACGAATAGGTCATGGAGGGGTCGAGCCAGGCCTCGTAGAAGGCGTTGCCGAGATCGTAGTGGGCGGCGATGTTGCGCCGCGCCTGGCGCGGCGTGTTGCGGTTGAAGAAGTGCTGGAGGGCGAGGACGCGGGCGGCGAGGCCCGTCGGCATCGTCTCGGCCGCCACCGTGTCCACGTTGTCGGCGAGGACGCGCAGGAGCGCCGTCGGGTCCGGGCTGTCCCACTCGCCCGCCATGTAGGCCTCGCCCACGCCCACGTCCCCGCGGGTGGCGAGGCGGCGGAAGAAGCGCCAGCTCGAGATCGCGATCTCGCCGTCGACGCCCGCCGTCCGCCCCTTCAGGACGAAGCGCGTCCCGTTCGGCAGGGCGACCGCGAGGGTCCCGCGCTCGAGGCGCGACAGCGCCCGGACGGGCGCGCGCATGGCGAGCGGCAGGCGGCGCGCCGCCTCCTGCGCATTCTCCCGGGTGATGAGGAACGCCTCCCCCTTCCTCGCCTCAACCGTGCTCAAGCCGGCCCTCTCCCTGTGGCTGTTGCGTGATGGTCTTCGCGTCCCCGTGCACCGCCCCCGCGCCGACGCTCCACGTCGTCCGCTTCGCCTCCCGCGGGATCGGCAGCCCCTTGATGCCCTTGGCGAGGAGGCGGACCGCCTCCACGTGGATCGCCCCGATCACCTTGAACGGGAAGAAGCGCTGCTCGCCGAGGGCGGCGGCGAGGGCGCGGGTGGTGAGCGGGCGCCGCCGCCCGGCGAAGGTCGCCGACAGGATCGGCCCCTCCCGGTCCGTCTCGAGGATGCGCACCCTGACCCCCTCCCCCGGCGGCAGGAGGCGGAAGGCGTACGTCTCCTCCATCTCGATGAAGGGGGAGACGAAGAAACTCTTGGCCCGCCGCTGGCGGATGCCGCCCGCCGACAGCTCCCCGTCGGCGACGGGAAGGGCGTAGGTGTGCATCCCGCCGAAGGTGTTGCGCACCTCGTAGAGGATGCCGACGGGCGCCTCCCCGTCGGCGTAGGCGAAATAGACCGTGAGCGGGTTGAAGACCTGCCCGAAGAGCCTGGGATAGGCGAGCATGAAGACGCGGCGGATCGTCCCGGCCTCGAGCCCCGTCGCCTCGGCGATCAGGGCCCGGGCGTGGGGCGCGAGGGGCGAGCCGTCCCGCGGCCCGTGGTCCCGGGCGTTGACGCTGACGAGGTTCGGCCGGTCGATCGAGAACAGGGGCGAGGCCCGGTTCGCCTCCTCCAGCCGGTCGAGATCGAGGAGGACGGTGAGCACCTGGTAGGTGAAGCGGTGCGGCACCGGCTTCATGCGCGCGTGCATCACCTCGCCCGCGTAGAGGACGGCCGCCTCCGCCGGCGGCGCCCCGTTCGCCGCACACGTGGTGGGAAAACCCTCGCTCAAGCCGCGGCCTCGAACGGGAGGGGCGCGTCCGGCGCGGGCCGCCACGACACGCGCCCGCCGAGCGCCTCGGCGGCGGCAAGGCCCGCGGCGAGCCCGTCCTCGTGGAAGCCGTAGCCGCACCAGGCGCCGCAGAAGAAGGTGCGCCGGCGGCCCTGGATCTCCGGCAGGCGCGCCTGGGCGGCGACGGCCGCGGCGTCGTACTGGGGGTGGTCGTAGGTGAAACGGCCGAAGACGAGATCCTCCCGCGGCGGCCCGGCCGGGTTCAGCGTCACGAACAGCGGCATCGCGTGGTCGATGTTCTGCAGCCGGTTCATGGAGTAGCTGACCACCATCGCCCCGTCCGCGGGCGCCCCGACCGGGCGCATGGCGTTCCACGACGCCCAGGTCCGCCGCCGCCGGGGCATCAACCGCGGGTCCCTGTGGAGCCATACGTCGTTGGGCAGGTACCGGATCGCCGACAGGATCGCCCGCTCGTCCCCGTCCGCGTCGGCGAGCATGGCGAGCGCCTGGTCCGAGTGGGCGGCGATCACGACCGCGTCGAAGTGCTCCTCCCCGCCCCTTGCGTCGGCGACGAGAACGCCGTCGGGCCGGCGCGTCACCGCCGTCACCGGCGTCGCCGTCCGGATCCGCGCCCGGAACGGCGCGACGAGCCGCTCCACGTAGGCGCGGGAGCCGCCCGAGACCGTCCGCCAGTCCCGCTGGCGCAGGTGCAGGAGGCGGTGGTTGTCGAAGAAGCGGATCAGCGTCGCGGCCGGGAAGTCCCCGACCCGACCCTGGGGGGTGGACCAGATCGCCCCCGCCATCGGGTAGAGGTAGTCCTCGGCAAGCACCGGCGAGAAGCCGTGGCGGGCCAGAAAGTCGGCCGTCGTCACCTCCCCGAGGGAGCCATCCCGAAGGGCCTGCCGGGCGAGGCGGTTGAAGCGGACGATCTCGGCGAGCATCCGCCAGAAGCGCGGGCGGACGAGGTTGCGCTTCTGGGCGAAGAGGGCGGACAGACCGTCCCCCGACCACTCGAGGGCACCGTCGTCGAGGCACACCGACAGGCTCATGTCGCTCGGCTCGGTCGGCACCGCGAGCTCGTCGAACAGGGCCGTGAGGTTCGGGTAGTTGGCCTCGTTGTAGACGATGAAGCCGGTGTCCACCGGGATCGTCCGCCCGTCGTAGTCCACCGTCACGGTGGCGGAATGGCCGCCGATCCGCTCCCGCCGCTCGTACACGGCGATCTCATGGCTGCCGTGCAGCGCGTAGGCTGCACCGAGGCCGGAAATGCCGGTACCAATGATCGCAATACGCATGCCAGTGGATCGCCCAGGTCCCGTTCGGCGCCCTGTGTGGCCCATCGGGCGGCCTTCGTCCAGTGGCACAGGGTGCCGCGCCCGCAGGCGGGCAAGCGCGGCGTGCGGCCCGGGAAGGCGCGGTCGCGCGGCACGGGCCTTGCGAGGCCCGTCGCGGGCGTCGTCGAGGCGACGGGAGGGCCCGTGCGGCCCGGCGAAAGGGGCGGCGAGGTCACCCCGGAAGAAGACACGGAGATCCGTTCCATGACCATCCCGATGGCGAGGGGCCTCGCCTGATGCCCGCGGCGAAGGCGCAGACCCTCGCGGTCGTCTCGGCGGCTCCGAAGGAGAATACGGCACCCGCCACCCCCGGCGCACGGGCGCGGTCGACCGCCGCTGCCCCGCGGCTGCCGGAGGGGGCGGTAGAGCTCCTCGCCCTCCTCGAGGCGGGCAAGGCGCGCGTCGCCGTCGTCGGCCTCGGCTACGTGGGCCTGCCGCTCGCGGTCGCGAGCGCCGAGGCGGGCCTTGCCACAGTCGGCTTCGACGTGGACTGCGCCAAGGTGGACGCCCTCAACCAGGGCCGCTCCTACATCGCGGGCGTTTCGGACGAAAGCCTCGCGGAGACGATCGCCGCCCGCCGCTTCGTCGCCGTGTCCTCGCCGGAAAGGCTGGCGGCGGCGGACGTCATCTGCATCTGCGTGCCGACACCGCTCGGCCCCCACCGGGAGCCGGACCTTTCCTTCGTGGAGCGCACGGCCGACATGCTGGCGGCGGTGGTGCGGCCGGGCCAGCTCGTGGTCCTGGAATCGACGAGCTACCCCGGCACCACGCGGGAAGTGCTCGCCCCCCGCCTCGCCCGCTCCGGCCTTTCCCTCGGGGAGGAGCTCTTCATCGCCTATTCGCCCGAGCGGCAGGACCCGGGCAACGCCGTCCACACCACGCGGCGGATCCCGAAGGTGGTGGCGGGCGACGGGGAGGCGGCGACCCGCCTCGCGGCCGCCTTCTACGCCCGCGTCGTGGACGAGGTCGTCACCGTCTCCTCGATGGAGACGGCCGAGGCGGCGAAGATCACCGAGAACGTCTTCCGCGCGGTCAACATCGCCCTCGTGAACGAGCTCAAGGTGGTGTTCGACGCCATGGGCATCGACGTGTGGGAGGTGATCGACGCCGCCGCCACCAAGCCGTTCGGCTACATGCCCTTCCAGCCCGGCCCCGGGCTCGGCGGCCACTGCATCCCGGTGGACCCGTTCTACCTCGCTTGGAAGGCGCGCGCCTTCGAGGTGCCGACCCGCTTCATCGAGCTCGCGGGCGAGATCAACCGGGCGATGCCCGCCCACGTGGTCGCCCGTCTCGAGCGGGCGGTGGGGGACGCCGTCGGCCTTCCCCTGTCGCGGGCGCGCGTCCTCGTCCTCGGCCTCGCCTACAAGAAGAACGTGGCGGACCTGCGCGAGAGCCCGGCGCTCAAGCTCATCGACCTCCTCCTGCCGCGGGCGGGCGCGGTCGACTTTCACGACCCCTTCTTCGAGGCGATCCCGCCGACGCGGGACTACGCGCACCTCGCCGGTCGCCGGTCCGTGCCCCTCACGACCGAGACCGTCGCGGCCGCCGACGCCGTCCTCGTCGCCACCGACCACGACGGGATCGACTGGCCGCTCGTCGCGAAGGGCGCCCGCCTCGTGGTCGACACGCGCAACGTGATGGACCGGCTCGGCCTGTCGCCGCAGGTGCTCGTCAAGGCCTGAGGCGCGGCGGCGGATACCATCTCCGGCGAAAATGGCCTAGAACCCGGCGCGGACGAACCGCGAGGACGAGCCGCATGATGACGACCCTTGCAACGACCACGACCGGCGGGCGCAGCTTCCCGCTCCGGCCCGCCGTGGCGCTTCTCGCGCTCGTGGCCATCCTCGCCGCGGCGCTCGCCCCGCACGCGCCGGCACAGGCCTCCACCTCCATCCGCCTCGTCGTCAACAACCAGCCGATCACCAACTACGACATCGCCCAGCGGGCGCGGCTCCTGCGCCTGACGGGGGTCCGCGGCAATCCGACGCGGGCCGCCGAGGAGGAGCTCATCAACGAGACCCTCCAGATGCAGGAGGCGCGGCGGGCGGGTATCTCCGTCTCGGACCGGGAGGTGGACCAGGCGATCGGCAACATCGCGAGCCGCGCGGGCATCAGCCAGTCCCAGCTGCGCCAGGCGCTCGGCCAGCAGGGGGTGCGCTTCGACACCCTGGAAGACCGCATCCGCGCCCAGATCGCCTGGGGCCGGCTCGTCTCCGCGCGCTTTCGCGCCACATCCCCGGTGACCGAGCAAGACCTCGTCGCCGCCCTTCGCGAGAGCGGCGGCGAGACCGCGAGGGAGACCACCGAGTACTCGCTGGAGCAGGTGATCGTGGTGCTGCCGGCGAACGCCAGCCGATCGGCCAAGAACGCCGCGATGAGCCGCGCCAACAGCCTGCGCGGCCGCTTCACGAGCTGCGAGGAGGGCCTGCCCTTCGCACGCAAGCTCGACGGGGTGGTGGTGAAGCCGTTCGGCCGCCGCCTCGCCTCGGAGATGCCCGGCGACCTCGCCGCCGACCTCGAGAAAGTGTCGGTCGGGCGCCTGTCCGGCCCCATCGACCGGCCCGAGGGGATCGTCATGTTCGCCGTGTGCGACAAGCGCAACATCCGCTCCACCGCGGCGGCCATGAACGCCCTCGAGGGGGAGCTGCGCTCGGAGCGGGGCGAGCGCTTCGCCCAGCAGTGGCTGAGGACGCTGCGGCGCGACGCCCTCATCGAGCGCCGCTGAGGCCGCCCGTGGCCGCCGCCTTGCGGCCGGACCCGGCGGCCCCGCTCGCCGTCACCCTCGGCGAGCCCGCGGGGATCGGCCCGGACATCGTGCTCGCGGCCGCGGCGCGGGGCGGAACGCCCCCCTTCGTGGTGCACGGGGACCCGGCCTTCCTCGCCCGCCGCGCCGCACTCCTGTCTCTCCCCGTCAGCGTCGAGGAGAGCGCGGGCACGTCCGCCGCGCCCGCCCCTGCCGGCGTCCTCCGGGTCGTTTCGACCGGTTCGACGGTCGAGGGGGCGCCGGGCCGGCCGTCGGCGGGGGACGCGACAGCCGTCATCGCCTCCATCGAGGCGGCGGTGGCGGCCGTCTTCGCCGGACGGGCGCGCGCCGTCGTCACCCCGCCCATCCACAAGAAGAGCCTGTCGGACGCGGGCTTCGGCTTCCCGGGCCACACCGAGTTCCTGGGCGCCCTCGCCGAGCGGCACGGCGCGCCACCCGCCCGGCCCGTCATGATGCTCGCCGCCGAGGACCTGAAGGTGGTGCCCGTCACCATCCACATGCCGCTGAGACAGGTGCCGGACGCCCTCACCACCGGGCTGATCGTCGAGACCGGGCGGATCCTCGCCCGGGACCTCGCCGCCCGCTTCGCGATCGCCGCGCCGCGCATCGCGGTCGCCGGCCTCAACCCCCACGCGGGCGAGGAGGGGATGCTGGGCGAGGAGGACGAGCGCGTCGTGCGCCCGGCGGTTGAGGCCCTCGCGGCGGAGGGGATCGACGCCACCGGCCCGCACCCGGGGGACGCCATGTTCACCCCGCTCGCCCGGCCGACCTACGACGCGGCGCTCGCCATGTACCACGACCAGGCGCTCATCCCGGTGAAGACCCTCGCCTTCGACACGGCCGTCAACGTGACGCTGGGCCTTCCCTTCGTGCGCACCTCGCCCGACCACGGCACCGCCTTCTCGCTCGCCGGCACCGGCCGGGCGCGGCCGGACAGTTTCCTCGCCGCCCT
>CAZJNX010000116.1:0-4730 GCA_964547415.1 uncultured Hyphomicrobiales bacterium
GCAAGGCCGAGCCCGTCGGACCGGGCCGCCGACCCGACGGACACGCCGGCCGCCGCGCCGTCACGCATGAACTGGATCGAGGCCACGGAAGCCGGCGCCCCCTGTCTGTCGGCGAGGTGGCAGTTTTGCGCGGGTCGGCGCGCGGGGTCGGCAAGGCCGAGCCCGTCGGACCGGGGCCGCCGACCCGACGGACACGCCAGCCGCCGCGCCATCACCCATGAACCGGATCGAGGCCACGGAAGCCGGCGTCCCCTGTCTGTCGGCGAGGTGGCGATTTTGCGGCTGCGGCGGCAAGCCCGTCCCTGTCGGCGAGGTGGTCGGTTGGCGTTGCGGAAGGGTGCCCGTCCCCCCGAGGGTCCGCAGCCCGTCAGGGAGCAAGGGTCCCATTGCGCGTCGCTTCTCAACCCTGAACAGTTGCTCGAGACAGTCGATCCCGCACGACATGGACAGGCCCCTCGCCACCACGCACCGTCGTCGGCTGCGACCGCGCCCGCGCCTTCCGCGACCTTGATGCCCTCCCGGCCGGCCGTCCGGGGCGGGTCGACAACGCCGGCGCTGCCGTCGCCGCCCGGGCCGGACCGCTGGCGCCGGACACCCTCGTCGTCCTCGAGGCCACCAGCGGATGCGATCGCCCGCTGACGGCCGCCCTCGCCGCCAGCGGGGTCGTCTTCGCCCGCGTCGACCCGCGGCAGGCCCGCCCATTCGCCCGCCATCGCGTCCTCGCGAAGACACGCCGCACCCTCGCCCGTGTCCGCGCCGAGATGGGCACGCGCCTCTGCCTGCCGGTCACGACGCCAAAAAGTCCGGCCCGGGCCCGCCTCGGCGACCTGCTCCGCCGCCGTCGCCAGCTCAACGGCATAGGAGAGGCCGACGGAACCCGTCGCCACGGCGGCGGCAAGGACGAGATCGCCGCCGACATCGAGGCCCCGACCGTCCCCCTTCACCCGCCGCTTCGCGGCCGCCGACCGCGATCGCCGACGTCCGCGCCGAGGACCGCGACCTTGCGCGCAGGAGCGGCCGCTCCCGGCCGCGGTGTCGGCCCCCGCGTCCTCGCCGCCGGTCTCGGCGAACCGGCCGCGCCCGGCACGCTCCCCCGCGGACGGATCGCCGCCCTCGCTCGCGAGGCACGGGAAAGGCAACCGCTGCGCGGCGCCCGCCGCACCGGGGGTGGAAGGTGCAAGGTCCGCGCGGCGCTCGCCGGGAAGGGTTGCGAGGACCGTCGGGCCGATGCCCGGCACGGCGCCCGACAGGCGGGCCTGCGGGGAGAGCGTTCGGTCTTCCTCGATGAGCCGGGCGATGGCGCGATCGGGCGCGGCGACCTGGCGGGTGATGAGGCCGATCGTCGCCTCGGTCCGGCCGCGTCGATGACCGGGGGCTCGCGCGGATGGGCCCGGTGCTCGACCTTCCGCTCACCGTCCCGGGCCGCCCGGCCCGGAGCCGGCCGTCCGGTTTCCTCAGGCGACGCAGGCAGCCGGTCGAGATCCGGAAGGCCGGGACGACCCGCAGCCACGACGCACGGTCCCGGCGAGGAGGCCGGTGGCTCTGGCGAACGCGCGCGCCTGGCGCGGATCGGTCAGCGGCAAGGCGGGGCCGCGCCCGGCGAGGGCGCCGTTCGGGGGACCGTCGCAGCCGCTTGTCGCCTCGAACACGACGAGGCCGTCCGCCTCGTGGGACGCGACCTGGGCGGCGATCGCGTCCGGTTCGTCCGGCATCGGCGCGGCGACGGCGCGCGGCAGGCCGTGGAGGCCGGGGACGGCACGCGAGAGGTCGCAGCCGCCGACGGTGCGTGGCTCGGGTCGAGCGTCCCGTCCATGTCGTGCGGGATCGACTGTCCCGAGCAACTGTTCCGGGTCGAGAAGCGACGCGGAAGGGTTACCCTTGCTCCCACACGGGCCGGGGCCCCTCGGGGGAAAGGCTCCCTTCCGCGCTTTCCGAACCTGCCACCGCGCCGACAGACACGGGGGGGCCGTCCATCGCGCCGCGGGAGGCGAGACCTCCATCCCTCATCGCTCCCGGGAACGCCCGCACTACCGAAAGGGCCATGGTCCCGCCGGCGTGCATCGCCACGGTTCCGCGCAGCCATCACCGCGGCGGCGCGGCCGCGCGCTCTGGCGACCCGCTCTCGAAGTCGAGCCGCTCCAGGCGGGCGCCGCGGGCCTTGAGGCGTGCCGACAGGGCGCCGAGGGAAGCGAGCTCGCCCGCCGCCGCGGACAGGCGCGCCGACAGGGCCTCGGACGCATCGGCGAGCGCCGCCGCCTCGTCGGCCGCGGCATCGACCTCGGCACGCACCTGACGCGCCGCCTCCGCCACCTTCACGTCGCGCAGGAGGACGCCGACGAGCAGGACGGCGAGCGCCATCAACGTGGGCGAGACGATCACCACCCGCGCCCGGTGTGCGCGCTCCACGAGGTCCGGAAAGGTCTCGTGGATCGTCGCGAACACGCCCTCGGCGGGCACGAACAGGAGCGCGACGGGCAGCGTCTCGCCCGGCACCAGGTAGGTCTCGGCGACGGCGCGCACGTGGCGGGAGACGTCGCGCCGCATCTGCTGTTCGGCCTCCCGGACCGCCCGCCCCTCGCCCGCCGCCCGCGCCGCCTCGAGTTGCCGCCAGCCCTCCAGGGGAAACTTGGCGTCCACGACCAGCCCCGGCCCGCCGCCGGGCAGTCGGATCAGGCAGTCGGGCCGCGCCCCGCTCGCAAGGCGCGGCTGGAAACGATAGGCGCCCCGCGGCAGACCGTCCCGGACGATCGCCTCCATCCGCGCCTCGCCGAAGGCGCCCCGCACCTGCTTGTCGGAGAAGACCCGCTCGATCGCCCCCACCTTCTCCACGAGGCGGGCGAGCGCGTCGGCCACGGCCCCGTCCCCCGCCCGCTCGCCGGCGCCGCGTGCGCGGGCGAGCGCGACCAGCGTCACCACCGCCACGACCGCCGCGAGCACGAGGAACTCGGCGAGCGGGGTGGGAACGGCGCCCGTGGCCAGCGCGTCGCGGATGGGTGCCTCCCTCGCGGGGTCGCGATTCGTTCTTCTTTCCTCGCCGGCGGGGAACGCCGCCGCAAGCCCCGCGCCAGCCTCAGGGTTAATGCCCCGTCCGGGCCGTTGACCGCGCCGGTCGCGCTCCGTATCTCGTCCCCATGTCGAAGCGTGACATCCTCATCCTCCCCGATCCCCTCCTGCGCAAGGTGGCCGAGCCCGTCGCCGCCGTGGACGAAGCGTTGCGCACCCTCGCCGAGGACATGCTGGAGACCATGTACGCCGCTCCCGGCGTCGGCCTCGCCGCGCCCCAGGTGGGCGTCCTGCAGCGCGTCGTGGTGTGCGACTGTGCCGGCGAGGGGGAGGAGCCGCAGCCCATGGCCCTCGTGAACCCGGAGGTCCTGTGGACTTCGGACGAGCGCAAGGTCCAACAGGAGGGCTGCCTGTCGATCCCGGAGTACATGGAGGACGTGGAGCGCGCCGCCCGCGTGCGCGTCGGCTACCTCGACCTCGAGGGGCAGCGTCGGGAGGTGGAGGCGGACGGCCTTCTGGCGGTGTGCCTGCAACACGAGATCGACCACCTGAACGGCGTCCTCTTCATCGATTACCTGTCGCGCCTCAAGCGCGAGCGCGTGACGAAGCGCTTCGCCAAGCAGGCCCGCCAGCGCGGCGAGACCGCGGCCTGAACCCGGTGGCGGGCGGGCACCGCCACCCTGTGCGGCGACGCTCCGCGATCCGGGCAGGGGCGACGGCTTCGATCCGTGGGCAATCCCTCCGCTCGATGGGCGTCCGCAAGGTGGTGCCCCGCCGGGGGTGCGTTCCCGCGGTGCCGCCGGTGCCTGTGCCGCCGCCGCATCTTCTGCGTCCGGTCGTGCGCTGAGCGGCGGGGGCGTCGCGATCTCGCCCCGACGGATCCCGCCGGCCACGCCTTCGTCACGTCCGACCGGCAAGGGGCGCCGGCCCCGCCGCCCGGCCACCGGTTCCGCGGAGCCCCTGCCGACGGCAGCCACGCCGAACGTCGGCCGGACGCCGGGCCCCGCGCTGCCGGGCGCCGCGCTGCCGGGTCGATCCGGGACCGGTGCTTGCGCAGGCCGGCCCGGTGCGCCTGCCCTGAACTCAAGTCAGGCGCACCGGGGACCGGGCCGGCCGTCGCGCGCCGTTGGCCGCACCGGTCCGCGCCTCGACCTCGGCGTCCATGATCCGCTCCGCCGCGAAGGCCGGCATCTCGCGCACACGATTGCCGTCCGCCTGCTTCTTGACCAGCTCGATCGGCGCCATCCTCTGTTCGGTCATCGCCGTCGCCGTTTCAGGTTCAAGGTCCTGCAACCCGAACCTTCTGCGAAGATCGGCGATGGCTGCCAGCCTCACCCACGGCCGCGCGCTGCGCTACGCCGGAAGCTCCGCGCGCGGCCCCCTACCCCACCGCCAGGGACACTGCCTCGGGGGTCGGCCGGCCGTCGCGCGCCCCCCGCGAGCCTCCTCCACCACCGGCGATGCCTTCGAGCCCTGCCCCGGCCGCACGGCAAGGGACGAACGGGCCGTCGCCCGGGACGCCGGGCGGCGCGCGGCAGAGCGTTGCCGGCCGCCTCGTGCGCAGGCCACACACGGCATCGCATCCGGCGCACCGGCCTGACCGGCCGTCGCGCGCCCCCCGAGACCCTCCTCGACCACCGGCGATGCCTTCGCGCCCCTGCCTCCGTCGCACGGCGAAAACGGACCGGCCCTTCGCGTGGACACCGAGCACCGGGCGGCGGAGCATT
>CAZJNX010000116.1:4830-15211 GCA_964547415.1 uncultured Hyphomicrobiales bacterium
GCCGGCCGGCTCGTGCGAAGACCGAACCCGGCGTGGCGGCGGGCGCATCGCAGCCCGGCCGGCCGTCGCGCGCCCCCAGGCGAGCGTCGCCGAGGACCGTCGATGGCTGCGGGCCCCGCTCCGGTCGCACGCAAGGAGGGAACGGCCCTTGGTCCGGACGCCGGGCAGCGCGCGGCGGAGCCGGGCGCGGCCGCCTCGTGCGCAGGCCACAAACGGCATCGCATCCGGCGCATCGGGCCTGACCGGCCGTCGCGCGTCCCCCTGCGAGCCTCCTCGTGCACCGGCGATGCCTTCGCGCCCCTGCCTCCGTCGCACGGCGAAGACGGACCGGCCCTTCGCGTGGACACCGAGCACCGGGCGGCGGAGCATTGCCGGCCGGCTCGTGCGAAGACCGAACCCGGCGTGGCGGCGGGCGCATCGCAGCCGCCTCCGCTCCGCCCGACCGGAACGGAACCGGCGGGGTCGGCCACCACGCGATTTCGCCGGGCCGCGGCCGGAGGACCGGCGGCCGGAGAACCGGTGGCCGGCGCCCGAACGATACTGCCGGGCATCGACGCCATCATCGGGTGGCATGAAGGGCGATACGGCCGACGCGCCGACGTCGCCCCCCGGGCGCCGAGACTGAACCCATGGCCTCGTCGGCCGACTTTCCGCCCTCGATCGCGGACAATGGCCGCCCACAATGGGGTGGAGCACGCGCCCGCGACCCGTGGAATGGGCGAGGAAACCCGCCTGCGCGAACATGACGGCCCTGCCGAGGACGCGGCGGGGGTGTCCGCACTCCCACGGATGAGGGCGAAGTCTCCGAGGGCACCGTCCGCGCCGAGGGATTGCCGCCTCACCCGCTGGCCCGGGCGCTCCCGCGCCGTGTACCGACGGAACGCCCTCGCGAGGTGGCCGCGTCGGGCGCCGACCGGGGGGCAGGTCCATCGGAGCCGACCGTCCCGGCGATCTCCGGCGCCGAAGCCACTTCGCGACCCGCGCCGCCCTTCGGCGGGACGAGCAGGCTCCCCCGGATGCCGTATCGAGGCGGTCCGCCGGCCTGCGGGCCGGGCCGACGGCCCCTGCGCCGCGTCGACGGGGGCGAGGCGCCGGTCCCCACGCCGCCCGTCTGCACTGCTGGCCGGTATCGCCGGTACGGCCCGGTACCGGCGCGTCGCGGACCGGCAGGATCGCGGCCACGGCAAGAGGCCTGATCGCGCCGCAGCGCCCGCGCGCCCACGACCACCATCCAGCCCCGCCCGCCCCGGTTCCCGCGCGCCGGTCGTTCAGCCGCCACGACCCTCCAGCCAGTCCATCAAGGCGTCGAAGCTGCGGTAATCGGTCGGATCGTCGGGGCAAAGACCGCCGCCGCACTCCGCAAGGGTCGCGACCCCGTTGCCGAGGACGACGAGAGCGAACAGCACGAGGGCGAGACGGGGCAGCAGGCCGCGCGCCGCACCCCGCCCCTCCTCGAAAGGGTCGGGCAGGAACTGGCGGGTCGACAGCAGCATGAGCGCCGTGCCCGCGACGACGAGACCGAACAGCACGAACGCCCAGCTGTAGAGGTGGAGGCCGAGGATGGCCGAGCCGTAGGCGCCCGTGCCCGGCACCACATGGAGCGCCACCTGGCGCAGGGCCACGGCCCCGCCGGCGACCGCGCCGAGGATCGTCAGCCCGTAGTGGGCCGGCCGGACCCCCGAGGTGAGGTTGAGGGCGAGCCCCATGCCCGCAAGCACGAAGCCCGCCCGCTGCAGGAGGCACAGCGGGCACGGCAGCTCGTTGAGCACGAACTGCTCCGCGAAGGCGACGAGGAGCACGGCCGTGAGGGCGAGAAGGCCGAGCGCGTTGAGCTGGCGGGCGAGATCGGTCGACATCGCCGGGCGGTCACAGGTTGATGGCGAGGGAATCGGTGGCGTGCAGGCGGAAGAGCACGAGCGTCGCCACCACGGACAGGAGCGTCAGCACCACCGCTCCCGTCCGGAATCCGGACACGGCCGACAGGAGGGCGAGGAAGACGCCGAAGAAGGGAAGGCTCATCATGGCGGGACGATCCGGTCGTGGCGGGCGGTCCGGATGCGAGTACCGGCTCGGCGCGCCCGGCGCAACGGGGCCGCCGCCGGTGACGCAAGCTCCGGACAAGCCCGCCGCTCGCAGGGGCGGGCGCTTGAACGCCGCTCCCCCGCTCCCATTTCGACGCGAGGCGTCGAGAACGCGTCCGGCAGAGGGCGCGCGCGGCGGCGGGCGGCGGGGGCGAGGCCACGCGGCAATCCGCGGGATCGAGGGGAGGACGACATGGGCAAGGCCGACGCCGACGGGCGCCGCCGCGCGAGGCCGCAGGCGAAGGGGTCCGCGACGGGTCTCGAGGACATCCTGGCCGAGACGCGGCGGGACCTCGTCGAGGCGCTCCTGGAGGCGGCGCGCCGCCGCGGCCGGGACGCTCTCGCCATCGTGGACGGCGACGGGCGCAAGATCACCTACGGCGACCTCCTGAAGGGCACGTTCGCCCTCGGCCGCGCCCTCGCGCGGACGACGGCGCCGGGGGAGACGGTCGGGGTCCTCCTGCCGACGAGCGCGGGCGGCGTCATCGCCCTTTACGCCCTCCTCGCCTACGGCCGCGTCCCCGCGATGCTCAACTTCACCGCCGGCCGCCAGGCGCTCGAGGCCGCCTGCCGCATGGCGAAGGTCCGCACGGTCCTCACCGCCGACCGGTTCCTGCAGATGGCGCACCTCGAGCCGCTCGCCGAGGAGATCGCCTCCTTCGCCACCGTCACGCGGCTCGAGGACGTCAGGAAGGGCCTCACGGCCCTCGACAAGGCGGCGGCCGTCGTCGGCCCGCGCTTTCCCGCCCTCTACGGCAGGCGCGCCCGGCCCGACGACCCGGCCGTGATCCTGTTCACCTCCGGCACCGAGGGCGAGCCCAAGGGCGTCGCCCTGTCCCACCGCAACATCCTGGCCAACATCGCCCAGGTGGACGCGGCGCTGCCGATCCTGCCGGAGGACGTGTTCTTCAACCCGATGCCCATCTTCCACAGTTACGGGCTGTCGTCGGGAACGCTCCTGCCCCTCACCCTCGGCCACGAGGTGGTGCTCCACCCCTCGCCCCTCCAGGTCAAGCAGATCCCCGAGCGCATCCGCGAGACCCACGCCTCCGTCATGCTCGCGACCGACACGTTCCTGCGCCAGTACATCCGCGCGGGCGAGCCCGGCTCCATGGACAGCCTGCGCTTCGTCGTGTGCGGGGCGGAGCGGGTGCGCCCGGAGACGCGGGACGCCGCCGAGAGCCGTTTCGGCTTCAAGGTGCTGGAGGGCTACGGCGTCACCGAAACGGCGCCCGTCCTCGCCTGCAACCATCCCGACGACATCCGCGACGGCACGGTGGGCCGGCCCCTGCCGGGGATCGAATTGCGCCTCGAACCCGTGCCGGGCCTGGAAGAGGGGCAGAAGCTCCACGTCAAGGGGCCGAACGTGATGCTCGGCTACATGTCGGTGGACCGTCCGGGCGAGATCGAGCCGCCGCCGGACGGCTGGCACGACACCGGCGACGTGGTGTCCGTCGACGGGGACGGCTTCATCTCGATCCGCGGGCGGCTGAAGCGCTTCGCCAAGATCGGCGGCGAGCGGGTGTCCCTCACCCTGTCG
The DNA here is from genome assembly GCA_964547415.1 of uncultured Hyphomicrobiales bacterium. GTDB lineage: Bacteria > Pseudomonadota > Alphaproteobacteria > Rhizobiales > Amorphaceae > CAZJNX01. The sequence goes on from CAZJNX010000116.1 coordinate 8,452, forward strand.
GAGGCCGTCGCCTTCGCCCTGTGGCCCGAGCACATGCACGCCGCCGCCACCGTGCCGGACCCCTCGCGCGGGGAATCGATCGTGCTGGTGACGGAGAACCCGGAGGCGGACCGGTCGAGCCTCCTCGCCTCGGCCCAGGACCGCGGGATCGCGGAGATCGCCGTGCCCCGCCACATCCTCGTGGTGGACAAGGTGCCGGTCCTCGGCACCGGCAAGGTGGACCTCGTGGGGGTCACCCGCCTCGCGCGGGCCCGCCTCGCCGGCGAGGGCGAGGCGCCGCCCGCCCGCGCCGCCGGCTGACGGCGCCGGCCCGGGAAGGGCGGCGCGGGGGCGAAGGCCGGCCCCCCTCACGGCGGGCGCGGCGGAAAGAGGGGCGCGCGGCCATGCGTTCTCGGCTACTCTCGCTCGCGAACCATCCGGGAGGACAGCCGAATGAACCAGCCCGCGCCCACCCACAACCTGTCGGCCGAGGAGCTCGACAGGCGCAGCGTCCTGCATCCGTTCACCGGGATCGCCCAGCACCTCGAGACCGGGCCGCGGCTGATGGCCCGCGGCGAGGGCTCGCGCCTGTGGGACACCGAGGGGCGCGAGTACGTCGACGCCCTGGCGGGGCTGTGGTGCGTCAACGTGGGCTACGGGCGGCACGAGATCGCCGAGGCGGTCGACCGGCAGATCCGCGCCCTCCCCTACTACCACGCCTTCGCTTCCATGGGCACGGAAGCGCCCGCCCATGTCGCCGACCGGCTCGTGCGGATGGCGCCCGGCAACATGGCGCGGGTCTTCTTCGGCCTGTCGGGCTCGGACGCCAACGACACGCAGGTGAAGCTCGTCTGGTACTACAACAACCTGCGCGGGCGGCCCGAGAAGAAGAAGATCATCTCCCGCAAGCGCGCCTACCACGGCGTGACCGTGGCGGCGGCGAGCCTCACCGGCCTCCCGGTCCTCCACGACGCGTTCGACCTGCCGATCGAGCGCATCCTCCACACCGAGACGCCGCACCACTACCGCAACGCGCCCGACGGGATGTGCGAAGCCGACTTCGCCCGCCACCTCGCGGCCGAGCTCGACGCCCTCATCGAGCGCGAGGGGCCGGAGACGGTCGCCGCCTTCATCGCCGAGCCGGTGATGGGCGCGGGCGGGGTGATCGTGCCGCCCGAGGGCTACTTCGACCATGTCCAGGCGGTCCTGAGGAAGCACGACGTCCTGATGATCGCCGACGAGGTGATCTGCGGCTTCGGCCGCCTCGGCACCATGTTCGGCTGCGAGCGGTTCGGCATCGAGCCCGACCTGGTGACGGTCGCGAAGGGCATCACGTCGGGCTACCTGCCCCTGTCGGCGGTGATGGTCTCGGAGGCGATCTTCGAGACGCTCGCCGAGGGCTCGAAGGCGCTCGGCGTGTTCGGCCATGGCTACACCTACACCGCCCACCCCGTCTCCTGCGCGGCGGCGATCGCGAACCTCGACATCATCGAGAACGAGGGGCTCGTCGCCCGCGCGGCCGAGACCGGCGAGCACCTCCAGAGCCGCCTGCGCGAGACGTTCGAGGGTCGGCCCCTCGTCGGCGAGGTGCGCGGGATGGGCCTCATCGCGGCGGTGGAGCTGATGGCGGATCCGGCGGCGAAGCGGGCGTTCGACCCGTCCCTTAAGGTCGCCCAGCGGATCGCCCGGCGCGCCCTCGACCTCGGCCTCGTCACCCGCGCGCTCCCCAACGGGGACAGCCTCGCCTTCTCCCCGCCCCTCGTCATCACGCCCGAGGAGGTGGACACCTGCGTCGACCGCCTGTCCACCGCCATCTCGGACGTGGCGGACGAGCTCGCCCGGGAGGGCGTTCCGGCGGCCTGAGCGGCCGCGCACGTTTCGCGGGGCGAGGGCCGACCGGTCATGGGGAGGCCCGCGCCGGGGAGGGGGGGCGTCAACCCGCGCTTTCGGCCCTTCGTACCCCCGCCCGTCCCCGGCGCCGTTCGGGCGGCGTCGGCTCGCGTACCGATCGCTTCAGCCTTGCCAGCAGGCCGGCGGAGCGGGTCTGCCGACCGGCATGGCACCGTGGGAACGGCGGGGCGCGGACGTGGCGTCCGTCCCGCGGGTGGAGCGGCCCGCCCGCGTCCCGGCGAGGCTTTCGCACCGTGCCGCCGCGATGGGCCCGTTTGACCTGGCGCGAAGGCGGACGTCCCGGCCAACTGCAAAGCAAGACGGCGGCGGGAGAGCCCGCCGCCATCGAGGGGAGTTGGTTGCCCGGACGGTTCGCCCGGGCACCGGGATCACACGGAGTAGTAGAGGTCGAACTCCACCGGGTGCGGCGTCTGCTCGTACCGCTCGTTCTCCTCCATCTTGAGTTCCATGTAGGCGTCGATCTGGTCGTCGTCCATGACGCCGCCGGCCTTCAGGAACTCGCGGTCCGCCTCGAGGGTCTCGAGCGCCTCGCGCAGGCTGCGCGACACCGTCGGAATGCCCGAAAGCTCCTCCGGCGGCAGGTCGTAGAGGTCCTTGTCCATGGCGTCGCCCGGATGGATCCGGTTCTTGATCCCGTCGAGACCAGCCATCAGGAGCGCGGTGAAGGCGAGGTACGGGTTCGCCGACGGGTCGGGGAAACGGACCTCGATGCGCTTGCCCTTCGGCGAGGTCGCGTACGGGATGCGGCAGGACGCGGAGCGGTTGCGCGCCGAGTAAGCGAGCAGCACCGGCGCCTCGTAACCCGGCACCAGCCGCTTGTAGGAGTTGGTCGACGGGTTGGTGAAGGCGTTGATCGCCCGCGCGTGCTTCAGGATGCCGCCGATGTAGAACAGGCATGTCTCCGACAGGTCGGCGTACATGTTGCCGGCGAAGAGCGGCTGCCCCTCTTTCCAGATCGACTGGTGGCAGTGCATGCCGGTGCCGTTGTCGCCGTAGACGGGCTTCGGCATGAACGTCGCCGACTTGCCGTAGGCATTGGCCACCTGGTGGACGACGTACTTGTAGACCTGCATCTTGTCGGCGATGCGGGTCAGCGTGTCGAACTTGAGGCCGAGCTCGTGCTGGGCGGCACCCACCTCGTGATGGTGCTTCTCGACGACGACGCCCATCACGGTCATCACCGAGAGCATCTCCGAGCGCATGTCCTGGGCGCTGTCGATCGGCGGAACCGGAAAGTATCCACCCTTGGTCCGCGGCCGGTGGCCGAGGTTACCCGTCTCGTACTCGGTGTCCATGTTCGACGGCAGCTCGGACGAATCCAGCTGGAAGCCGGTGTTGTACGGCTGCGTGGAGAACCGCACATCGTCGAAGACGAAGAACTCGGCCTCGGGCCCGAACCAGACCGTGTCGCCGATGCCGGCCGACTTCAGGTAGGCCTCCGCCTTCTTGGCGGTGGTGCGCGGGTCGCGGTTGTAGGCCTCGCCCGTCGAGGGCTCGAGAATGTCGCAGAAGACCGCCATCGTCGCCTGAGCGAAGAACGGATCGACGTGCGCCGTCTCGGTGTCGGGCATCAAGGTCATGTCCGACTCGTTGATCGCCTTCCAGCCCGCGATCGAGGAGCCGTCGAACATCACGCCGTCGGCGAACATGTCCTCGTCGACGACGCCGGCGTCCATCGTGACGTGCTGCAGCTTGCCGCGCGGGTCGGTGAAGCGCAGATCCACGAACTTGATGTCCTTGTCCTTGATCTGCTTGAGAATTTCCTCGGGGGTGCTCATGCGCCTCGTTCACTCCTGGAAGCGTGGTTCGTCGCGATGGTTTGTGCGTGGTGCGCTCGGTGCGGCGGCGCCGCCTGCGCCGCGCGCGGGCGGCCCGTCCGCCGTCGGGCCTCTTCTAGATGGCGTCGATCCCGGTCTCGCCGGTCCGGATGCGGATGGCGTCGAGAACCTCGAATACGAAGATCTTGCCATCACCGATTCGGCCGGTCTGGGATGCGCTGCGAATGGCTTCGACCGCCTTCGGCAGCATGTCGTCGGGCACGACGAGCTCGATCTTCACCTTCGGGAGAAAATCGACCACGTACTCGGCGCCGCGATACAGCTCGGTGTGCCCCTTCTGACGACCAAAGCCCTTGGCCTCGACGACGGTGATGCCCTGGAGACCCACCTCCTGGAGCGCCTCCTTGACCTCGTCGAGCTTGAAGGGCTTGATGATCGCTTCGATCTTTTTCATCCGAGTTCTCTCGAAGACCCATGCCGCGTCCGGACCGACGCGCCTTCCCCCGGTTGCACGGGCCATGCCAGACCGGTCATGGTGCGCGCCACGCGCGGCCGGTCGCTGACGGGGCGAACGACCGGGCGGCCAGGAAGGGCCGCGCACGCCAGCGCAACGCGTCGAAACGGCGGTTGCGGACTATTTTCTAGGCACTTTGCCGAGCAGATGGGCAGGCGGGGCCGACCGAGCAGCGAGAGCGCCGATGATCGAGCTTCTGACGCCGGAGGAGATGGCACGGGCCGACGCCCTCGCCATCGCGGGCGGGCGACCGGGCACCCAGCTCATGGAGGCGGCCGGCGTCGCCGTCGCCGACGCCGTCGCCACCCGTCACCCGTTCGGCGTGCGGATCCTCGCCCTCGCCGGGCCCGGCAACAACGGCGGGGACGCCTTCGTCGCCGCCCGCATCCTGAAGGAGCGCGGCTACCCGGTCGAGCTGATGGCGCTGAAGGATCCGGCCGGGCTGAAGGGCGATGCGGCACTCGCCCGGGACCGGTGGCGCCACCCCGTGCTGCCGCCCGACCCCGCCGCCGCAGGCCCGGCCGACATCGTGGTGGACGGCCTGTTCGGCGCGGGCCTCGACCGGGAGGTGACCGGCCCGGCGGCCGCCCTCGTGGACGCCGTCACCGCCTCGGGCGCGGAGGTGGTGGCGATCGACCTGCCCTCCGGCGTGTCCGGCCGGACGGGCGCGGTCCTCGGCACCGCGATCCACGCCCACCACACCGTCACCTTCTTTCGCCGGAAGCCGGGACACCTCCTGTTTCCCGGCCGGGCGCGCTGCGGCCGCGTCACCGTCGCCGACATCGGCATCCCCGAGAGGGTCCTCGCCGAGATCGGCGTCGCCGCCTTCGTGAACGATCCGGCCCTGTGGCGGGCCGCCGTCCCCGTTCCCGCCGCGGAGGGCCACAAGTACGGGCGCGGGCATGCGGTCGTCGTCTCGGGCGGGGCGGACAGCACGGGCGCGGCACGCCTCGCGGCCGGGGCGGCCTTGCGGTTCGGGGCCGGGCTCGTGACGGTCGCCTCGCCCGCCGAGGCGCTCGCGGTCAACGCCGCTCAGCTGACGGCCGTGATGGTCCGCGCCGCCGACGGACCGGACGGGCTCGCGGCCCTTCTTTCGGACGCGCGGCTCAACGCCGTCGTCATCGGCCCGGGCCTCGGCGCGGACGCGGCCGGCCGGGCGATGGTCGAGGCGGCGCTCGCGGCGGGCCGCGCCGCCGTCCTCGATGCCGACGCCATCACCGCCTTCGCGGACGATCCCGCGCACCTGTTCGCCATCCTGTCGGCGGGCGCCGCGGCAGGCGGGCCGGGCGCGGTCCTCACCCCCCACGAGGGCGAGTTCGCGCGCCTGTTCCCCGACCTCGCTCTCTCGGCGAGCGGCCGGGACCGCTCCAAGATCGACCGCGCGCGGGAGGCGGCCCGCCGCTCCGGCGCCGTCGTGCTCCTCAAGGGCCCGGACACCACGATCGCCTCCCCCGACGGCCGCGCGGCCGTCAACGCAAACGCCCCGCCCTACCTCGCGACGGCGGGCGCGGGGGACGTGCTCGCGGGCATGATCGGGGCGATGCTGGCCCAGGGGGTCACCCCGTTCGAGGCGGCCGCCATCGCCAGCCACGCCCACGGCGAGGCCGCCGCCACCTTCGGACCGGGCCTCACCGCGGAAGACATCGCCCCCGCCCTCCCACCCGTCATCCGCCGTCTCTTCGCCGCCCGGGAGGTCGACGCCCCTCAGGCTCGATGACCCCGCAGCGACACGGGATACCGGCCGCGCCACGATGGGCGGCGGCGTCTCGTCGAGACGGGCGGGCGTCTCGCCGAGATCGGCGCGTGGTGGCGGGCACACCACCTTTTGCGGGAAGACCGCCTCGGGGCGGACGAGGGACGACCGGCTCCCGTCCGCAAGGGAGCGGGTCGGTGCGACGGTCGATCCCCGCGGACCAGAAGGACGCCCGCCGCGAGGGCGGGATGGCCCCCGCGAGCGCGAATTGCCGTCCACCGGACCATCCGGCAGGGCGCCCGCGCTGACATCGGCAGCCGGCCCGCCTGCCCAGGGGCACCAGTCAACGGTCCTGGGCAAGGAGCCCCGCGGACCGTCGAGGGCGGGTCGGCCGGATGAGGCCGTCGGAACGGCGGGGGCGGATCCTCAGGTCGACTGATCCGAGGACGCCTTCCGCTGGGCAAGGCGGTGGTCGCGCAGCGTGTAGCCGGCGGGGATGCCGCCCCGCCCGGCAGGAACGGTGCCGGGTTTCGGAGGCAGGCGTCGCCCCTGCTCCGTGCTGGAGACACCGCCGCCCGGAGCGGACGTCGCCACGGGCGACGCGGAGGACACCGGCGAGGGCGCCGCGACCCGCTCGGCCCCGTTTGCGACGGCCGGCGCCGGGAAGACCGTGTCGGAGGGGGTTGCCGCAGTCGCGGGCGGGGCGGAAACGGCTGCGGACGGCACCGCCGCGGCGATCGGCGCACCCGTCGCGGCGGGCCCCGGGGCGGCCGTTGCCGGTGCGGCGGTTGCGGACGTGGCGGGCGCCGCGGCGGCGGATCCGCCGACCGCGACGACCCGCGCGGGCGACGGGGCGGTCCCGACCGGGCGACCGTGGGTGGCGGC
>CAZJNX010000117.1:0-14950 GCA_964547415.1 uncultured Hyphomicrobiales bacterium
TCGAGCGGATCGTGAACGTGCCCGCCCGCGGCCTCGGGCAGGTGGCGCTCAGGACGCTCACCGAGTTCGCGCGCGCCCGCCGCATCCCGATGCTGGAGGCGGCCGACGAGCTTTTGCTCACCGACGAGATCAAGGGCAAGGCGCGGACGGGCCTGCGCCAGCTCGTGTCCGCCTTCGCCCGCTGGCGGGAGCGGATGGCCGCGATCCCCCACGCCGAGCTCGCCGAGATCGTCCTCGACGAATCGGGCTACACGGACATGCTGAAGGCCGACCGGTCGGCCGACGCGCCCGGGCGGCTCGAGAACCTCAAGGAACTCGTGCGTTCCATGGAGGAGTTCGACAGCCTGCCGAGCTTCCTCGAGCACGTCTCCCTCGTGATGGACGTGGAAGCGGAAGGGTCCGGCGAGGCCGTCACCCTCATGACGCTCCACCGGGCGAAGGGGCTCGAGTTCGACACGGTCTTCCTGCCGGGCTGGGAGGAGGGGCTGTTTCCCAACGCCCGCGCCCTCGACGAGAACGGGCAAGCCGGCCTCGAGGAGGAGCGGCGGCTCGCCTACGTGGGCCTTACCCGGGCCAAGCGGCGGCTTTTCGTGTGGTTCGCGATCAACCGCCGCCTCCACGGCATGTGGCAGCCGACGGCCCCCTCCCGCTTCCTCGACGAGTTGCCGGAGGACCACGTCCGGGTGCGCGAGGACGCGGGCTACGGCGGCGTCGGCGGCTACGGCGCGAGCCGCTTCGACACGGTGGAGGCCTTCGCCTCGCCCTACGCGACGCCGGGCTGGGAGCGCGCCCGGCGCCGCCGGGACGAGACGGCGAAGGCGGCGGGCGGCAGGGGCGGAAAGCCGTCCGCGGGCCCCCTCACCATCGAGGGCGAGCTCGTCGCCAAGTCGGTGACGGAGCGCCCGTCGGCGTTCGCAGGCGGCGAGCGCGTCTTCCACCTGAAGTTCGGCAACGGGACGGTTTCGGCGGTGGAGGGCAACAAGCTCACCGTCGACTTCGACAAGGCCGGCCGCAAGCGCGTCCTCGATACCTTCGTCGAGCGCGCCTGAGCCTGCCCCGCGTCACCGGATCGGTCGGCCCTTGAACCCGCGCCGCGACATGCCGGCGGCGGGTCAGCCGAGGCGGCGGTCGTCGGCGAACCGCCCCAGGGCGAGGGCGCCCGCGGAGCCGACGAGCATGGGGACGAGCATCACCCAGACCGTCCCGCCCCACAGGCCCGCGTCGATCATCAGGCCGATCAGGAAGGTCACCACCGCCCCGCCGCCCACCTGGAAGGCGCCCGCGAGGCCCGAGCCGGTGCCGGCGAGCTCGGGGCGAACGCTCACCGCCCCCGCTACCGCGTTGGGCAGGGCGAAGCCGTTGCCGAGCCCGAGGAGCAGCATGGGCACGAAGAGCCCGGCCGCCGACGTCTCGAACAGGATATGGCAGCCGGCCGCCAGCACGACCCCGCAGAGCGCGATGGCGTTGCCGAGCACGATCATGCGCGACAGGCCGAGCCTCGCCCCGTACCGCCCGGTCACGAAGTTGCCCGCGATGTAGCCGATCACCACGAGCGTCAGGTAGAGGCCGTAGCTCGACGGGGTGAGGTCGAACAGCTTGACCGCGAGGAACGGCCCGCCGGCGATGAACGAGAAGAAGGAGGTGGACAGGAGGCACAGCGTGCCGGTGAAGATCCAGAAGTCCGGGATCGAGACGAGCCGCCAGCTCTCCCGGGCAAAGGTGGCGAGCTGGCCGCGCCGCCCGGCGGCGGGCCGCGTCTCGACGAGGCGCAGGACGACGATCAGCGTGACGAGCCCGCCGTAGACGGCCATCAGGTCGAAGATCCGCCGCCAATGGTTGAAATCGGCCACGAAGCCCCCGATCACCGGCGTCACCATGGGCGCCACCGCCATCCCCATCGTGACGTAGCCGATGAGGCTCGCCGAGCGGCTCGAGCCGTGGACGTCCCGGATCACCGCCCGGGCGAGGGAGTAGCCGGCCGCTCCGCCCACCGCCTGGACGACCCGCCCGACGAGCAGGACCTCGACCGAGGGGGCGAGGGCGCACACGAGGCTGCCGAGGGTGAACAGCCCCATGCCGGCGATGAGGACGGGCCGGCGCCCGAGCATGTCGGAGATCGCGCCGACCACGATCTGAGCCACGGCCGTCGCGGCGAGGTAGAGCGAGAGGCTGAGCTGGATGAGGGTGGTCGTCGTGTCGAGGTCGCGCTGCATGTGTGCGAGCGCGGGCACGTACATGTTGAGCCCGATGGGCATCGCCGTGGACACGATGATGAGGAGGGACAGCGAGGGCATGGCGGCCCCCGGGCCCGTCGGTGCGTCGGCTTTCATCGGCAACCCGGATCCGGCCCCGTCCGGCGGCGGCCCTCGCCCCCGGGCACCGCGCCCCGCTGGATCGGCGGCGGGCGGCGAGGCTCGGGTAAATGACACACTTCCCCGCCCGTATAAAGACAGGGCTGCCGCCCCGCAGACGCATGGCGCGGCACGCGGCCACGGGTGGCAAGGCCGGGCGCGACCATCGTTGGGGCTCACGGCCGCCAGAACCTCGCGGGTCGGGCCGAATTTGTCGCCCGCCCGAAGCACCGTCGCCGGAACCCACGCGCGTCCGGTTCGCCGGCGGCCCCCCGACGAACGCCCGCCACGGGCCGGTGCCGGGCGGGCGAGGGAGGGCTCCCCCGTGGCGCCGCCGGGCGGCGGGCGGCGCGTTGTTGCCTGGCCGACGGCTGCGAGCCGTGTCGCGACGGTCGGCATCGGCCCGGGTGGTCCCTCTTTCAGGGGGCGACCGCGGGTGGCCGACGTCCGGGCCGTTCCTCCACCGCCGGCTGGAGGATGCCGGGCGCGCGCCGCCGTGGCACCGCATCCGTTCCCGCCCCGCCCGGCAACCATGCCGATACGGCGTGACCGACGTCCCGCTCGACGAATGGCTGCGGCGCGTACGCGCTTCCACGGCGACAAGAGCGGCGGCAGCAGCCCGTCGGAGCGTGGTCTCGGGCGACGGCGCGGTGAGGGATGCTTGCGGCGATGGACCGGTTGCCCGAACGGATCTCGGCGAAAACCGCCCCCGGCGGAGCGGCGCAAGGGATTTGCGCGACCTGTTTCCCTGAGACCGTCGGCGCCGGTCAACCGCCCGCCGGGCCGTCGGCGGCCGCCGGAGCGGGCGGTGCGGCGCGCCGGGGCGTCAGCCGCGCTCCTCGCCGCCGGCGGAGCCCGCACCGGCGTCCGCGTTCTCCCGGGGCGGCTGCTTCGGGCCGCCCTTGGAGACGCCGACCATCGCCGGGCGCAGGACGCGCTCGCCGATGACGGCGCCCTCCTGCACCACCTGAACGACCGTGCCGGCCGGCACCTCCGGGTTCGGCACCTCGAACATGGCCTGGTGGAGGTTGGGGTCGAACCGCTCGCCCTCCGGGTTCAGCGGGCGGATGCCGTGGCGCTCGAAGACGGAGCGCAGCTCGCGCTCGGTCATCTCGATGCCCTCCACGAGCCCCTTGAGGCCGGAGGCCTCGAGCTTCTCCCCGTCCGGCATCGCCTCCATCGCCCGGCGAAAATTGTCGGCGACCGACAGCATGTCCCGGGCGAAGGCGGTCATGGCGTACTGGCGGGCGTCGGCGACCTCCTTCTGGGCGCGGCGTCGGGTGTTCTCCGCCTCGGCGAGGGCGCGCAGGAGCTGGTCCTTTATCTCCGCCACCTCGTTCTCGAGCCGGGCGACCGTCTCGAGCGGGTGCTCCTCGATGAGGCTCGCCTCTTCGCTCCCGCCGGTCGCATCGTCCGGCCGGGGGCCGTCGGCCGACGTGTCGTTTCCGCCGGAAGCGGCGGTCTCGCCGCCGTCTCCGGGGCGCCGGTCCTTCTCGTCCTCGATCGTCATGACGCGTGTCCTGGCCTTCCTGCGCTCGCGATTGTCGTGCGCGCGCCGGAGCGGCGGGCGGCCCCTGTCCGGTGGAGCGGGCCGGCCGCCCGCGCGCGGCGGGGCGGCGCGCGGGGTCAGACCGCCCCGTTGATCCAGTCGACCAGCTTGCCCTTCGGCGCCGCGCCCACCTGGGTGGACATCGGCTCGCCGTTCTTGAAGAGCATCAGGGTGGGGATCGACCGGACGCCGTACTTCATCGCGGTCTGCGCGTTCTCGTCAACGTTCAGCTTGGCGACCTTGATCTTGCCGTCCATCTCGGCGGCGATCTCCTCGAGGGCGGGGGCGATCATCCGGCAGGGGCCGCACCACTCGGCCCAGAAGTCCACCACGACCGGCTCATCGGCCTCCAGCACGTCCGCCTGGAACGATGCATCGGTGACTGCCACGGGTCCCATGTCCGCCTCACGTCCTTGAAGCGCGCAAGCCGCGCGCGTGCGGCCGGAACGTATGTGCCGCACCATGGACCGTCAAGCGGACGCGCCCGCCCCCGCCGCCGCCTTCACATCCGGCAGGAGGCGGGGCGGAACGGCGACGATCCGCGGCACGGCCGTGTAGAGGAGGACCGTCTCCACCGGCCGGTCCACCGCGAGCGGGGCGAGGAGGGCGCGGTAGACGGCGAGCTGTTCCCGGTAGCGGCGGGGAACGGCGTCCGCGTCCGCGGGCGCGGCCCGGTCGGTCTTGAAGTCGACGACGACGAGCCGGTCCCGCTCCACCACGAGCCGGTCGATCCGCCCGCTCGCCCGCACCCGCCGCCCGCCCGGCAAGAGGACGTCGCCCACTACGTCCCGCTCGGCAAGGCCCGGTGCCGACAGGAGCGCGGCGACCGCGGGGTCGGCGAGCGCGGCCACCGCCTCGTCCGCGAGGGCCTCCCGCGCCGCCGGCGGGGTCTCGGGCGCGGCGACGGAGAGGAGGCGGCGGGCCGCCACCGGCCGGTCGGCGGGCGCGATCTCCACGAGGTGCTCGAACAGGCGGTGGACGAGGTCGCCCCGCGTCACCGCCTCCACCGCCTCCTCGGGGCGCGGGAGCCCGTCGCCGCGCTCCGCCGTCCCCGCTTCGCCTGCGCCGGAAAAGCCCGCGGCGGCCGACAGGCGCGGGACGGAGACGGGCCGGACGGCGGGGGTCGCCAGGAAGGCCGGAAGGGGATCGTTCCCGGCGGGCGCGGCGGGCGCGGCGGGCGCGGCGGGCCGCGGGGGCGCTTCGGCGGGCGGCGGCGCGGCATCGGGCACCGAGCCCGTCCACCGCCAGGCGGCGATCTCGCCGTCCGGCCCCGCCACGGTCTCGCACCCCGCGCCGAGGGCGGCGCTCACCGTCTCCATCCAGCAGTCCGGGTGGGGGCCCTTCGGCCCGCAGAAGCCGCACACCACCAGGCGGTCCTTCGCCCGTGTCATTCCGACGTAGAGGAGGCGGCGGTACTCGCGCACCGCGGCCGCCCGCCGCTCCGCCTCGAGGGCGGTGATCGCCTCGGGCCGATAGTCCCGCGACGGGGCGAACACCAGGCCCGAAAGGTCGCCGCCGAGCGGCAGGGGAAAGAACGGGTCGCCCCGGCCGGGGGGGACGGGCGCACCGGTGTGATCGACGAGGAAGACGAGGCGCGCCTCGAGGCCCTTCGCGCCGTGGACGGTCATGACGCGCACCGCGTCGGCGGTCCCGCCGGTCTCCCGCTTGATCTCCGTCGTCGACCGGTCGAGGCGGTGGAGGAAGCCCTCGAGGGTGGGCACGGCCGATTCCTCGTGGGCGAGGGCGGCGGCGAGGAAGGCGTCGAGGATCTCCGCCACCTCCGGCCCGAGCCGCTCGAGGAACCGCCGGCGGCCGCCGAGGGGGCCGAGCACCTCCCCGTAGAAGTCGAACGGGCGGGCCCCGCGGGCGGCCCGCACCAGCCGTTCCACCGTCTCCGCTGCGCCGGCGAAGGCGACCTCCTCCCGGCGGGCGAGGAGGGCCGCGCGCAAGGCGCCCGGGCGGCCGTGGGCGAGGTCGAACAGCGCCTCCTCGGGAAGGTCGACGAGGGGGCTCCTGAGGACGGCGGCGAGCGACAGGTCGTCCGCCGGGGTGAGGGCGGCGCGGGCGAGGGCGGCGAGGTCCTTCACCGCGATGTCGGCGACGAGGTCGAGCCGGTCCGCGCCCGCCACGGGGACGCCGGCCTGCTTGAGGGCGCGGTTCATGAGATCGGCGAAGCCCGCGCGCTTCCTCACGAGCACCATCACCTCGCCCGGCGTCAGCGGCTCGCCGTCCGGGAAGACGAGGGGCCGGTCGAGGAAGTCGCGGACCGTGGCGGCGATGCGGCCGGCAAGGCGCATGGCGCCGGACTGGCGGGTGTCGTGGTCGAGGGGGAGCGTCCAGTCGTCCGGGCCGTCGGCAGATGCGTCGGCCATCGGCGGCCAGACCTCCACCACCCCCGGCGCGTCGGCGCGCACCGGGTGGTGGCTGATGCCCTCGTCCCCGGCGAAGAGCGCGGCGGCGAGGTGCGGGCGCGCGAAGGTGACGTCCACCGCCGACAGGACCGCCTCGGTGGAGCGGAAGGAGTGGCCGAGGACCACGTCGTGGAAGGGGGCGCCGGTCGCCTCGGCCCGGCCCCGCCAGTCCCGCCGCTCCCGGTCGAAGCCCTCCGGGTCCGCGCCCTGGAAGGAGTAGATCGACTGCTTGCCGTCGCCCACCACGAACAGGGTCCGCGGCTCCTCCCGGGCGCTGAGGCCGGCGAAGAACTCCTCGGCGAGGCGGCCCACGATCCGCCACTGGTCCGGGCTCGTGTCCTGGGCCTCGTCGACGAGGATGTGGTCGATCCCCTGGTCGAGCTTGTAGCGCACCCAGTCGGCGGCCTCCCGCGTGGCGAGGAGGGCGAGGGCGTGGGCGACCTGGTCGGCGTAGTCGATGAGCCCGCGCCGGCCCTTCTCCCGCTCCACCGCCGCGATCGTCCGCTCGGCGAGGGAGAAGAGGGCCGCGCTCGCCTCCGCGGCGAGGGCCGCCCGCCGCCGGTCGAGGAGGGCCTCGAGCCGCTCGCACTCGGCCGCGAACGCCTCGGCGACCCAGGGAACGGCGGCGCCGATCGCCTTCGTCACGAAGGTCTTGCGCGGGGCGAGGGCGCCGTCGCGCACCGTCATGAAGACGGCGAGCCAAAGGTCCGCCTCAGCGCCCGGCTCGGCGGCGCGGAAGGCGTCGAACCGGTCCTTCAGCTTCCGGTCGTTGGGCCCGCTGTTGCCGAGGGCCCCGCACAACTCGTCGACGAGCTCGGGGGGGAAGCGCTCGGACGCGCAGATCTCGTCCTCGATGGTCTCCACCGTCTCGCCCGGGGCGAGGCCGAGGGCATCGCCGAGCACCCGCGCCACCCCTCCCGGCCCGTCGGCGCGGCGCAGGAGTTCGAGGAGCGGGCGGCGGTGGTGGACGGCGGCGGCGAGGGTGTCGGGCACCTGTGCGGGCGACAGGTGGCGGAGGAGGCGGGCGAGATCCCGGGCGACGGGGCCGACGGGGGCGCGGGCGGCCTCGGCCAGCACCGTCTCCACCGCGTCGGCGAGAAGCTCGTCCCGCGCCCCGTCGTCGAGGACGCGGAAGCGGCCCGACACGTTGGCCTCCAGCGGGAACTGGCGCAGGAGCGAGGCGCAGAAGGCGTGGATGGTCTGGATCCTGAGACCGCCGGGCGCCTCGAGGGCGCGGGCGAACAGGCGGCGCACCGCGTCGCGCTCGGCGGGCCTGGCGGGGGCGCCGAGGAAGGCGTCGATCGCCCCGTCCTCGGCGAGGGCGAGGGCGGACAGGCGGCGGAAGACGCGCTCCTTCATCTCGGCGGCCGCGGCGGTGGTGTAGGTGAGGCACAGGATCGCCTCGGGCCGGGCGCCCGCCGCCATCAGGCGGACCACGCGCTCGGTGAGGACGTGGGTCTTGCCCGCGCCCGCGTTGGCCGAGACCCAGGCCGAGGCGTCGGGGCGGGTCGCCCGGCCCTGGGCGGCGGTCACCTCCGCGGGCACCTGGAAGCGCGTCATCCGTCCCCGTCCTCCGCAAAGCCGGTGTCGGCCCACTCCTGGGCGCGGGCGAGGTGGTCGTAGGGCTGGTCGAAGCGCCGGGCGAAGGCGAGGCGGGCGCGGGAGAGGTAGCCGGTCGCCGGGTCCGCGTAGCGCGCGAGCAGCCCGTCGAGCCGCACCGCGACCTCCCAGACGAGGTCGGCGGGGGCCGTCTTGCCCGCCGCGCGCACGGCGAGCGGCGGCTCGCCCCCCTTCACCGCCACGTAGGTGAGCCGCTCCACCGGGCTTTGCGGGTCGATCTCGGCAAAGCCGCCCCGGGCGATGACGAGGCCCTCGAGGGGAAGCTGAGGCTCGAGGTGGGCGTCCACCTGGTTCCGGCTGGGCGGCGAGCCGGTCTTGAAGTCGATCACCTCGAGGCCGCCGGCGCCGAGGACGTCCACCCGGTCCGCCCGGCACACTACGTCGACCGGGCCAGCGGGCGTTCCGACCGTCATGCGGCCGGCGATCTCCGCGTGGCGGGCGACGACGTCCGCCCGCTCCGCCTCGAAGGCGACGACGGCGCGGGCGATCGCCTCCATGCGCGGGCGCCACAGGGCGAGGAAGGCCGGCGCGTCGGCATGGGCGGCGAGGCAGTCCTCGGCGATCGCGAGGAAGCGGGCGACCCCCGCCTCCCCGGCGATCGGCCCGTCCCCGGCGGCGAAGCCGGCGAGGATGCGGTGGATGAGGCGGCCGCGGTCGGCGGCGTCCGGCACCGGGTCGAGGGGGTCGAGGGGCTGAAGGCCGAGGACGCGGCTCGCGTAGACAGCGTAGGGGTCGCGCACGAGGCGGCCGACGTCCGTCACCGACAGTTCCCGCGGGCGGGCGGCGAGCGGCGGGGTGGGTGCCGGGCGCGGCGCGGGGCGGGGCGGGCCGGCCGGCCGGTCGAGCCGCCGCGCGAGGGCCTGAAGGCGTGCCCCGCGGGCGCGCACGGCGTCCATGGCGGCGGGCCCGAGGTCGGCGTCGAGCCGCTGCAGCCAGCGCGAGGCGACGGCCGGCGCGTCCCCCCGGCGCTTCGGGCGGGAGAGCACCACCTCCCGCGCCCCCATGGCGGAGGTGAAGTCGTGGGCCTGCAGGCCCACCCGCCGCTCGGGGCTGTCGAGGCCGAAGGACTGCATCATCCCCCGCGACATCCAGGGGCTGCCCTCGACGGCGCGGGGCGCCACCCCTTCCACGAGTCCGCCGACGAACAGGCGGTCGACGGACTGCAGGCGCGCCTCGAGCGGCCCGAGGATCGCCACCCGCGGCAGCCAGGGCGAGGCCTCCGGCCGCACCACCCCGTCGCCGGCCAGCGCCTCGAAGGTGGCCGGCCAGTCGGCGAGGGAGACGACGAAGCCCGTGTCGGGCGCGGCGGCGATCGCCTCGAAGGCGCCGGCGAGGGCGCGGCCGTCGGGCGTCGCGGCGAGCTCCCGCCAGGCCGCCTCGCTCCCCAGCACCGCCACGAGCGCCCGCCCGTGGGCCTTGGCGAGGGCGGCGGGCGGGGCCTTGCGCCCGTCGAAGGCGGCGAGCGGGGCGAGGGCGTCGGCAAGCGCCTCGGCGAGGGGGAGGGCGCGGTTCTCCCCGTCCGCGGGCGCGGCTCTGCGGGCGGCGGCGAGGAGGGCGTCGGGCCCGCCGGCGATCCGCATCCGGCGGAAGAGGCGGTGCTCGATGGCCGCGATGCCGGCCGAGCGCACCGGCGTGTCGAGGCCGAAGCGGGCGAGGGGGTGCTTCAGGAGGGCGAGGACCGTGGCGGCGCGGGAGCCGGTGGCCGTCTCGGCGACGAGGCGGGCGAGGACCCCCGCGGGCGTCGCGGACAGGGGCAGGCCCCCCGAATCGTCCGCCTCGATCCCCCAGCGGGCGAGCTCGCGGGCGACGCGCCGGGCGAGCTGCCGGTCCGGCGTCACGAGGGCGGCGGCCCGGCCCTCGGCCACCGCCTCACGCAGGCCGACGGCGACGGCGAGCGCCTCCTCCCGCTCGTCCGCCGCCTCCACGAGGCTCACCCCGGCGAACGCGGCGTCCATGTCCGCGGCCTGAAGGCACGCCCGGTCGGCCCGCCACAGGTGGGTGGTGGCGGCCGGGCGCATGGCGGCCGACAGGGCCACGGCACGGGCGGCGAGGGGCG
Organism: uncultured Hyphomicrobiales bacterium; assembly: GCA_964547415.1. GTDB lineage: Bacteria > Pseudomonadota > Alphaproteobacteria > Rhizobiales > Amorphaceae > CAZJNX01. Next base: position 9,988 of record CAZJNX010000117.1, read on the forward strand.
CTGGCGGGGCGGGGCCGAGGCGGACGACCCGCTCGCGCGGGACGCCGAGGCGCTGGAGGAGGCGGGCGAGGCCGTGCTGGGGGTGCTCGGCGGCCGGCCGCTCCGGGTCGAGGAGGGCGGCCCACGCCTCCCCGTCGAGGTGCCGGTCGAGGCCGGGCAGGACCACCGCCCCCGCCGGCAGCGTCAGGACCGCGCGCATGAGCCGCGCGGTCGCGGGGACCGAGCCGGTGGAGCCCGCCACCACCACGGGCGCATCCGGCGCGAGGCGGCAAAGGCGCGCCGCCTCCCCGTCGATCAGGCGGCGCCGGTGGAGGGCGGGCGACAGGGCGCCGATGCCGTGAAGGTGCTCCGGCCAGGCGCGCACGGCGATGGCGAGGAAGTCGAGGGTGATCTGCCAGTAGCGGGCGAGGCCCTCCGGCGCCAGGCGGTCGAGGCGGGACCAGTCGAGCTCCTCCGTCTCCACCGCCTCCACGAGGGCGAGGAGGTCGGCGGCGAGGCGCACCGCGTCGGCGGGCGACTGGGGCACGCGCACCTTGCGGCCGGGCAGGAGCTCCAGCCGGTCGCGGTGGACGAGCCGGTCCCACCTCTCCACGAGGCCGGCCATCGCCGCCCGCGCCTCCATGGCCGTGAGCGGCCGCGCCCCGTCCGCGGGCGGGGGCAGGTCGCCCGCCCCGTCCGGGTCGGGGCCGTCCGGGCCCGCCTCGAGGTCCCCGAGGGCGCGGATCCGCGGCAGGATCGCCGTCGAAAAGGGGCTCGCCTCGAGGAGCACGTCCGCGAGCCCGCGCGCGGCGCGCCGCGTCGGCAGGTAGACGGTGGCGGCGGCGAGGGCGAGCGGGTCCTCCGGCGCGCGGCCGTCGGGCGAGAAGGCGCCCGACAGGAGCGCGGCGGCGAGCGTCGGCAGGAACGGCGTCCCCGCGTCCACGGTGAGGACGCGCGCGCCTTCCCCGTCCGTCCGCAGTTGCCCCTCGCCCCCCACGCGGCCCTCAGGCGGCGGACCGGTCGATGGCGAGCTCGGCCGCGCGGATCGCCGCGGGCGTGCCCACGTGGAGCCAGTGCCCCTCCATCCTGAGGCCGAACAGGCGGCCGGCGTCGATCGCCCGGTCGAACAGGACGTTGAGGGAGAAGGGCGGTGCCGGCGGGTCGTCGAACAGGCGCGGGTGGAGGATCGCCGCGCCCGCGTAGGCGAACGGCGCGATCGTCCGCTCCCGCCGCCGGGCGAGGCGCCCGTCCGGCGCGAGCACGAAGTCGCCGAGGCCGTCGTAACCGGTGGAGGCCACCGTCGAGGCGAGGAGGAGGAGCCCGTCCATGGTGGCCGGGTCCCAGGCGGCGGCGAGCCGGTCGAGGTTGGGGCGGACGCCCTCGATCCAGAAGCTGTCCGCGTTCATCACGTAGAACGGCCCGTCCCCGAGGAGCGGGAGGGCGCGCACGATGCCGCCGCCGGTCTCGAGCAGCGCGTCCCGCTCGTCGGAGATCGTGACCCGCGGGGCGGCGCGGCGGGAGACGTGCACCTCCACGAGGTCGGCGAGGTAGTGGACGTTGACGACCGCCTCCTCGACGCCCGCCGCCTCCAGCTTGTCGAGGACGTGGTTGATGAGGGACTGGCCCGCCACCTCCACGAGCGGCTTGGGCGTGGTGGCCGTCAGGGGGCGCATGCGCCGGCCGCGGCCGGCGGCGAGCACCATCGCCCTTCCGGGGCGGCTTGGCTGAAGTGCCGTCATCAGTCGGATCGTCCGTGGTCGGGGCGCCGGCGTGCGCCGGCTCGCCGCGCGTCAATTCCTAGCGCGCCGGGCCGGTTCGCGCCAACACCAAAGCGGCCGTCAGCCCGTGCCCGCCGGGTCCGCCGCCGCCTCGGCGAGCCAGCGGGCGACGGGGGCGAGCGCCGGCTCGCCGCGGGCGCGGGCGAGGTAGGCGCGAAGGCGCGGCAGGTGGGCGAGGTAGCGGGGCTTTCCGTCCCGCCGGTCGAGGCGGACGAAGGTGCCGAGGATCCGCATGGCCCGCTGGGCGGCGAGCACCCGGTAGCTCGCGCGGAAGGCGCCTTCGTCGGGCGGTGGCGCGGCGGCGAGGTAGCGCTCGAGGAGGGCGGCCTCGAGATCCGCCGGCACCGTCACCCGCGCGTCCTGGGCGAGCGAGGCGAGATCGTAGGGGAGGGGGCCGGCGACCGCGTCCTGGTGGTCGATGAGGCCGACGCGGCCGGGCCCCTCCCGCGCCGGCAGCCACAGGAGGTTGGGGGAGTGGTAGTCGCGCAGGACAAGGTGGCGCGGCCCGTCGAGGACGGGGGCGAGGACGGCGCGCCAGGCGGCGAGGAAGTCCGCTCGCTCGGCGGCGGACACCGGCGGGCCGAAGGCGGCGCGGTACCAGTCCGGGTAGAGCTCCAGCTCGGCGAGGAGGAGGTCCGCGTCCATGGGCGGCGGGGCGTGGCCGGTGCCGTCCGGCAAAGGCAGGACGGCCGGGAGGTCGGCCCTGTGGAGCCGGGCGAGGACGTCGGCGGCGGCGCGGTAGCGCTCGGCGACGGGCCGCCCCGCCTCGGCGACGAAGGCGTCTCCAAGGTCCTCGAGGAGGAGAAAGCCCGCCGCGAGGTCGTGGCCGAGAAGGGCGGGGGCGGACAGGCCGAGGCCGCGCAGGTACGCGCCGACGGCGACGAACGGGCGCACGTCCATGGCGAGCCGCGCGAGCTCGCCGTAGGTGAGGCCGTCGCGCAGGACGGGCCCGTCCGCCCGGCGCGGCATGTCCATGAGGACCGCGCGGCCCGCCGCGTCCTCCACGCGCTCGAAGCGGCGGGTGGAGGCATCGCCGTCGAGGAAGCGCCGGCGGGCGGTGCCCCGGCCGGCGGCCTCCAGGAACGCGCCCGCGGCGAGGACGCGGGAAAGGCGCGCGGCGAGCGGCCCCTGCGCGCACAGGCGGGCCGTCCGCTCCCCCGCCGACGCGCCGAAGCCGAGGGCGACCCACAGGACGCCGGGGCCCGGCGCGATGCCGCCCCGCTCGGGCCATTCGACGAGGGCGACGCCGCCTTCGAGGGCGCCCGGAAGGTCGAGCTCGTCCGCCTCCTCGGGGGAGGCGATGCGGTAAAGGTCGGCGTGGGCGGCCGGGATGCGGCCCGCCGGGTAGGGCTGGACGAGGGTGAAGGTGGGGCTTGGCACCTCGAGGGCCGGATCGTCCGCGAGCGCCCTCAGGAGCGCACGGGCGAGCGCCGTCTTGCCCGCGCCGAGGTCGCCCGACAGGGCGACGAGGACGCCCGGCGCGAGGGCGAGGGCGAGGGCCTCGGCAAGGCGCGCCGTCGCCGCCTCGTCCGCGAGGGGGAGGGTCTCGTCGAGGGCGGCGCCGTCCCTCATGCGGCCTCGGCCCGCTGGGCGGCGGGCGTGCGGGGGAGGGTGACCGTCACCTCGGTGCCGCGGCCCTCCTCGGAGCGGATCGCCACCGTGCCGCCGTGGAGTTCCGCAAAGCTCTTGACGAGCGACAGGCCGAGGCCGACGCCCCGGTGGCGCCCGCGCGTCGCGTCCGCCTCGAAGCGCTCGAAGACGGTGCCGAGACGGTCGGCGGGGATGCCCGTCCCCTCGTCGGCGACGCGGATCGCCACCCGTTCGCCCGCGGGCTCGGCCGTGATGCGGATTCGGCCCCCGTCGGCGGAGTGGGCGACGGCGTTCGACAGGATGTTGAACAGGATCTGGCGCACGCGCTTCTCGTCCGCCTCGATGGTGCGGGCGCCGTCCGCGATCTCCGTCTCGAGGGCGACGCCCGCCTCGCGGATGCGGTCCTGCAGGGCCTCGGCGGCGGCGCGGGCGGTCTCGGCAAGGTCCACCGCGCCGATCTCGAGGGCCATGATGCCCGCGTCGATGGTGGCGAGGTCGAGGACGTCGTCGACGATGGCGTGGAGGGCGCGGGAGGATTCGCCGATGTAGCCCGCGTATTCGAGCTGCCGCTCGGTGAGGGGGCCGGCGGCCCCCGCCACCAGCATCTGGGTGAAGCCGATGATGGAGGCGAGCGGCGAGCGCAGCTCGTAGGACACGTGCTCGATGAAGGCGTTCTTGAGCCGGTCCGCCGCCTCGAGGGCCTGGTTGCGCTCGGCGAGCGCCCGGGCGACGCGCACCGTGTCGGTGACGTCCACGAAGGTGACGAGGGTCGACCCGTCCGGGAGCGGCACGCAGGCGTAGTCGAGGGTGCGCCCGTCCCGCCGGTCGACGCGGCCGGTAAGGCTCGCCCGCTGGTCCGACACGCCGGTGACGGTGGCCGCGAGCACCCCCCACGCCTCCCGCTCGTCCTCCGAGCCGGCGGCCTCGGCGGCGATCTCCGTGACGTGCCGGCCGATGGCCTCGGCCGCGTCGGGAAGGTTCCAGAGGGCCGCGAAGGCGGGGTTGGAGAGCTGGACGAGGCCGTCGGGGCCGAAGGTGGCGACGCCCTCCTTCAGGTTGTCGATGGTCTCGGCCTGGGTGCGGGTGAGGGCGTTGAAGCGTGCCTCGAGGGCCAGCTGCTCGGTCAGGTTCTCGTAGACGTAGGTGACGCCGCCCTCGGGGTTGGGGCTCGCCACCACGCGCAGGGTGCGCCCGTCGGGCAGGTGCCACCACTCCTCCCGCGCCTCGACGGCCTGATAGGCGGAAAGGGCCTGGCGCTTGAAGGCGCGCCAGTCGGCGGTCTCGGGCAGGCGCCGGGCGGCGCGCAGGCGGTCGAGGATGGTCTCGTCGGCGGGCGCCTCTTCCAGGAACGCCTCGTCGAGCTGCCACAGGCTCCGGTAGGCGGCGTTGTGGAAGGCGAGGCGGCGGTCGGGGCCGAAGATGGCGACCGCGGTGGCGAGGCGGTCGAAGGTGGCGGCCTGGTCGGCGACGGTCCGGGCGAGGCGGCGGTGGGTTTCCTCGAGCTCCGTCACGTCGACGGCGACGCCCGCGACGGCGCCGTCCGGCCGGCCCGTCGGCCGCTCGACCACGTCGAGGATGCGCCGCCCGCCGCCCGCCACGGTGGCGACGCGCACCGG
>CAZJNX010000118.1:0-14891 GCA_964547415.1 uncultured Hyphomicrobiales bacterium
CATGATGAGCGGCCTCTACATCCAGGTGCTCCGGCCGCTCTGCTGGGCCGGTCTTTTGGAGAAGCGGGACGGCGCCGGCCGCTTCCACTCCGAGGAGTCGCTGTTCGTCAAGACACCGCTCTGGCGATCGGCGCTACTTTTCGACACTGACGCAGGGGGGGCGGCGACGACCCGTCACTGACGCGCAGCCGCAAGGGCGGGCGCCTATACCGGTCCTACGTGTGCCAGACCGCGCTGAAGCGCGGCGGGCGGAAGGAGATGCGGCTGCCGGAGGGCGCGACGCCGACGCCAGGGGCCGACAGCACGCTGGTCAAGGCGCTCGCGCGCGCCTTCCGCTGGAAGCAGATGCTCGAATCGGGGGAGTTCGCTATCATCGCCGAGTTGGCCGAGCGCGAGGGGATCGCGCCGTCCTACATGTCGCGGGTCCTGCGGCTGACCCTCTTGTCGCCGGCGCTGGTTGAGGCGATCCTGGACGGGAGGCAGGGGCCCGAGGTGACGCTGGCGCGGGTGCTGGAGCCGTTTCCGGTGGAGTGGGAGGGGCAGCGTGATATGACCGTGTAGCTAGGCTATTCTTCGTCGGCGGAAGGTCCGGATGTCGAGCCCGGTAGGTAGGCCCTCTTCAACGGAATGAGACGCTGATACCGAGGCTCGAATTTGTGGTAGTGCCTGTAAATCAACTCGATGAGTTGCGGACCGCCGAGAAGACGAAGATTTGGCTTGCCGCGTTCAAACACCTCGGCATCCGGCGTGCAGCCACCCAATGTGACGAACAGGCCATGCTCGCCATTCTCTACAGAACCGTGTAGCTGCTGAACGGCTGGACGTCCGATCTTGCTAGCCGTTTTCTTGCACTGAACCTTGATGATCGGCGGCTCAAACCCCAGCTCATCACGATGAGCGATCACGTCGACCCCGCCGTCGCCCGCCGCCTTTGTCACGCGCGCGTAATAGCCCATGCAGGTCAGGAGATGTGCCACGAATCCTTCGAACTCGTAAGCGCTCTGGCTGCCCATCAGCCGCTTGATGATGAAATCCTCGGTCGACTCCTCGACCTGTGCGGAGACTGCCTCCACCGTTTCCTCGTCTTCATCCTCTGAAGCGAGCTGCTTGCCCTCCATCGCCGCCCAGAATTCGTCCGCGTGCGTCGAGACTTGAAACAAGGTGATGGCGGACCCGATCTCGTACAGGGCCGATTGTGAGAACGCCGAACGAGGCAACTGCGCCTTCCAACGGACGGGCCGTCGGTTCGGATACGGGCCCGTTGCGGGCTCGTAGGCATAAGGGCCATTGATCAGCCCGAGGTTGATCATCCTGTCCGCCTTGGACGGATAGAGGACCGCGTCGCCGACTTTCAGCTCATGGACGAACCGGTAGAGCACCCCAGCCCAGGGGGCGATGGCGCCGGGCTTTGCGTCCGGCCTCGCTTCCCGCAGCGCGGCCTTGATCGGCTCACGATCCGCCGGAAGCCGGGAGAGATCGCCCACCTCCTGCCATCCGATGGCGATGAAACCGTCTGTCAGCGGCGCATCGCCGAGGCTCTCGGGCATGTGAACGCCCCACATCATCGGATCGCTGCCCACGCCGGTCCCCAATGCTGCCTATCGCTTCAACGAGAGATTAACATGATGCGCAACCGCCGCACCACTGGCTCACTTCCTAGGCCCGGCTGCGGAAGCAGCATCAGTCCCGGCCCGCTTCCCCCGGGGGCGCGGTTCGATGGCATGCGCGCGAGGCGCTGTTCGCCGGCAAGTTTGCCGGCGGCCATGAATGGGCGCTTGACCAGCGATCGGCAGGATGCATGGTTGCCGGAGGAGGAGGCGGTGGCGCGCTACGAGTTTATAAATCAGCCCGACCCTTCAGCGGGCTTCCGTCTGGGCGCACGCGGCACTCATACAAGCCGAACGATCATGCTCGCGGAGCTGGATCGAGCCCTTCATGCGGATGCAACGAGAGAAAAGCTCGCCGAGCTAGCTATTAAGCAGAACCTGTTCGCGAAGGCTACAGCTTCGGGTCGCGCGCTTACGCTCCAAAGACTGCGGGAACTGTACGCCCTAGACGATGCCATTCCGCTCTTCCGTGTACTGTTGCTCCTGTGGCGGCGCGATCCCAGTTCTCTGCCCCTGCTGGGTATTCTCGCAGCGCTGGCGCGAGACCCCCTTCTAAGGGCAACCGCGGAGCCAGTTGTGAGCCTCTGGCCGGGCTCGGAGCTTGCTCGGGATTCGGTCCGAGATGCGATATCGGTCGCGGGGGCGGGCCGCCTCAGCGAAGCTACTGCCGCTAAGGTGGGGCGGAACGCTGCGAGTTCCTGGACGCAATCTGGTCATCTCTCAGGGCGGACGTTTAAGCGGCGTACGCGAGTCGACGCGACGCCGGTGGCCCTTGCCTTCGCCATTTGGCTTGCTCATGCAGCCGGCATCAAAGGTGAGGCCGCCCTATCTAGCGGCTGGGTGAGAGTCCTGGACTTGGACGGGAGGGACCTACCCGCCATGATCGAGCGCGCTCGGGTTGCGGGCCTCATCTCCGTGCGCCAGCTCGGTAGCAGGACCGAGCTTGATCCTGTGTGCCTACCCGCATTGAAACCAGCAGCCTGATGTCCAAGGTCGAACGCCTCGCGCGTGCTTTCACCGATCATGTATCAATAGGATGGCCCGGGAGTTCATCGGGTGCTCAGCGCGTCATAATGGTCGTTTATGATCCCCCCGACGAACGGACCTTACGACGCAGGATTGAAATTTTTGCGCAGGGTGCCCTAGCAGCCGGGAAGAAGTGGTGCCTGTTGGATGTGACGCCGCTTGTGGCGGCGTGGCTGGCAGGGCATCGCTATCGCGAGGCATACTTTGAAGAACCAGAAGAGCTGCTTGAAAGCGGAGAGGAGCGCATTGCATCCGCTCTAGCGGAAGCGCTCTTGGTTCAACTGACGTCAGCTGAGCATGATGAGAACGCGATCCTTGCCGTTCACGGTGTGGGTGCAGTTTTCGGGTTTGCAAGCGTCTCTAGCGTGATTTCGCGCATCGAGCACGAGATCCGAGGACGCTTAGTCGTCTTCTTTCCCGGCCGTGTTCAAGAGGGTCGATATCGCCTTCTCGATGCGCGAGAAAGCTGGGACTACCATGCTGTGGCGATCACGGTCGAGAATTAGGGAGACACAGATTGAAGTCCATCGCGGAAGTCCTCGACCGTGACCCCCGTGCAAACCGCCTGTTCAACAACGGTCAGGCACGCATCGACTCCGAGGAACGGGAGACACGCGAAGAACTTGTGAACTTTGTATGCGAGGGCCGATATGCTGACGGACTCGTCCGGATTGTTGAAAGTTTCATCAATGACATGCGCAAATCGAGCCAACAGGCGGCGTGGGTCAGTGGTTTTTATGGGTCAGGGAAGTCTCATCTGATCAAGATGCTTAATTCTTTATGGGAGAATCGGCCTTTTTCGGACGGCATGCGCCCGATCCAGCTTGTGCCCGAGATCCCTGACGCGGTACGCGCTGCTCTCAAGGAGCTCGAAGGCGAGGCGACGCGTGCCGGCGGTGCCTTCGCTGCGGCGGGCTCGCTGCTTTCGGGGCAAGGTGAGCGCCCCCGGCACTCGGTCCTTTCAATCATACTGAAGGCTGCGGGCCTTCCGGGCGACTTCGGTCGCGCGCGTTTCATGCTCTTCTTGAAGGACCGCGATATCGAGCAGGAGGTGCGTTCCGCGATTGAGAAGCGTGGCGGGACGCTTGAGCAGGAGATCGACGACCTTTTCATCAGTCCCTACATCGCTGACGCGCTGATGGGGGTCGACACCTCCCTGGGCACTACGGTTCGCGAAGTTCGCGAGGCTATTCGTGCGCAGTTTCGGTCGCCTGACATCGACATCACCAAAGACCAGCTGACCGACACCGTTCGCCAGGTACTGCGCCTGCAGAGCCGTAACGACAATTTGCCGCTCACCCTGATCGTGTTGGACGAAGTTCAGATCTATGCCGGAGATAGCCAAGAACGCGCAGGTGCCATTGCTGAGATTGCAGAAACCTTCGCCAAAGAGTTCGACTCCAAGATCATGCTTGTCGGCGCCGGGCAGAGTGCACTCACAGCCGTACCGCAGCTGATCCGTCTCCTCGACCGCTTCACGATCCGCGTGCAGCTCGATGATGCCGACGTCGAGACGGTCACCCGCAAGGTGCTCCTGCGCAAGAAGTCCGGTGAACGCGATACCGTGGCCAAGGCGCTGGACGACAACGCCGCAGCGATCTCGCGCCAGCTCCACGCCACACGCATTGCAGAGCGGCCGGAGGATCGCGGGACCCGTGTCGCCGACTACCCGCTCCTCCCGGTCCGCCGTCGCTTCTGGGAGGCCGCTTTCCGCGCCCTCGATCGGCAGGGCACCCAAGCACAGCTCCGCTCGCAGCTCCGCATTCTTCACGACGCGCTTGCCGAGATCGCCGACAAGCCGCTCGGAAACGCGGTGGCCGGCGACGTGCTCTATGACCAGCTGAAGGCGGCCCTCGTCCAGTCCGGCGACCTTCCGCGCGATGCCTATGAACGCATCGAAGGGCTGCCGACGTCCTATCCGGAGGAAGGCGCACTCTCACGGCGCATCGCTGCGATCGCTTACCTGATTTCCCGACTTCCCCGCGAGACTGGCGCCGAGGACATCGGCGTGCGCGCCTCGCCCGAGCACATCGCCGACCTTCTCGTCGAGGATCTCACCGCGGACCAGAGCGCCTTCCGGGCCCGGGTGCGCGACCTTGCCAAGCGCATGGTCGACAACGGCGATCTCGTGCAGATCGGCGAGGAGGTCAGGATCCAGACCGCCGAGGGGCGAGCCTGGGAACAGGACTTCCGAAAGTTCAAGGGACAGTACGCGAACGACTTCTCCTCAGTGGGCGACAAGCGAGAGAAGCTTTTCGAAGAGGCGCGCGCGAGAGTGTTGCGCGAAGTCTCGGACCGGCACGGCGACGCGAAGGTGCCCTGTCGCCTCGTTCCGCATACCGGCGAGGAAGCGCCAACGCCCGACGAGCGGAACGTGCCCCTGTGGGTCCGGACCGGCTGGCAGGTCAAGGAGAAGGAGGCGCGCGACGCTGCCCGAGCGCGTGGCGCGGACGACGGCATCGTCCACCTCTACATCGCCAAGCCGGCCAATGACGAACTGAGGGACGCGCTGGTCGACATGCTCGCCGCGCGCGCCGTGCTGAACCAGCGTGGCGGCGGGCATGGCCCGAGCGGCGAGGAGGCGGCGCGCGGCATGGAGACCCGCGAGCGCACTGCCGCCGAGCGGGCGAAGGACCTCGTCCGCACGCTGGTCGACGAGGCGACGGTGCTCGTCGGTGGCGGGGCCGAGATGAAGGAGGCGACTCTCGCGGCGCGGCTCGAGGCGGCGAACGAGATCGCCCGCAAGCGCATCTTCCATCGCTTCAAGGATGCCGACTTCGCCAGCTGGGACCGCGTGGCGAAGATCGCTCGCGAGGGCGGGGACCAGCCGTTGTCCGCGATCGGCTTTTCCGACGATGCGGACAAGCACGCTGTCGGGCGCGCCATACTCGGCGAGATCGGCGCCGGCCGGACCGGGGCGGACATCCGCCGTACCTTCGAGCGGGCGCCCTACGGCTGGCCCTCGGATGCGATCGACGCCGGCCTCATCGCCCTCGTTCGTCTCGGCAAGCTGAGAGCAACCCTCAACGGCGAGCCGGCGACGCCACAGGCGCTCGACCGCGGCGGGATCGGCAAGGCGACGTTTCAGTCGGAGGACGTGCACATCAGCCCGCGCGACAAGATCCGCCTTCGCGGCTTCTTGCGCGCGCTTGTGCCTGAGACCAGCGACGACCATCTCCCACGCGCGGCGAAGGAGTTCGTGAAGGCGCTGCGCCGGCTCGCGGAGAGCGCCGGCGGCGAGGCGCCCCTTCCGGCACCGCCACGGCTGACCGCGGAGGACGAGGCGCAGTCGCTCTCCGGCAACGCGCTCCTTGCTCATCTCCTGACCCATCGGAGCGACATCGAGGCAGCGATCACACGGTGGAAGGAGCAGGCCGAGCTTAAGGAAAAGCGGCTCGCCCGCTGGCGGCTCGCCAGTCGCCTCGCGCACCATGCCGAGGGGATCGCGGAGGCGGAAAACGCCCGCCTGGAGCTCGACGGGGTCCGGCAGGGGCGGCACCTTCTCGACACTCAGGATCCGCTCGCGCAGCCCGTCGCAACGCTGCGGCAGGTCCTTGTCCAGCGCCTCACGACCGCCCACAAGCAGCTGTCGGAGCGGATCACGGAGGCGCTCGGCGAGCTCGGGAAGCTGGAGGCTTACGCCGCGCTCGACCAGGCCGAGAAGGAGCGCATCAACCGGGAGTGCCGCCTCGTCGTCCCGCCGTCGCCGCGGGTCGACGACGACGAGGCGCTCGCCGGCAGCCTCGACCAGACGTCATTGAAGGCGTGGCAGGACGCGCTCGACGCCGTGAGCCAGCGCCAGGCGGATGTCGCGGAACGCGCCGCGCGCAAGGCCGAGCCGACCGTGCAGCCCGTGAGGCTCGAGCGGGCGACCCTGCGCACGGCCGAGGACGTCGAGGCGTGGACGGTGCGGCAGCGGGAGACGCTGATGGCCGCCATCGCGAAGGGCCCGGCCCTGGTGAGCTGAGGCGCCGAACGACCTTCCGAGCACGAGAGAACACGACCGATGCCCGTCGCCCTCCACCGTGACGTCCGCAAGATCCTCGAAGGCGTGGTGCGCGAGGCCCGCAAGGCGGCCGAGGAGGGCGCCCGGACCGCCCTCCGGGAGCTCGGCGTCGCCGATGCGCGCGTGCCCTCCTGGCTCGACGAGGAGCGGAGGGCGCTCCGGGTGCGGCTGCGGGCCCATGCGCGGACGCTCGCCGATCCGCTCGACACGGGAGAGCCCGCGCGCATGCCTCGCCTCGTGCGGGAGATCGCTTACGCCCACTGGCACCGGGCGCTGTTCGCGCGCTTCCTCGTCGAGAACGGGCTTCTGGTCGACGTCGCGGCCGGCAACGCGCGGGTGAGCCGGGAGGACCTTGCCGCGATCGGCGAGGACGAGGGCAAGGATGTCGCCGAGGTGGCCGCGGAGTACGCGCAGCCGATGCTGCCGGAGATCTTTCCGGCCGACGACCCCGTCCTCGCCCTCCGGCTTCCGGCGGAGGCGCGCCAGCGGATCGCCGATCTCGTGGAGGGGCTGCCGGCGCAGACCTTCAAGGCCGACGACGCGCTGGGGTGGACCTACCAGTTCTGGCAGGCGGACCGGAAGGAGGAGGTGAACCGCTCCGAGGTGAAGATCGGCGCGGACGAGCTGCCCGCCGTCACCCAGCTCTTCACCGAGGACTACATGGTCCTCTTCCTCCTGGAGAACACGCTCGGCGCCTGGTGGGCGGGCAAGCGCCTCGCCGAGGACCCGGACCTCGCCCGGAACGCCGCGGACGAGGACGAGCTGCGCCGAAAGCTCTCGCCGGAGGGCTATTCGTGGACCTACCTGCGCTTCGTGCAGGAGGACGGGACGTGGCGGCCGGCTGCCGGCACCTTCCCCGGCTGGCCGGCGCGGGCGGCGGAGATCACGGTGCTCGACCCGTGCATGGGCTCGGGCCACTTCCTGGTGTTCGCGCTCGACATCCTCGTCGCGCTGCGGAAGGCCGAGGAGGGGCTTTCGGAGGCGGAGGCGGTGACGGCCGTGCTCTCCGACAACCTCCACGGCCTCGAGATCGACCCGCGCTGCACCCAGATCGCCGCCTTCGCGCTGGCGCTCGCCGCCTGGAAGCGGATGGGCGGGGTGCGCCCGCTGCCAAAACTCCACCTCGCCTGCTCGGGCCTGCCGATCGGCATGGGGAAGGACGAGTTCGTGCGGCTCGCCGAGAAGATCGCCGAGGCCGAGGGGTTTGCGGGGGGGCGGGCGGACCTTCTCGGACGCGAGCGCAATCCGCTGGAGGAGCGGGCGCTCGCCCGCCGCCGCGGCGGGCTCGAGCGCCTGTACGACCTCTTTGCACAAGCGCCGGTGCTTGGCTCGCTGATTGATCCGCGCGGGGCGCTCGGTGATGGCACGCTGTTCGAGGAGGGATTCTCAGGCCTCGCTGGCGTGCTCAGTAGGGTGCTCAGCCGCTCGGAAGGCGATCCGGAGGTCCGGGAAGCCGCGGTAACGGCGCAGGGACTCACAAAGGCAGCAGAGCTGCTGGCCGGGCAATTCACGTTGGTCGGGACGAACGTGCCGTATCTTTCGAGGTCTAAGCAGTCGGCGAAGCTTCGTGATTTTGCCGAGAGGCACCAAGCACATGCCCAATCCGATCTGGCTACAATGCTGCTGGGGCGTTTTCTTCCAAACCGCAGCCCGACTGAGACGGTAGCTACGGTATCACCGCAGAATTGGCTGTTCCTAAAGCGTTACACAAATTTCAGGAGTGCATTGCTTAGGAATACGTCATTTCTACTCAATGCAAGGCTCGGCGCTGGCGGATTTGAGACAATTTCTGGGGAGGTTGTGAATGTTTTCCTTTCAGTCATATCGCGCATCAGTCCTTCGCGTAGCTCTTCGATTGCGACAATTGACGCTTCCAATCAAATTGACGCGACAGCAAAAGCAAAGGCTCTCGCTAAATTTGAACTTAAATTTGCCTCTCAACTCGACCAACTTCTAAATCCCGACGCATTAATCCAGCTTGGTGACAATACCGAAAGCCAAAGAGTGGGCGATTTTGGTTTTGTTAGAGGAGGAATTACCTCGGGCGACTCCGCTCGATTTCGATGCTTTTTCTGGGAGCGCAATTTAGTAAGCGACGATTGGGCCTTCCAGCAAGGAACGGTTAATAAAACAACTTGTTTTAGCGGGCGCTCGCTACTGCTTAAGTGGGAAGGGGGGAATGGTGAAATTTCTAGAAGGGCCGGAGGTGGCGGGGCAACTATTGCTGGACGTGACGCATGGGGTCGTCAGGGGGTGGCTATAACCTATACGGGTGGCCTTCAGGTAACAATTTATACGGGTGAGATATTTGAAAATGTGATTTGCGTACTTGTTGCGCGTGACGAGAAGCACGCGGCGTCTCTTTGGAGCTACTGCGAGAGCGAGGAGTTTGCTCGATCCGTTAGATCCGTGAATCAGAAGATGAGCGTCGACGTGCGCTATTTCGAGAAGGCTCCTTATGACAGTACACGCTGGGAGCATATCTCCACCAACTTATATCCGAATGGCCTCCCCAAGCCATACTCGAATGACCCCACGCAGTGGCTCTTGGACGGCCACCCCCGCGGCTCGGCAGACCCGAACACCCCCGGCGCGGACGGCAACCCGACGCGGCCGGGCCTTGCAGAGCATCCGCTCCAGGTCGCGGTGGCGCGGCTGCTCGGCTATCGCTGGCCGCGGCAGACGGGATCGTCCTTCATGGACTGCCCGGCGATCGACGAGCCCGACGAGATCGACCGCGCCGGCGTCGTCGATGCCGACGGCATCGTCTGCCTGCCCTCGCTCCAAGGCGAGCCCGGCGCCGCGGAGCGCGTGCGCGCCGTCCTCCGCGCCGCCTGGTGGCCGGACTGGGGCGAGGGCGTCGTCCGCACCTGCCTCGAGGCGGAGGGCTGGGACAAGGACCTCGACAGCTGGCTCGCCGACGGCTTCTTCGACGGCCACTGCAAGCTCTTCCACCAGACGCCCTTCGTCTGGCATGTCTGGGACGGCATGCGCGGCGGCTTTTCCACCCTCGTCAACTACCACAAGCTCTGCGCGCCGGACGGCGCCGGCCGCCGCCTCCTGGAAAAGCTGCGCGACACCTACCTCGGCGAATGGATCTCCGCCCAGCACCGCGCCGTCGCGAGCGGCGACGCGACGGCGGAGGACCGCCTCGCCGCCGCCGAGCACCTGCGCGGCGAGCTCACGAAGATCATCGAGGGCGAGCCCCCCTACGACATCTTCGTGCGCTGGAAGGCGCTCCACGAGCAGCCCATCGGCTGGGAGCCCGACATCGACGACGGCGTCCGCCTCAACATCCGCCCCTTCCTCACCGCCCGTCCCTGGCGCGCTCGAGCGAAGAAGGCCTCTATCCTGCGCGTCACCCCCGGCTTGAAGAAGCACGCCGGCGCCGACCGCGGCGGCGAGCCCTTCCGCGAGAAGGACGACTACCCCTGGTTCTGGGCGGAGGAGCACGACGTCGCGACGGTGGACTTCGCCGGCGGGGAGGACTTCAAGGGCCGCCGCTACAACGACTTCCACTACACGCGCGCCTTCAAGCAGGCCGCGCGAGACCGGAAGGCGAAGGGCGGCGCGGGGTCGGAAGCGGCCGAATGACGAGACCGGCGACCCTCCTCGACAGCCTCGCCCGCGCGCTGCTTGCCGCCGCCGACAGCTTCGACCGCGGCGCCCACTGGCGCGCAGCCCTCCTCTGGCCCGACCCCGACAAGCAGTTCGACGCCGCCTTCGACGCCCTGCGCAAGGACCTCGCGCCCCACGAGATCGCCCTCTACCGCCTCGGCGACTACGACCCCGCGCGCGCCACGGGCCCCTCGATCTGGCTGCGCACCCTCCTCGACGCCCACCTCGAGGACGCCTCGCCGCCCGAAGGCGCGCTCCCGGTCTTCCTCCTCCCGGGCGTCTCCTCCGCCGACCTCAAGCACGCGCAGACCCTTCCGCCGCTCCTCCGCCCCCTCGCCGAGCTGCAATACCGCGGCGACCTCTTCCGCAACCGCCGGCAGGCCCGCGACTGGACCGTGGGCACCTTCCTCCGCTCCCCCGAGCAGGGCCTCGCCCTCGACGTCGCCACCGACGCCCGCACCGACGAGGCTGCCGCCGCAGCACTCCCCACGCTCCTGAGCTATCCGCTCGCCGACTTCCCCCACCGCCGCCTCACCGCCGAGGATTTCCTCCGCCTCGTCGAGCCCGACGAGGTCCGCGTCCTGCTCGCCTGGATGGCCGACCCGAAGGCGGCGCAGGCCGAACGCACCCCCGAGACCTGGGAGAGCGTGCGAACTCTCGTCAAGGCGACCTACGGCATCGACATGAACGCCAAGGGCGCTCGCCAGACCGCGATCACCCGCCTTGGCCGGGGCGACGGCGCGTGGGGCAAGGTCCTCGCCCGGGTCGACGACGCGCCCCTTCAGCACCGCACCGTCTGCGAGGAGCTCCGGAAAGAAGAGCAGCGTCAGGAGAAGGGGCGAGACGAGAAACAGCCGGCTTTCCCCGGCCTCGCGGAGGCCCGGCCGGGAACGAGCAGCGACAACCAGTTCCGCGAACAGCTCCTCGCCGGCGAGCTGGAGCGCGCCGCGGACCTTCCCCACGCAGAGGCGATCACCCGCGTGCTGGCGCTTGAAGATCAGCACCGCGACCGCCGCCAGACGCGCTGGGGCAAGCTCGGCGAGGCCCCGCTCGCGCACGCCCTCGAGCCCCTCGCGAGGCTCGCGAACGAGGTCTCCACGCCGCTCCCCGGCTCCGACGTTCCGGGCCTCGCCCAGGCCTACGCCGACACCGGCCATCTGGTCGACGCTGCCCTCATGGACGCGCTCGCCGCCGCGGGACACCACGCCCCGCTCGTCGGCAAGATCGCCCGCGCCCTCTACCTTGCCTGGGTGGACCCCCTCGCGACGCGCTTCCGCACCGCGCTGGAGACCGGCGGCCCGACAGCGGAGGCAAAGCCGATCACGGTCGCGCCCGGCACCTGCGTGCTCTTCGTCGACGGCCTTCGCATGGACCTCGGCCGCCGTCTCCTCGACCGCCTCGCCGGCGCGGAAAGCGTCCGCTTCGAATGGCGGCTTTCCCCGATCCCGACCGTGACCGCGAGCGCGAAACCACTCGTGACGCCCGTCGCAGACGCCATCCGAGGAGCCGGGAGGGACGATGTCTTCCTGCCGCTCGAGATGGGGTCGGGCAAACCGGCCGACACTGCATGCCTCGTTGCCTCCATGCGAGCGCGCAACATCGATGTGATGGCAAAGGGCGAGCTCCGGGGCCCCTCCGGCGACGGCTCGATCGGCTGGACCGAGTGCGGCAACCTCGACAAGGACGGCCATGCGATGGGCGAGCGCATCGCCACGCAACTGGAGGCCGAGGTCGAGGCGATCGCCCGCCGGGTCGAGGAGCTCCGCCACGCCGGCTGGAAGCTCGTGCGTGTCGTCACAGACCACGGCTGGCTGCTCGTCCCGGGCGGTCTCCCGAAGGCGTCGATCCCGAGCTCGACGCTCCAGACGACCGCCTGGTCCCGGGTCGCGCGCCTCGCTGACGGTGCCGCGCCGGAGGCGCAGACGCTACCCTGGACCTTCGATTCGAAGGTGAGAATAGCGGTGCCGCCAGGGGCTCACGCCTTCCGCGCCGGGGAATCCTATGCGCACGGGGGGGTCTCACTGCAGGAATGCGTCGTTCCGGACATCCTCGTCGGCGACGCGCCGGGCGCGGTTCCGGCTGAGGGGGCGCCAGTCCGGATCGAGAGTTTCGCGTGGCGCCGCTATCGGCTCTCGGTCACACTTTCTGCGGAAGCTCCCGATCACGAGGTCGAGGTCCGGCGAGAAGCACGCGATCCCTCGAGCCGCGTTGCAGCCGAACGCACCGGCGGCGAGGGGACGCGCGTTGACTTGCGCGTCGATCCGGACCTTGACGAGGAGACGCCTGTCGTCCTCGTCCTTCTCGACGCGTACGGCTCCGTCGTCGACGAGCGCAAGACCGCCATCGGAGTGAGCTGACGTGTCGACCCTGACCATGGACCGTCTCGACGAGATCGGTTCCCGCGCCTTCGAAGGATTTGTCGTCCGTAAGGACTTGGTCCGTCGCTATGCGAAGGCGTACCCGGTCCCGGCCTATGTGGTCGAGTTCCTCTTGGGCCGCTACTGCGCGTCGACTGATCCCGACGAGATCGCCGAGGGGCTCGAGATCGTCGAAAAGCAGCTCAAGGACCGCTGCGTCCGGACCGGCCAGGAGGAATTGTTCAAGGCCGAAGCCTTCAGGAAGGGCTCGGTCCGTCTCATCGACGTCGTGCGCGCGCGCCTCGATGCGAAGAACGCCTGCTACATCGCCGAGCTGCCGAGTCTCGCCCTGCGCGACGTCCGGATCCCCGACGAAATGGTGGCCGACAACGAGCGGATGCTCATAGATGGCTTCTACGCCGAGGTCACCCTCTCGTACGACAACGTGATCGCGGAGGAGAAGAACGGCAGGCCGTTCGGGATCGATGCGCTACGGCCGATCCAGATGTCCCGGTCCGACGTGCTGGACCGGCTTTTCGAGGGGAGAAGGGCGTTCGGCACAACGAACGAATGGTCAGACTTCCTTCTCCGCTCCATCGGCCTGGAGCCTTCCGCCTTTGACGAACGTGCGAAGCGTGTGGCGCTCCTGCGCATGGTTCCCTTCGTCGAACGCAACTATAATCTTGTCGAGCTGGGACCCCGCGGCACTGGCAAGAGCCACCTCTTCCAGCAGGTTTCGCCTTACGCGCATCTCATCTCCGGCGGCAAAGCTACCGTCGCTCGAATGTTCGTCAACATGTCGACGGGCCAACGAGGACTTGTCTGCCAGTACGACGTCGTCTGCTTCGACGAAGTTGCGGGCGTCTCCTTCGATTCGAAGGACGGCGTGAACATCATGAAGGGGTATATGGCGTCGGGAGAGTTCTCCCGCGGCAAAGACTCCATCCGCGCTGAGGGCGGCATCGTGCTCGTGGGTAACCTTGACGTTGACCTGGAGCAGGCGCAGCGGTTCGGTCATCTCCTGGCGCCCCTCCCGCTCGAAATGCGCGACGACACGGCCTTCATGGACCGCCTCCACGCCTATGCGCCAGGCTGGGACTATCCGAAGCTGGATCCACGCCGACACCTGACCGACCGCTTCGGGCTGGTGTCGGACTTCCTCTCGGAGTGCTGGACGCGACTGCGCGTGACCTCGCGTGCAAACGTACTGGACGGACGCATCCATTTCGGCGGCGCTCTGTCCGGCCGTGACATCGAGGCGGCACGGAAGACAGTGAGTGGCCTCGTCAAACTGCTCCATCCCGACCCCCGGGCGGAGGTTCCAGACGAGGATCTGGAATGGATTGTTCGCCTCGCGCTCGAGAGCCGGAGGCGCGTGAAGGAACAGCAGAAGCGCGTTTTCAAGAGTGAGTTCAAGAACACGCTCTTCAGCTACACGCTCGGCCTCGATGGCGTAGAACAGTTCGTCTCGACACCGGAGCTGCACTCCGACGAGGCCATCGACGCTGAACCTCTGCCCCCAGGCCAAGTCTGGGCAATAGGACCCGGCGGCGGTGAAACCGGCCCAGGGCTCTATCGGATCGAGGTGAGCGCGCAAACAGGCTCCGGGGTCCGCATACTGAACCAGCCCACGCCTCCAGCCTTTCGAGAGAGTGTGAAGGTTGCCGAGCAGAATCTCTACTCCCAAGCGCGAAGTCTGGTCGGTGATCGCGATCCGCGGTCACACGAATTCACGGTGCAGCTTCGCGCCATGGACGCCGACAAAAACGGTGCGCTGCTCGGCGTCCCGTTACTGGTTGCGCTTAGTGGAGCGATGCTCGGGAAGAACACCCGCGGCTCGACGATAGTCGTTGGCGCCCTCGCGCTGGGAGGTTCAATTGAGCCGCTGCCGAACGTGATCAGGATCGCCGAACTGGCTGTTGAAAAACAGGCGCAGACGCTTCTTCTACCAGTCGCCGCCCGCCGAGCGCTTAACGATCTGCCGGATGATGTATGGACGAAAATTTCGATCGAGTTTTACAGAGATGGGGCGGATGCCGCTTATAAGGCTCTTGAGAATTGACGTGGGCGGTCTTGACGAGCTCGGCAGCATTCATCGGTGAGTGTGCCTCCCGGCGTCCGAGCATCCTATGAGACGCAGTCCGCGTACCTCCGCCGGATTGAGATCGATGCGAAACGGCGGCGGTTGCGAAGGTTCGATCCCGGTTTCTTCTCGACCCTCTGCCCCTGTCGTCGAGGTGAACAGCTTGGCGCGCGCAGAAAGCCAGTGAAATCAAT
>CAZJNX010000119.1:0-14875 GCA_964547415.1 uncultured Hyphomicrobiales bacterium
GGGGAAAGCGCACGAACGAAAGCTGCTCGCGCGTGGTGGCGAAGAGGAAGTAGCTCTGGTCCCGCTCCATGTCGGCGGGGCGGAAAAGCGCCCGTTCGCCGCCCACGCGGCGCGCCTCCACGTAGTGGCCCGTCGCGAGTGCATCGGCGCCGAGGGCCTTCGCCGTTTCGAGGAGGTCGGAGAACTTGACCGTCTGGTTGCAGGCGACGCACGGGACCGGCGTCTCCCCGCGGGCGTAGCTGTCGACGAAGGTGTCGATCACGCCCTCGCGGAACTTGTCCTCGTAGTCGAGCACGTAGTGGGGGATCGACAGGCCCTCGGCGACGCGGCGGGCGTCCTCGATGTCCTGGCCCGCGCAGCACGCGCCCTTCCGGCCGGTCGCCGCCCCGTGGTCGTACAGCTGCAGGGTGACGCCCACCACGTCGTAGCCCGCCCGGGCGAGGAGGCCCGCGGTGACGGAGGAATCGACGCCGCCGGACATCGCGACGACGACGCGCGTGTCCTCCGGGCGGCCCGGAAGGTCCATGATCTCGGTGATGCTCGTCGGCTCGCGGGTCATGCCATCCGTCTCTTCTCCGCCGCTACAGCTATGCCGCACGGCCCGTCAGGGCAACACGTGCCGTCCAATTCCCGTGCCAGCTCCACGCTCCCCGATCGGACGCGACCGACGGATTTAGCCGATTGTTAAAGCGCCACCGGCCAAATGGGGCGGAAGTTCGGTGTCTGTCGAGTGACGCGTACCCATGAGCGAGTCCACGCAACCCCGCTACCGCTACGTCATCGGGCCGGACGGGACCCCGCTGACCCTTGCCGACCTGCCGCCGCCCGACACCAAGCGCTGGGTGATCCGGCGCAAGGCGGAGGTCGTCGCCGCGGTGCGCGGCGGGCTCCTGTCCCTCGAGGAGGCGTGCGAGCGCTACACCCTGACCATCGAGGAATTCCTGTCCTGGAACGCGCTCATCGACCGGCACGGCCTCGCAGGTCTGCGCGCCACCAAGGTGCAGGAGTACCGCACCTGACGGCGCGCGGCCACCCGGGCGCGGCGCCTACTCGGCGGCGAGCCCGGTAAGGCGCTCGGGGAAGGCCGCTGCGATCGCCTCCGCGTTCGCGGGGATCACGCCCCGCTCGGTGACGAGGCCCGTGACGAGGCGGGCTGGCGTCACGTCGAAGGCCGGGTTGGCGGCGGGCGAGTTTGCCGGCGTCACCCGCACCGTCCCGGTGCCGCCGTCCTCGAGCGCGCCGGTCACGTGGGTGACCTCGTGGGCGG
Source organism: uncultured Hyphomicrobiales bacterium (assembly GCA_964547415.1). Lineage (GTDB taxonomy): Bacteria > Pseudomonadota > Alphaproteobacteria > Rhizobiales > Amorphaceae > CAZJNX01. The sequence goes on from CAZJNX010000119.1 coordinate 1,268, forward strand.
AACGCTCCTCGATCGGGATCGCCGCGCCGTCCTCGACGGAGAAGTCGATCGTGGGGGAGGGGAGGGCGACGTAGAACGGGACGCCGTTGTCGGCCGCCGCCAGCGCCTTCAGGTACGTGCCGATCTTGTTGCACACGTCGCCCCGCGCCGTCGTCCGGTCCGTCCCGACGATCACCATGTCCACGAGGCCCTTCTGCATCAGGTGGCCGCCGGCGTTGTCGACGACGACGGTGTGGGGCACGCCGTGGAGGCCGAGCTCGAACGCGGTGAGGGCGGCGCCCTGGTTGCGCGGGCGCGTCTCGTCCACGAAGACGTGCACCGGGAGACCCGCCTCCTGCGCCTTGTAGACGGGGGCGGTCGCCGTGCCCCAGTCGACGGTGGCGAGCCACCCGGCGTTGCAGTGGGTGAGGACGTTGACCGGCTCGCCCGGCGCCTTCTTCCGGTGGATCGCCGCGATGAGGGCGAGGCCGTGGTCGCCGATGGCGGCGTTGATGGCGACGTCCTCCTCCGCGATCCTGTCGGCCTCCGCGAAGGCCGCCGCCGCCCGCTCCCCGGGGGCGAGGGGCGCGAGCGCCGCCGTCATCCGGCCGAGGGCCCAGGCGAGGTTGACGGCCGTCGGGCGCGTCGCCTCGAGCCGTTCGGCCGCCTCGGCGAGCGCCGTGTCGGACGCGTCCCCGGCGGCAGCCAGGGCGAGGCCGTAGGCGGCGGTGGCACCGATCAGGGGGGCGCCCCGCACCTGCATGTCGGCAATGGCGCGGGCCGCGTCCTCCAGTCCGGAAAGCTTCACCCGCACGAGCTCGTGGGGCAGGCGAGTCTGGTCGACGATGCCGACCGTGCCGTCCGCCTCCCGCCAGATCGTGCGGAAACGCGTCGTCGTCATGGCGTCCCTCCATCGGTGCCGTCCGCCCGTTCGGTGAGCGGCGCCACCTTCGCCTTCGTCGCGGCGGCGAGGTGCTCCGGGTTGACGGGAAAGACCGTGCGCGGCGTCCCGGCGGCCGCCCAGACCTCGCCGTGGGCGAGGAGGTCCTCGTCCATGACGACCGGCAGCGGGCTCGCATGGCCGACGGGGGGGATGCCGCCGATGGCGAAGCCGGTCACCTCGCGCACCGCGCGCGCGTCCGGCCGCTCCAGCGGCTCGCCCACTGCCGCCTCGGCCAGCGCCCCGTCCACCCGGTTCGCCCCGGACACGAGGAGGAGGACCGGCCGCCCGCTCTCCCGCCCCCGGAAGACGAGCGACTTCACGATCCGTTCGACGCCGCAGCCGCAGGCGGCCGCCGCCTCCTCGGCCGTCCGGGTCGATGCCGGCATCTGCCTCACCGAAACGGCGATCCCGAGCGCCTCGCCCGCCGCCACGACCCGCGCCGCGGCCGCCGGCAGCGTCTCGCCGGCTCCGCCGTCCGCTTCCCCCATGTCCGTCTCCCGAACCCGCCGGATCCGCCGCCCTCAGCGGAGGACCCGGCTTTGCAGCTCGACCACCGGCTCGCCCGGCCCCCGCGCGCCCCGCTCGCGCATGAGGCAGGTGTGCCGGGCGCGGGCCTCCCCGATCTCGTAGATGTTGTATCGCGCGGGGACGGCATGCGCACCCCCGGCCGAGGCCGACGGCACGCCCACCACCGGCACCGCCTCCGACGGCCCCTCCACGAACGCCACCGACGCCTCGTGGGTGTGGCCGTGGAGCACGAGCTCGGCGCCTTCCTCGGCGATGACATCGAGCACCCGTCGCGCGCCCACGAGGCGCTTGCGGAAGGCGGTCACCCCCGGCAGCGGCGGGTGGTGGACGAGCACCACGCGAAACAGCCGCTCCATCCCGAGGAGCCTCAGGCGCTGGGCGAGGCCCTCCACCTGCCGCGCGTCCACGAGCCCGGTCGCCCACAGCGGCGGTGTCGGCACCGCGCTCGACAGGCCGACGATCGCGACCGGGGGGCGGAGCCGCACGAACGGGAAGACGCCGGCCTCGCCCGTCTGGTCGTCGCTCATGTGGGCGCGCCAGGCGGCGAGCGCACGCTCCAGCCCGCCCGGCACGTAGGCGTCGTGGTTGCCCGGCACCACCGTCACCGCCTCGGGGGGGCCGAGCGTCTCCAGCCAGCGGGTGGCCGCCGCGTACTCCTCCGGCAGTGCGATGTTGACGAGGTCCCCGGTCACGGCAAGGTGATCGGGCCGCTCGGCGGCGATGTCCGCGATGAGGGCGTCGAGGGCATGGCTGCCGAGGGTGCGGCTTCTGTTGCGCTGCCAGTTGACGTAGCCGAAGGCGCGCTTGGACAGGAGCGCGCGGCGGGCGACGGGCGGCAGCGGCCCGAGGTGGGGGTCGGAGAGATGGGCGAGGCGGAACCCCGGCATGGGCGGCGTACGGTCCCTGTTGGGCGGCGGAGGCGCGGCGCGGACGCGGCGGCGTGGCGGACGATGCCTTTGAGCACGGACGGGCCGCCCTGTCGCCCCGCTTTCGCTCGGGCCGACCCCGAGGGGCCGGCATGATCGACCGGGCCCTGTGGCGGCTCCGGGCGGTCGTGCGCCCGCCCGTGACGCTCGGCGTCAGGGCGATGGTGCTGGACGGGCCTGGCCGCGTCCTTATGGTGCGCCACGGCTACGGGCCGGGGCTGCACCTGCCGGGGGGCGCCGTCGACCCCGGCGAAAGCGCGCGCGCGGCGGTCGCGCGGGAGGTGGAGGAGGAGGCGGCGGTGCGCGTCGTCGGCGAGACCCGCCTCTTCCATCTCTACTGGAACCGGCGCCTTGCCGGTCGCGACCACGTGGCGCTCTACGTGGTGCGGGCCTTCCGCCCGGCGCCGGAGCCCTTCCGCCCGTCGGCGGAGATCGTGGAGGCCGGCTTCTTCCCGGTGGCCGACCTCCCGGACGACGTCACCGCCGCCACCCGCCGCCGCCTCGCCGAGGTCCTGTCGGGCGCGCCGGTGAGCGAGGAGTGGTAGGTCAGCGGAAGGTGATCCGCCCCTCCGGCGCCGCGTTCACGGTGCCGAGTCCCTCGAGATGGTCGGCGACCACGGTGGCGAGGAGCGGACCGTCCGTCGGCCCGACGATGGCGCGGGCCCGCGCGAGGCTCTCGTAGCCGTCGCCGCCCCGGTAGAGGAAGTCGTTGGTGGCGAGGCGGTAGGTGGCGGCCGGGTCGACGGGCTCGCCGCCGACGGTGAAGGTGACGAGGCGCTGGCCCACCGGCCGGGACGGGTCCACCACGACCCGCCCGCCGGCGATCTGCGGGAAGCGCCCCGGCGTCCCGCCGAGCTGGGAGAAGCCGTTCTCCAGCGCGGCGACGAGGTCCGCCCCCGTGATCTCGAGGAGCACCACGGTGTTGCCGAAGGGAAGCTCGGCGAACACGTCGCGCCGGGTGATCGGCGCGTCGGCGAGGTAGACCCGGTCGGCGCGGATCCCGCCGCCGTTCTGGAGGGCGAAGTCGGCCTCCATCGCCGCGCGCATGGCGTCCGCCACCAGGTTGCCGAAGGCGGCCTCGGTCGTGCGCACCGTCGCGCGGCGGGTGTCGAGGGAGCTGCCGGCCGTCGCGACCACCTCCGACAGGCCCCGGTCGAGCGCGTCAAGATGTCGCTGCACCACTTCGGCGAGGGTCGGGTCGGGGGCGACGGCGCTCGTATCGACCACGCGGAAGGCGGGCGCGAAGGACACCCGCCGGTCCGCCCCCTCCCCGGAGACGGCGAAGCTCACGTCCGCGATCGGCACGTGGTCGCCCTGCTCGCGGGACTGGAGGAGTGCCGTCCGCCCGTCCCACAGGACGGCGAGGGCGTGGTCGTCGCCCGAGACGATCATGTCGAACTCGCCGGAGCGCACGAGCTGCCGGTCCTCGGCGCCGGACACGTGCGCGATGGCGATGACGAAGTCCGCCCCCTCCGCCCGCATCTCCCGGGCGACGTTCACCGCCGTCGCGACCGCCGGCAGGAAGGCGAGGTCGCCGGGGGAGGAGGTGATGGTCGTGCGCTCCGTCGTCACGCCCACGAGGCCGACGCGCACGCCGCCGACGTCGATCATCTGCGTGGGCTCGAAGCCGGCGAGCGGGCCGCCGCCCGAATCGCGGATGTTGGCGGACAGCTTGCGCGTCTCGAGGGCGGCCATGCGCTGGCGGAAGACGTCCGGGCCGAAGTCGAACTCGTGGTTGCCCGGCACGAACACGTCGATGCCGACGCGGTTGAGGACGTCCACCATGTGGGCCCCCTCGTCGAAGCCCGACAGGACGGACGGGGACAGGGCGTCGCCCGCGTGGACGGCCAGAACCCGCCGCTCCTCGCCCGCCGCCTCCCGCTCGGCGCGGATCACGGCGGCGATCCTGTCGAGGCCGCCGCGCCCGTCGTTGGTGGTGATCTGGTCCACGTCGCTGAAGGCGATCACCGTCAGCGTCTGCGCCGCGGCCGGCGCCGCCGCCGTGGCGACGGCGAGCGCCACCGCGGCCGCCGCCAGGACGATCCGTCCCGTTCCGATGCCCATCCCCATCGCCATCACCATGCCCGTTCTCTCCCCGTCTCGCGCCCGTCCCGCCGACTCCCGCGACCGGCCGCGGGCTTGACGCCGGCGGCGCCCAGCCGGCATCGACGGACCGTCGTCGCCGCGTCCGGCCCGCCCGCGGGTCGGTCGGTCGCGGCCGGCACGGCGGCCATCGCTCCGGCGAGGGTCGATTTAGCGCGAAACCTGCCTATATGCAGTGTCATGATGGCGGCGCGCGCGGGACGGGGCGGGGCACGGCCCCCGTGGCTGCCCGTGGCCGCGGCCGGGGACAGGGAAGACGGACGGGACCCGATGCTGAAGCAACTGTCGGTCGATGAGCGGGTCGGCGTGAACGAGCACATGCCGGCAGACCATCCGAAGGTGGCCTTCGGCCGGATCGGGGTTCTCATCGTCAACCTCGGCACGCCCGACGGCACCGACTACCGCTCCATGCGGCGCTACCTGAAGGAGTTCCTGTCGGACCGGCGGGTGATCGAGGTCCCGCGGGTGATCTGGTGGCCGCTCCTCAACTTCGTCATCCTGTCGACGCGGCCGCAAAAGTCCGGCAAGGCGTACGAGGAGGTCTGGAACCACGATATCGACGAGAGCCCGCTCAAGACGTTCACCCGCAGCCAGTCCGACAAGCTCGCCGCGATGATGGCCGGGGAGAGCGAGATCGTCGTCGACTGGGCGATGCGCTACGGCAACCCGTCGATCAGGGAGCGGCTGGAGCGCCTGCAGGATGCGGGCTGCGAGCGGGTGCTGATCGTCCCGCTCTACCCGCAGTACTCGGCCGCCACCACGGCGACGGTGAACGACAAGACGTTCGACGCCCTGAAGGAGATGCGCTGGCAGCCCGCCATCCGCACCGCCCCGGCGTGGCCCGACGATCCGGTCTACATCGACGCCCTCGCCCGCTCGCTGGAGGAGCATCTCGCCACGCTCGACTTCGAGCCCGAGCTCGTGATCACCAGCTACCACGGGCTGCCGAAGGAGTATCTCCTCAAGGGCGACCCGTACCACTGCCAGTGCTACAAGACGACCCGCCTCCTGCGCGAGCGGCTCGGCTGGCCTGAAGAGAAGCTGATGGTCACCTTCCAGTCGCGCTTCGGCTCGGCGGAGTGGCTGCAGCCCTACACCGACGAGACGGTCAAGTCCCTCGCCGAGAAGGGCGTCAAGCGGCTCGCGGTGATGATGCCGGGCTTCGTCGCCGACTGCCTGGAGACGCTGGAGGAGATCGCCGGCGAGAACCAGGAGTACTTCCTGGAGCATGGCGGCGAGAAGTTCTCCGCGGTCCCCTGCCTGAACGACACTGAGCACGGGATGCGCGTCATCGAGCACGTGGTCCGGCGCGAGCTGTCCGGCTGGATCTGACCGGCGCGCACCGATCGCGACGGGCGCCCGGCCCCGTGGTAGAAGCGGGTCATGGGGCAGGATCTTCCGATCGACCTTTCCGGCGCCCGTCCCGCGGGCGGTGCCGAGGTGGCGGGTGCGCGGGACGCGCCGCTCCGTGAGCGCCTCGCCTACTGGGCGGAGGCGGGCCGCCGCGTGGACTGGATCGACCCCTACACGCAGGTGGCGACGGAGCGGTTCGAGCCGGCCGACCCGGTGGTGCGCTGGTTCGCGGACGGGACGCTCAACGTCGCCTACAACTGCCTCGACCGCCACGCCGAGGCGGACCCGGACCGGCCAGCCCTGGTATGGGACGCGATCGACCCGGCCGACGGGCGGACCTTCACCCGCGCGGGCCTCCTCGCCGCCGTCTGCCGCTTCGCCAACGTCCTGAAGGCCTACGGCGTCACCCGCGGCGAGGCGGTCGGCCTCTTCCTGCCGACGGTGCCAGAGGCGGTGATCGCCATGCTCGCCGCCGCGCGGATCGGTGCGATCCACACCAACGTCTTCACCGGCTTCTCCGGCAAGGCCCTCGCCGCCCGCCTGCGCGACTGCGGCGCCCGCGTCCTCGTGACGGCGGACGCGGCGCCGGTGCGCGGCGGCGTCGACCCGCTGAAGGCGAAGGTGGATGTGGCGGCCGGCCTCGCTCCGTCCCTCGAGAAGGTGATCGTGGTGCGCCGGACGGGCCGCCACGTCACCATGCACCCGCGGCGGGACGTGTGGCTCCACGACGTGGCGGACGAGGTGTCGGACCGCTGCCCGCCCGAGGAGATGGGGGCGGAGGACCCGCTCTTCATCGCCTACACCATGGGGGTGAGCGGCCGTCCCCGCGGCGTGGTGCACGCTTCGGGCGGCTACCTCGTCCACGTGGCGGAGACGCTGGAGCGGGTTCTCGGCGGGCGGGAGGGGACCACCGTCTTCGCCACGCCGGACATCAGCCACGTGGCGGCCCACTCCTATGCCGTCTACGGTCCCCTCGCGAACGGCGCCACCACCCTCCTGTCGGAGAGCCTGTCGGCGCTGCCGGACGCGGCGGCCCACCTCGCCCTCCTCGCCCGCCACCGCGTCGGCGTCTACTACACGACGCCCACCCTTGCCCGGGACCTCGCCGCGAGTGCGACGGCCGGCCGCCTTCCGGGGCCACCGGACCCGCCGCCCGTCGTCGGCACCTTCGGCGAGGCCCTCTCCCCGGACGTCGAAACCTTCCTGCGGGCGGCCATCGCGGGCCCGCACGGGCCGGTGATCGACACCTGGTGGCAGACCGAATCGGGCGGCATCCTCCTTGCGAGCGGCGCGGCCGGAGCGCCCGCTGCGCCGGACTTCCGCGCCGGCCGCCCGCCGGAGGCGGACGCGGCCGACAACCACCGCCACGAGCGGGAGGGCGAATGGGCGGTCTCGCGCCCGGTGGACGGGGTGGAGGCCGCGGTGCTGGACCGGGACGGGCGCACCGTGACGGGGGAGGGGGAGGGCGAACTCGTGCTCACCGCATCCTGGCCCGGCCAGGCCCGGACCATCCACGGCGACCACCTGCGCTACGCCCATGGCTACTTCAGCCGTTTCCGCGGCGTCTTCCGGACCGGCGACAGCGCCGTGCGCTTCGCGGACGGGGGCATCCACGTCCTCGGCCGCCTCGACGAGATCCTGCACCTCGCCGGCCACCGCGTCCCGGCCGACGAGGTCGAGCGGGCCCTCGCCGATCACCGGAACGTGGTGGAGGCGGCCGTCGTCGATCTGCCGCGGGCGGCCCGCCTCCAGGGGCTTTGCGCCTTCCTCGTCCTCGGCGGCGAGGTCGCGGACCAGGCGGCGCTCGAGGCGGACCTGTCGGCGATCGTCCGCCGCCGCATCGGCGACTTCGCCGTGCCCGCCCTCTACCACCCGGTCCGGGCCCTGCCGCGGGCGCGCTCGGGCCGCATCGTCCGGCGCATCCTGCGACGCGCGGTCGCGGGCACCTACGCCGACACCGACGATGCCCTGACACTTTCCGACCCCGGCGTCGTGGACGATATCCTCACCGTGCAGCGGCACGTCCTGCCCAACTGACGGGCGAGGCGCCGGGCCGCGCGCGCGCCATCCGCGTCGGCGCCACCTCGCCGATCGCCAGCATGGGGACCCGCCGATGCCCGTCCGTCCCGCCGTCCGCGCCGCCGTCGCGCTTACCGGTCTCGCCCTCGCCGTGCCCGCGGCCGAGGCGCAGCCCTACCGCTACGAGATCGACCCGGCCCACTTCTCGGTCGTCTTCTCGGCCGACCATATCGGCTATGCCGACACCTGGGGCATGTTCCTGGAAGGGGAGGGCAGCTTCGTCTTCGACGAGGAGACGCGGTCCCTGTCGGACCTCGTCGTCACGGTGGACCCGGCGAGCGTCTTCACCAACCACGAGGCGCGGGACGGCCACCTGCGCGGGGCGGACTTCCTCCACGTGGAGGCCCACCCCGAGGCCCGTTTCGTGATGACGGGCGCCGAGCCGACGGGCGAGCGCACGGGCCGCGTCACCGGCGATCTCACCCTGCGCGGCGTCACCCGCCCCGTCACCCTCGCCGTCACCTGGAACAAGTCCGGCGCTTATCCGTTCGGGAACACCTACGCCATCGGCATCAGCGCGGAGACCACGATCCGCCGCTCCGACTTCGGGATGACCTACGCCGTGGAGAACGGCTGGGTGGGCGACGAGATCCCGATCCGCATCGACCTCGAGGCGATCCGCGGCGAGCCGGTCGACTGAGCCCGCCGCTCCGCCGGCACGGCGGCGTCAGCCCTCGGGAACCTCGCCCACCTGGTGCCGGCGGATCAGCGGGTACTGGGCGAGGGCGAAGGCGAGGGTGATCGGCATGACGCCGAACAGCTTGAAGGCGACCCAGAAGTCGGTGGAGAAGAAGCGCCACACCACCTCGTTGAGGGCCGCGAGAAACACGAAGAACAGGCCCCAGCGGATGGTGAGCTTGCGCCAGCCGGCCTCGTCGAGTTCGATCACCGCGTCGAGGACGTAGCCGAGCAGCGGCAGGCGGAACAGGTACAGGGCGCCGAGGAGCACCGCCGCGAACAACAGGTTGACGATGGTCGGCTTCAGCTTGATGAACAGTTCGTCCTGCAAGACGAGCGTGAGGCCGCCGAACACGATCACGATCACGCCCGACACGAGCGGCATGATGGCGATGCGGCGAAAGAACCAGTAGGAGAGGGACAGGGCGAGCACCGTCGCGACCATGAACGCGGCGGTGGCGGCGAAGAGATCCACCCGCGCGTTGACGAGGAAGAAGACGACGAGCGGCCCCGTCTCGAGGGCGAGCTTCAGGAGCGGGTGCTCCCGCTCCGACCGCGTGGTTCCCTTCATCTCGCCTCCCTCGCGCGTGCGCTGGACGATTGCCCGCGCCTCGGCGGGACGGATAGCAGGGGGCGTGCCACGCCGGAAAGGGGCCGGCCCGCGCTCGACAGCACGGGGGCATGGCTCTAGAGCTTGGTCGCCCGGACGGCGCGGCCGCGGGCGAGGCGAGCGCCCCGCCCGCCCGAGCGTAGGAAGGATCGTTGAACCGTCGCCCGAACCTCGAACGCGATGCGCCCGCCCCGGGTCCGGGCAAGGCGGGGACGGCCTCCGCGTCCGGCCGGCAGCCGGCCGAACGCGCCCGCGGCCGCCGCCGTCGCAAGCCCGCCCCCGTGGTGCTCGAGCGCGCCGAGCTCGTCGTCAGCGCCATCGCGAAGAGCTACGGCCGACGACAGGTGGTGCGGGACGTGTCCCTCCACGTGGGCGAGGGGGAGACGGTGGGCCTCCTCGGCCCCAACGGCGCGGGCAAGACCACCGTCTTCTACATGATCACCGGCCTCATCGAGCCCGACCACGGCGAGATCCGCCTCGAAGGCTTCGACATCACCCAGCTGCCCATGTACCGCCGCGCCCGCCTCGGGATCGGCTACCTGCCCCAGGAGGCCTCGATCTTCCGCGGCCTCACGGTCGCCGGCAACATCCGCGCCGTCCTCGAGCTCGTGGAGCGGGACCGGAAGAAGCGGGAGGACGAGCTCGAGAGCCTCCTCGAGGAGTTCGGCCTCGCCCGCCTCAGGAACGCGCCCGCGACGGCCCTGTCGGGCGGCGAGCGGCGGCGGGTGGAGATCGCCCGGGCGCTCGCCACCCGCCCGTCCTTCATGCTCCTCGACGAGCCGTTCGCCGGCATCGACCCGATCGCCGTCGCCGACATCCAGACCCTCGTCCGCCACCTCACCGAGCGCGGCATCGGCGTACTCATCACCGACCATAACGTGCGCGAGACGCTGCACCTCATCGACCGCGCCTACATCATCGCCGCGGGCGAGGTGCTGACGGAGGGCCGGCCCGACGAGATCGTGGCCAACGCCGATGCCAGACGGCTCTATCTCGGTGAACAATTTAGGCTTTGACAGCCCGCGCCTGGCCGGGTAACTCCCCGTCCATCAGGGGATGCAAGTTCCGGGCCAGCTTCTCGGCCTGGCGTCCGTGCCCCGCTCCCGCCGTTCTTTCGACAGACGACCGACGTGGCACTCTCGCTCAAGCTCGACCTTCGGCACAAGCAGTCGCTGGTGATGACGCCGCAGCTGATGCAGGCCATCAAGCTGCTGCAGATGTCCAACCTCGAGCTGGAATCGGCGATCCGCGAGGAGGTGGAGAAGAACCCGCTCCTCGAGCACGACACCGGTGCGGCGGGCGACGCCGGGGACGAGCCCGCCGTGGCCGAGGCCGCCGGCGAGGGGGAGGCGGACCGCGCCGACGCCGGCGAGTGGCCGGCCGCGTCCGACGACTGGTCGGTGCCCGAGGCGCCCGCCGCGGCCGAGGCCCTGTCCGAGGCGGCGGGGGCCGACGCCTTCGACGGCCCGCCCCCGGCCGACGGCCCGCTCTCCCTCGCAGCGCCCGGATCGGCCGAGCCGGCGGGCACCGCCGATCTCGATTCGGGCTCCGACCCCCATCTCGTGGACGAGGGGGCGGGCCTCAACTGGCAGTCGGCGGCGAGCGGGCGCGGCGGCCACGACGAGGACGGGGACTTCGACGCCATCGCCAACGCGGCCGCCCGCCCCGTCACCCTACGCGAGCACGTGGAGCGGCAGATCCTCGCCCTCGGCCTCTCCGAGACGGAGGAGCGCGTCGCCGTCTACCTCGCGGGCTGCCTCGACGACACGGGCTACCTGCCGACGCCGGTGGAGGAACTCGCCATCGACATCGGGACGGCGCCCGGGAAGGTCGCCGCCGTGCTCGCCCGCCTCAAGGGGCTCGACCCGGCGGGCGTGTTCGCCGCCGACCTCACCGAGTGCCTCGCCCTCCAGCTCGCCGAGCGGAACCGGCTCGACCCGGTGATGCGCACCGTGCTCGACAACCTGCCGCTCCTCGCCCGCCGCGACTACCAGCGCCTTAAGCGCCTCGCCCGCATCGACGACGAGGACCTCGCCGACGTCATCGACGAGATCCGCGCCCTCGACCCCAAGCCCGGCCTCGCCTTCGACGCGGCCTCCGCCCGCCCGGTGGTGCCGGACGTGTTCGTGCGCCGCCGCCCGGACGGCAGCTGGCACGTGGAGCTCAACGCCGAGACGCTGCCCCGCGTCCTCGTGGACCGCCGCTACTACGCCGTCGCCAGCCGCCACGACCCGGCGACGAAGGCCTGGCTCAACGACTGCCTCGCCTCGGCCAACTGGCTGGTGAAGAGCCTCGACCAGCGCGCCCGCACCATCCTCAAGGTGGCGAGCGCCATCGTCAGCTACCAGAGCGCCTTCTTCGAGCACGGCATCGACCAGCTGCGCCCGCTGACGCTCAAGACCATCGCCGAGACCATCGAGATGCACGAATCGACGGTGAGCCGCGTCACCGCCAACAAGTACATCTCCTGTCCGCGCGGGCTGTTCGAGTTCAAGTACTTCTTCTCCGTGAGCCTGCCCGCCACCACCGGCGGCGACGGCGTGTCCGCCGAGACGGTGCGCCACCGCATCCGCGCCCTCATCGAGCAGGAGAGCCCGGACGCCATCCTGTCGGACGACCAGATCGTCGCCACCCTCAAGGCCTCGGGGGTCGACATCGCCCGGCGCACCGTCGCCAAGTACCGCGAGCTCATGAACATCCCCTCCTCGGTCCAGCGCCGCCGGGAGAAGACGGCCCGCGCCGTCGCGGGAACCTCGGCCTGAGGGCGGCGGCGCCACGGGGCGCACGGTGCGCGTTGACACCGTTCCGGCCCGTCACTAGAACCCGCGCGCACCCGGGGGCGGCGCGGCGCACCCGCCTTCGTGCGGCTTGGTGACGGACGGCTCGTCTTCGGGCACACTCGGCGATCCCCGGCCGGCGCATCCGGCGCCGCGGGGCGGTCCTGGCGAGGCAGGTGCATTCTCGATGGCGCTTCAGATCACCGGAAAGAACATGGACATCGGCGCGGCCCTTCGGCAGCGCGCGGAGGAACGGGTGTCGGCGGCCGTCGCCAAGTACTTCGACGGAAACTTCAGCGGCCAGGTGGTGATCGGCCACGACGGCGGCGGCTACCGCGCCGACTGCACCGTCCACCTCGACACCGGCACCGTCCTGAAGACGTCGGCGACCAGCGGGGATCCGACCGCAAGCTTCGAGGCAGCGGCGGAGCGTATCGAGAAGCGGTTGCGGCGCTACAAGCGCCGCCTGAAGGACCATCACCCGCACCACGCGGGCAACGGCGGCGCGCCGGAGGTGGAGGCGCCGTCCTACGTGGTGGCGGGGCCGGACGAGGACGAGGAGGTGCCGGTCGATTACGCGCCGGTGATCGTCGCGGAGAACATGACGAGGATCCGGACCATGACCGTCGGCATGGCGGTCCTGGAGCTCGACCTGACGGAGGCGCCGGTGCTGGTCTTCCGCAGCGCCGCCTCGGGGGCGATCAACGTGGTCTACCGGCGCAGCGACGGCAACTTCGGCTGGATCGACCCGTCGGGTGCGCCGGGCCAGGCCTGACGGCGGGGTGCCGCCCCGGCCGGTCGCGGGGCGGTCGCGCGTCGCGGGAACCGGCGGCGGCGCCGGGACTTCCGCCCGATCGGCGCACGCCCGCCGCGGCCACCCGCGGACGCGGCCGCGCCGCACACGCGAGACCACCGGCCCGCGGGCCGGGAGGGGGAGGCGATGGACGGACGCGGCGCGCCGCGACGGATGGGTGAACCGGGCGGACGGGCGGCCGAGAGGGCCGGCCAGCGCCGGGACAGGCGAGGACCGATGGATCTTCTGAGCATCCTCTCCCCCGAGGCCGTGCTGCCCGCGATCCGGGCCCACTCCAAGAAGCAGGCGCTTCAGGAGGTGTCGGAGCGGGCGGCGCAGCTGTCGGGCCTTCCCGAGCGGGAGATCTTCGACACGCTCCTGCAGCGCGAGCGGCTCGGCTCCACCGGGATCGGCAACGGCGTCGCGATCCCCCACGGCAAGCTCGTCGCCCTCGACCGGATCTTCGGCGTGTTCGCCCGCCTCGACGAGCCGGTGCCCTTCGAGGCGATCGACGACAGGCCGGTGGACCTCCTGTTCGCCCTGTTCGCGCCCGAGAGCGCGGGTGCGGATCACCTGAAGGCGCTCGCGCGCGTCGCCCGCGTCCTGCGCTCCCCCGCCATCACCGACGGCCTGCGCAAGGCGCAGGACCGGCAGGAGATCCTCGCCCTCCTGTCGAGCGAGGCCGCGACGGAGGCGTGACCCGCCGGCGGGAACGCGATAGGAACCGGGCGAGAGCATCGAAAGACGACGCCGCCTTCCGAGGCGGCGCAGCACGAGGAAGGACCCGATGAGCGAGAGACGCGCCCGCACCCTCTACGACAAGATCTGGGACGACCACG
>CAZJNX010000120.1:0-14759 GCA_964547415.1 uncultured Hyphomicrobiales bacterium
CACCCAGGTCATCCCGCGGGACCGGCACGCCTTCTTCTTCTCGGTGCTCGCCGTCGTCGCCTCCTCGGTGGAGCGGCTCGCCACCGAGATCCGCCACCTGCAACGGACGGAGGTGCTCGAGGCCGAGGAGTACTTCGCCGAGGGGCAGAAGGGCTCGTCCGCCATGCCCCACAAGCGCAACCCGGTGCTGACGGAGAACCTCACGGGCCTTGCCCGCATGGTGCGCGCCTACGCGATCCCCGCCCTCGAGAACGTGGCGCTGTGGCACGAGCGGGACATCTCCCACTCCTCGGTCGAGCGCTTCGTGGGGCCCGATGCCACGATCACCCTCGACTTCGCCCTCGCGCGGCTCACCGGCGTCGTGGACAGGCTCGTCGTCTATCCGGAGCGGATGCGCCGGAACCTCGACCTCCTCGGCGGCCTCGTCCACTCCCAGCGGGTGCTCCTCGCCCTCACCCAGAAGGGCGTCTCGCGGGAGGACGCCTATCGCCTGGTCCAGCGCAACGCCATGCCGGTCTGGCAGGGCAAGGGGGACTTCCTGGAGCTGCTGTCGGCCGATCCGGAGGTGACGGCGGCCCTGTCGCCCGACGACCTGAAGCGCCTGTTCGACCTCGACCACCACCTCGCCCACGTGGACGCCGTCTTCGCCCGCGTGTTCGGCTGACCCCGCGGAGGGCCCCCGTGCAGATCCCCGACAAGGACCGTCTCCTCAGCCTCGCGAAGGCCCATCGCTCCGGCTGGGACCCCGCGTTCCGTCCGCCGCAGGCGCGGGCGGCGGGCCCGGGGGAGGAATCGGTGTGGGATTTTCCCCGCCCGCCGCGGGTGGAGCCGGTGAGCCGCCGTCTCAAGGTGCTTTTCGCCGGCACGGTGGTGGCCGAGACGGCGCGGGGCCGGCGCGTCCTCGAGACCGCGGGCGCGCCCGTCTACCATTTCCCGCCGGAGGATGTCAGGACCGACCTCCTGGTGCCGACCGGGCGGGTGACGGTGTGCGAGTGGAAGGGGGCGGCCACCTACTTCGACCTCGTGGTGGACGGGCGCCGCTCCCGCGAGGCGGCCTACACCTACCCGGACCCGTTCGACGACCTCCCCGAGAACTACGGGCAGATCGCGGGCTGGATCGTGTTCTACGCGAACCGGGTGGACGCGGCCTACGTCGGCGACGAACAGGTGACGCCCCAGCCCGGCGGCTACTATTCGGGCTGGGTGACGGCGAACCTCGTCGGCCCCGTCAAGGGCGAGCCGGGCACCGAGGGCTGGTAGGCCGCACCGCCGCCCGGCCGGCCCCGCTCGACGACCTGCCCGGCAGTGGCGCAGCGTCTTCGGGGCGCGGCGCCCGTGCCGGCATGGGCGGCGGGCGCTGGCCTTCGGGCGCGTCAGCGGACGGTGGTCGCCTCGCCGCCGCGGTCGGCGATCTCGAGGATGAGCTTGCGGCGGACGGCCCGGGCGAAGTTCTCCGGGCCGTCGGCCGTCACCACGAAGGCGCCGGGCCCGCCGATGAGGCGCGCCTCGAACTGGCCCTCGAGGTCGCCCCGGCGGGGGCGGCCCGAGCAGTAGGTGCACAGGATGGCGAGGCCGTTGACCGTGATGCCGGCGGCGACCGCCCGGTCCCGCGCCGCCTCGATGCTGGGCGGGTAGGGGTTCCAGGCGCTGTCGGCCGACAGGTCGATCACCTTGCGCAGCCCCTCGTAGGCGTTCCCCTCGATGAGCGCGATCCCCTTCTCGATGGCCGCGCCGATGGCGTTGGAGCCGAAGGTGAGGCGCGGCTCGTCCATCAGGCGGGCCCCGAAGGCGGCCGCGGTGGCCTCGTCCTCCACGATCATCCAGTCCACCACGACCTGCTGGCTGTTCTGGCTCGCCCACTCCACGTAGGTGACGGCGATCTTGCCGAGGAGCCCGCCGTCGCGGATCGCCGACAGGACGGCCGGGTCGCGCATGGCCTCGGCGTAGCCCGCCCGCTGGAAGCGGATCTCGGCGTCGTCGATGGAGCCGGATGCATCGGCGAGGAGGACGAGCTCGAGGTCCACCTCCTCCGCCGCCGCGAAGGCGGGGACGAGGGCGAGCAGCAGGGCGAGAAGGATCCGTCGCATGGGGGGCTCTCCGGTCGCGTGCCGCGGGACGCCGCGGCCGGTGCCCGATTGAACCCGCCGCAGGCCGAGCCATGCAAGCCACGCGCCGCGCAAGAGGCAGCGACCCGTCGTCCCGCCTCGAACCGACGCGGCTCGACGGGCGGTCGCCATCGCCGCCCGCACCGCCCCACGTGCCATTCCGGTGGTGGGCACGCCCCTGCCGACATTCCGGCGCGAGCGGCGATCCCCGACCGGTCGGCCGTGCCGTGGTCCGCGGTCAGGGATTGATGGTGACGAACTCCTGGGACGGCTCCACGTGGACGCCGAGGGGGCAGTTGGCGTTCACCCCGTTGAGGCCCATCATGCACGTGAGGTAGGCCGCCGGCCGGCCGCCGAAGGTGGTGGTGAAGCTGCCGAGGGTGAAGCTGCCAGGCCCGCTGAACTCGCCGGAGATGATGCCGCCGAGGGTGCCCGCGTCGTCGCCTTCCGTCAGCATGACCTCGGACGTCTTCACCATCGCGGGCATGTTGGACAGAAGGACGGTGTCCGCGCAGGTCTCCGGGTTCGCCATCGCGAACTCGGCGATGTTGGGGTAGGGGATCGGCACCGGGCCTGCGGGCGTCGGCGTGTTGCAGGTGTCCGGAAAGCCCTCGGCGAGGCCCATGAGGGCGGTGGCGGCGGGGAACATCAGCGCGCTCTCCTTGCGTCTTCGTCGGCCGGTCGGCCGGTCAGCCGAGGTGGATGCGTTCGCCGCCCACCACCACGTCGCCGCGGGAGCGGACGCTGACGCGGCCCGCGTCCATGTCCACGTCGCCCGGGGCCACGAGGCGGATGGTGTCGGCGTCGATCTCGCGCTTGCCGCGCACCTTCTCCACGAGGCGGCGGCCGACGGTGAGGAGGCTGTCCACCGTCTGCCGCACCGAGCGGGCGGTGAGGGTGAGGCGGCCGAGGCCGACGCGGGCCGTCGTCGCCGAGACGGCCGCGTCCGAGGCGGTGACGGCGAGGCTTTCGGAGAAGGCCGACACCTGCCGCGCCTCCACGGCCACGCTCTCGCCCCCCCGCAGCGCGATGCCGTCGCGGGCGGCGATGACGACGCGGCCCGCGGGCGCGGCGAGGGAGAGGTCCCCGGCCGCGGCGTGGATGGTGACGGCGCGGGTCATCCGGTCCACCGTGACGAGGGGCTCCCCGTCCGCGTCCGCGACCGTGGCGTGGCGCGCCTCGACCGGCCCGGCCGGGGCAGGCGCGGCGTTCCCGTCCCGCCCGGCGAGGCGGGCGATGACGAAGAGGGCCTCGCCCGGCGTTCCGACGGCGAGCACCCGCTCGCCCGGCGAGAGCGGCCCCACGTGCTCGGCGACCTCGGCGACGGCGGTGGTCGAGACGGTCCCGCCCGCCCCGATCGGGACGGCGAGGACGGCCCGCCCTTCCCCCGCGGGGGACAGGACGGAGGCGGCGCGGGGGGCCGCGGGGGCCGGGGCGGCGTCGATGGTGCGGTGGCCGGTCATTGGTCCCTGTCGTCCTCGATCACGATGGCGTCGTCCTCCGCGTCGTCGAGCGCCCGCTTGAGGCGGGGCGGGCGCCAGGCCTCGGCGGCGGCGAGGGCCTTGTCGGTGCCGCGGGGCGCTTCCCCCGCCACGGGTTCCACGACGGAGCGCTGGTCGCACAGGCGGTGGAGGATCGCGCCGGCGAGCCGCGAGCCGGAGAAGTCGCAGGCGATGGTCTCGGCCTCGGACAGGTTCGCGCGGGACAGGTCCGAGCCGGTGAGGGCACAGGCCTCGAGGCGCACCTTCATGGCGAGGAGGCCGCGCATGTCGCAGCGGTCGAGGACGGCGTGCTCCGCCCGCGCGCCGGCGATGTTCGCCTTCGCAAGGCGCACGTGCTCGAGCCGCGCCCGGTCGAGGCGCACCCCCGGGGCGAGGACGCCGACGGCCGACACGCCGACAAGGCGCGCGCCCGAAAGGTCCGCGCCCGACAGGATCGCCGACTCGAGGACGGTGTGGTCGAACACGGTGCCCTTCAGCGATGCGCCGGACAGGCCCGCGAAGGAGAAGTCGTCCCGGGCGAAGGACAGGCCGTCGAGGACGGCGCCCTTGAGGTCCGCCCGGCGCGCGACGAGGCCGGCCACCCGCGCGGTCGACAGGTCGATGCCGGCGGCCTTGGCGCTCGCGAGCGAGACCGCGGCGAGCGCCGCCCCCGCGAAGACCGCCCCCGCGAGGATCGCCCGGTCGAGGGCGACCCGCTCGAGACTCGCCCGGGAGAGGTCCGCGCCGGTGAGGTCGGCGTCCGAAAGGTCCACGTCCGACAGGCTCGCCTTGCGCAGGACGACCCCCGCGAGGCGCGCGGCCGGAAGGCGCGTGCCGGCGAGGACCGCCTTGTGGAGGTCCGCCCCGGAAAGGTCCGCTCCGGAGAGGTCGGCGCCCGCGAGGTCGGCCCGGCGCAGGGAGGCGCCGGACAGGTCCGTGCCCGTGAGGTCGGCGCGCGACAGGTCGCACCGGTCGACGACCGCGCCGGACAGGTCCGCGCCCGCGAGCCGCGCGTCCGCCGCGCTTGCCTCCGACAGCCACGCGCCCGACAGGTCCGCGCCCTCGAGGCGCGCCCCCGCGAGGCCGGCCCCCCGCAGGATCGCGTCGGAGAGGTCCGCGCGGGAAAGGTCCGCACCGGCGAGGTTTGCGCCGGACAGGTCCGCCTCGGAAAGGTCCGCCCCGGCAAGGGTGGCGGCGGTGAGGTCCGCGCCCGAAAGGCGCGCGCCGGAAAGGGCCGCGCCCGAAAGGTCGAGGGCGAGACGCTGGCCGGAAAGGTCTATCCCGCGGGCGTCGAGGCCGGCGACCGAGGCGAGGGCCGACAGGTCGAGGGCGAGGCCCTCGCAGGCGACGAAGCGGGCGGCCGAGAGCCGCGCGCGGGCGAGGGAAAGGTTCGGGAGGCGGCAGTCCGACACCTCGAGCCCGTCCACCGAGCCGTCCTCCAGGCTGGCGCCGCCCAGGATGGAGCCGCCGATCCGAAGGCGCGTCGCCCTCGCCCCGCCCGCGTCGAGCCGCGCGGCGTCGGAGCGGGTGATCGTCACGCGGACGAGGCTCGCCCCGCGCGCGGCCGCGCCTTCGAGGCGGCAGCGGTCGAAGGCGACGTCCTCGAGGGTGGCGCTGGCGAGCGCGGCCCCGGCGAGGTCGATGCCGTCGAAGCGGGTGGTGGCGATCCTCGCCCCGTCGAGGCGCGCGCGCACGAGGAAGGCGCCGAAGGGGACGCCGTCGGCGAGGCGTCGCTTCATGCCCTCCACGTCGAGGAGGGGGGCGATCTCCGGCGGGACGTGCCGGTCGATCTCGGCCGGGTCGAGGGGCACGGCCGTCGGCGGCGGCCCGGCGAAGGCGCACTCCGAAAGGGTGGACTCGGACAGGTCGGCGTCCGACAGGTCGCAGGCGTCGAACAGGACGCGGCGGGCGGACAGGCCCACGAGGACGGCGCCGGTGAGGCGGCAGCGGGAGAAGAGGACCGTGTCGAGGCGGGCGCCCGACAGGTCGAGGCCGGACAGGTCGAGCCCCGCGAAGGAGTCCTTCGCCACCGTCTCCCCGGCGGACAGGCGGCGGGCGAGGGCGGCCGCCCGCGGGTCCGTGGCGGGGGCGGCGTCGGCGGTCATGGCGCGGCGGCGTCCCGGATGGCGCCGGGGAAGGCGAAGTTGGGGTCCACGAGCTTCGTGCGGGCGATGTTGGCGCCGACGAGGCGGGTCTCGTAGAGGTGGGCCTCGAGGAACTCCGCGTTGAAGGCGTTGGCGCCCTCGAGGTTCGCCTCCACCAGGATCGCGCCCGACAGGTTCGCCCGGAAGAGGTCCGCCACGCCGAGGTCCGCCCCGGAAAGATTCGCGCCGATGAGGGCGGCCATCCGGAAGTCCGCCGCGTGGGCCTTCGCCCGCACGAGGCGCGCGCCGGTGAAGTCGGCGCGGGGGAAGTCGGCGTAGCGCATGTCCGCGTGTTCGAGGTCGGCGCCGATGAAGGTGGCGGCGGGGCCCTTGGCGTCGACGAGGACGGCGCCCCGGAGGCACACCTTGCGCCCCGCCTTCAGCTTGTCGAGCTTCGCCTCGATGAGGACGACCTTTTCCGCCATCGCCCCCTCGAGGAGCGCGCGCGAAAGGTCCGCGCGGCGGAAATCCGTCTTGCGCAGCCGCGCGCGGGTGAGGTCCGCCCCGACGAGGGAGGCGTCGGCGAAGCGGGCCTTGGCGAGGTCGACGCCCGCGAGGTTCGCCCCGTCGAGGACGGCCCCGGCGGCGTCCGCCCGTCGCGCCCGCGCCGCGAGGAGGCGGGCGGCCGTGAGGTCGGCGCGCGCGAGCCGCGCCCGGTCGAGGGCCGCGCCCGCGAGGTCCGCCCCCGCGAGCACCGCCTCCGTGAGGTCGGCGTCGAGGAAGAGGGCGGTCCTGAGGCTCGCCCCCGAAAGGTCGGCCTTCGCGAGGTTCGCGCCCGTGAGGTCCGCGCGGTCGAGGATCGCGCCGGCGAAGGCGGCGCCGGAAAGGTCCGCCCCAGCAAGGTCCACGTCCGACAGGTCCTCGTCCCGGAACGTGCCGCCGGCCGCGTGGCGGGCGAGCACCCGCTCGCGGGTCCAGCCGGCCTCGGGCGCTGGCGGGGGAGGGGGCGTGCCGTCGCGCGGGCGGGGGCGGTGTCCGTCGAGCAGGCGTGAGACGGCGGCCTCGTCCATGCCCGCGGCGACGGCGGAGGCCTCGAGCTCGTCGAGGGACCGGTTCGCCATGGCCTCGAAGGCGGCGGCCCGTTCCTCCGGCGGCGGCGGGGGCGGCATGCCGAAGTGGGCGCGCAGGGCCGCGTCGAAGGCGGCAAGGTCCATGTCCGGGCCGACCATGGCGACGAGCGACTCCGGGACCCCGGCCTTTCGCAGGTCCGCCGCCGTCTTCTCGAACAGCTCCACGAGGAAGGCGGGATGCGGGCGGGGCGCGGGTGCGGCCTCCGCCTCAGCCTCCCCGGGCGCCGCGTCGGGGGTGGCCTCGGCCTGCCCCGCGGCGGCCTCCTCGCGGGCCTTCACCCGCCGGAGGGCGGTGGGTACGTCGAAGGCGGCGGCGGCCGCCTCCGCGCGCTCGACCGCCGCCGCGTCGGCCCGGGCGGCGAGGGCGAGCATCGCCTTCACGTGGGTCTGGAGGGGGGCGGGCGCGGCGTCGACCCGCTCCTCGGCGAGGTAGAGGTCGGACAGGTCGGAGCGGTAAAGGTCCGCCACCTCGAAGACGCCGCGCCAGACGAGGTCGGCGAGGCCCTCGTCGGTGTCGATCGCCACCGTGTCGAGGAGGAGGGGGACGTCCACCACCTCGTCCTCGCGAGAGGGGCCGTCGCTGCGGCCGCGGTGGAGGCGGGCGACGGCGCGGGGCCGCACGCCGGGAAGGCGCGTCTCGAGGAGGGGGCGGCCCGGGACGAGGTTCTCGAAGGCAAGCGTCTCGTCGCCGCGGAAGTAGCCGGCAAGGCGCTGGTCCGGCGGGGCGACGTTGAAGTGGGTCCAGTCGAAGTCGGCCGGAAGGCCGGGCCAGCGGCCTGCCACCCAGGCGTGGCCGAAGTCGCCCTTCGGCGGGCTGCGGCCGGCCATCCCCCGGTCGAGGGGGCCGAATCCCGCGGGCGGCACGCTCTCCCCCGGCGTCTCGACCGGGTGGGCCGGGTTCTCGACGTTCGGAAGGGGCAGGGCCGTGTGGCCGTCGGCGAGGGCGAGACGGGCGCGGCCGATTCCGAACGGGTTGTGGGGGTCGCCCGGCCCGCCGTAGCTGCGCGACCAGTCGAGCGGCATCTGCGTGAAGGGGACCGGCGCGGTCTCGCGCCGGCCGTCGGCGCCTGCGAAGTGGCGGTCGCCGAAGACCTCGAGGTGCTTCCAGCGTCCGTCGACGGCGACGCCCACGCGCAGCGACGGCACGGGGGCGTCCCCGGGGGCATGGGCCGTGCCCTTCAGCGTCCACTCGCCCGCCGGCTTGAAGGGGGCGAAGTCGCCGGGCACGAGCGGCACGCCCGTCACCGGGTCGCCGCGGCGGGTGCCGCCGGTGAGCGAGCGGCGGCGCTTCTTCTCGGCGGCCGTCATGGTGCCGTCCGGCACGAGGGCGAAGGTGCCCTTCACGATCACGGTGGCCGACCAGGCGGGCGGCGCGATGCGCCCTGGCATGAAGGCGACGGCGAGGGCGCTTTCGGTGAGGATCCGCGTCGGGGCGTCGGGGTAGCGCACGGGACCGCCTCAGCCCGGCAGGAACTCGGCGCCGTTCACGAGCACCGACGTGCCGCTCAGCGTGATGGCGCCGCCCGCCGTCAGGGAGATCGAACTCCCCTTCACGCTGAACTCTGGCGTCTCGATGTTGACGACGGGCGCCTTGATCGTCAGCCCCTCGTCGGTGAGGGTGAGGATCGTGCCGCCGACCCGCGCCGTGGCGGACGCGCCGGTGACCGTGACGGTGCTCGCCCCCTCGCCCGCGGCGATCACGATGCTCGTCGGGTAGCCCGTGATCTCGCTGGTGCCGGTCTTGAGCTCGAACTTCTCCATGGTGCCGTCCAGCTCGAGCTGCGGCGGCTTGGTGACGTCGGTCGCCTCCATGATGCCCTTCATGATGCCGTAGGTGGCGAGCGCGCCGACGGTGTTGGTCACCAGCGCCGCGATGCCGCCGTCGATGGTGCCCTCGCACGCGGCGATGTCGGACTGCTCATCGCTGGTCAGCACGTCCTCGGTGGCCGGCGCGGACTGGTGGGTCGCCTCGCCGCCGGTGGTGGCGCTCACGGCGATGCTGGTCATCCCGCTCAGGATGCCGGTGATGAAGGCGTAGGCGTTCGCCTCGCTCGCCTTCCAGCCGCTGAGGGAGGCGGTGAGCGAGATCTTGTTGGCGAGCTTCTCGAAGTCGTTGTGCAGCTCCATCGATTCGGGGCCGAGCACGAACTCGAAGCTTGCCGCCGCGCCGAACACCCCCTCGGCGCCGAACTTGTAGCTCACCTCGGTCGCGAGCGATGCCCCCGACTTCGCCGCGAGCTCGATCTCCAGCGCGCCCGCCGCCGACACCTCGGTCTTCTGGCCGGTGAAGACCTCGAGGGATTTTGCGCTCTTGATGTCGATATCGTAGTCGAAGTAGGCGTACTCGTAGTTGACCGCCTTCTCTGACTTGGCGGAGCTGTATTCAAGCGACAGTTTCTTGCCGTTGTTCATGAGGCGGTCGGCCTTCATGCCCTCGGTGAGGGAGACGCGGCCGCCGTCGGTGAAGTCGAACCAGCCGAGCTGGCCCATAACCTCCTTGGCGGCGCTCTCCTCGATGCCGAACACCTCCTTCATCTTGTCGAGCTCGACCTCGTAGTCGGTCTCGCCGCTGGAGTCCTCCGCTTCGGAGGGCGGAGCGCCGCCGATCCTGAGGTAGGAGGAGAGCTGGTCGCCGTCCTCGCTCGCGTAGTCGGGGATGTAGATGGCGAACGACTTGTCCTGGTCGAGGACGTGTTCGGGCCCGTCGCCGTTCGATCCGTCCGAGGCGGCGGCCGACAGGGGGAGGGGCGCGGCGGCCGGTCGGTCGCTGCCGCCCGCCACCGCCGCGGACAGGGCACGGGCCGGTGGGCGCTGCGGGTCGCCGCCGCCCGCTCCGCCGCCGCCGCTCCCGCCGGCCCCGCCGGGGCTTCCGCCGCCGCCGCCACCTGCGGAACCGCCGCTCCCGCCGTAGCCGCCGCCGGGCGTGCCGGGGCCGGTGTCGATCTCGCTGAAGGCGATGGGGTTCGCCGGCATGTCCACCTGCCGCGGGACCGCCGACGGGTTGTCGTGGAGCGAGACTCTCACCCCGCTCGCGAGCGCGAAGCGGGCCGTCGCCGGATCGCCCGCGCTCACGGCGGAGATGGAGAAGGCGTTGGTGACGGTGCCGACGATCACCGGCAGGTCCGGGTCGCCGAGCTGGTGGGCGACGAGCACCTCCGTGCCGGGCCTCAGCGGTGCCTGCAGCGCCTCGCCCGCCCCCGACAGGGGCGCTGCGACGCGAATGTAGGCGGAAGCCTTGCCCGGCGGGCGGTTCGCCGGGTCGAACGGCATGCGCACCTTGTAGCGCCCCTTCGAATCGGGCTGGGCCTGCTGCCAGCTGCCCTCCCCGTCCACGAAGGCGCTGACCACGCCCGGGATCCTCGGCTTGGGCGTCACGCGGCGCGGGCGGAAGTCCACGGTCCCGGGGATCGCCGTGAAGGTGTTCCAGTAGCCGTCCTCGCCCGTGCGGCCCCCGGTCACCGAGGGCCAGGCACCCGTGCGCACCACGCACGCGTGCTCCACCGTGACGATCCGGTAGGTCGCGTCGAAGCTGCCGCGGAAATGGCCCTCCAGCTTGAACTGGCGGCCCGGCTCGAACAGGAAGTTGTTGCTCTCCCCCTCGAAGACCTGTCGCTGCCAGGCGATCTCCTGGGCGCGGACCTTCGCGATCCGCCCCGCCTGACCCTCGGTCAGCAGCGGCTCGCCGTAGAACTGGACCGCGCCGACGCCCTGGGGCACGGCCGTCGCCTGTCCGGCGGGGCTCTTCTGGGGGTTCCAGTGGGTGTAGCTCGTCGTCGCCACCGTCTCGCTGAGGCGCTTCAGGCGCGCGTGGAAGCTGGAGACGAGCTCGAGCGCGTCCGCCGCCGCCTCGCCCTGGAACGCGCACGCGAGGTCGGTGGTGGCGGCGGGGAAGAACAGGAGGTCGTCGCCCATCACCAGCTTGTCGAAGCCTGGCGTGTGGTCGAAGTAATAGAAGATGCCCTCTTCTTCCAGCAGGCGTGAGATGAAGGCGAAGTCGGACTCGGCGAACTGGCAGCGGTAGTCGTACGTCTCATAGTCGCCGGACCGAAGGGTGAGGGAGAAATCGCTGTCGCTCGGGCGGAACTGGGCGATGTCCTTCAGGCCCTTGCGGTACTGCGCCGACAGCTCGCTGCGGACGATGTCCGGCACCGACTTGTCGAGGTGGATCTGGTAGCCCTCCGACAGGCACAGCGCGGACACGCGGGGCACCAGCACCACGCGGTAGACGTACTCGTCGAGGACGTAGGCGCCGTGCTGCTCCACCGTCTCGAGGACGCCGTGGATGGTGCGCTGCGTCTCGCCGAAGCGGATCGTGAGGCTCGCCGTCTGGCCGAGCAGTGTGTCGAGGGGAAGGTCGGGCGCGCTCGACAGGAGGTCGATCTCGAAGCGGAACAGCGCCGACAGCCCCTCCCGGCCGCGGAAGGCGACGACCTCAACGTCGTCCTCCCCGAGCGCGTCCGACTTGAACTCGACGGTGATGAGCTTGCTGCTGAGGGTCATCGCGCAGGGGACGTCTCGCAAGGGGAGGAGGGGCGGCGGCACGGGCCGACCGGCCGCCGCGGACGGCGACGGGCGAGGGCGCCGCCCCGGCCGACCGGAACGGTGGGAAGGGACGACGGCCACGTTCCGCCCCCGGCGTCGTGCCGTGCGAGTGTCCGCCGAGGGACGGCGGCTTGTCCAGAAGAAAGATGCCCCGAGGGGCGGCGAAGCTGGCGCCGGGCTTGCTAGAGGGGGCGCCGGGCGGGGCGGCGAGGCAGCTGGAAGGGACGCAGGATGGTCGAGGCAGCGACGGCGCGCGGGGACGGGGACGGCGGGGCGGACGGCCGTGCGGACGGGGAGGGGGCCCTCGCCCCGGCCCGGGGCGGCGAGCGGCTCTCGATCTTCCGGGAAATTCTCGCCGGCCTCACCACCTTCATGACGATGGCCTACATCCTGGCGGTGAACCCGGCGATCCTGTCGGACGCCATCTTCCTCGACGCCTCGGGGGACCTGTTCGGCGAACTCGTGATCGCCACCGCCGTCGCCGCCGCCATCGCCACCCTGGTGATGGGCCTTTACGCGCGCTACCCCTTCGCGCTCGCGCCCGGCATGGGGCTCAACGCCTTCTTCACCTACACGGTGGTGATCGGGCTCGGCATCGACTGGCGCCTTGCCCTGTTCGCGGTCTTCCTCGAGGGGCTCATCTTCATCGCGCTCACCCGGCTCGACCTGCGCCGCGTCGTGGTCCAGGCGATCCCGCGCTCGCTGAAGCACGCGACGGCGGCCGGCATCGGCCTGTTCATCGCCTACGTGGGGCTGTCGAACGCCGGCATCATCGCCGCGAGCCCGGCCACCAAGACCACCCTCGGCGACCTGTCCGACCCGTCGGTGGCCATCGCCTGCGTCGGGATCCTGATCACCGCGGCCCTCGTGTCGCTGCGGGTCGTCGGCGCGCTCCTCCTCGGGATCGCGGCGACGGCGGGCATCGCCTTCCTCGCCGGCATCGCGCCGCTGCCCGAAAGCTACGTCGCCGTTCCGGACCTGCCGGTGGACCTCGTGGGGCAGGCGTTCGTGGGCGCGGCCTCCCTCGGCGGGGTCGACCTCCTCGACCTCGCCGTCGTCCTGTTCGTCCTCCTGTTCGTGGACTTCTTCGACACGGCCGGCAGCCTCACGGGCCTCGGGCTGCGTGCCGGGCTCATCGACCGGAACGGCGACCTGCCGCGGGCGAACCGGGCCTTCATGGCCGACGCCGTCGGCACCACGGCGGGCGCCGTCATGGGCACGTCCACCGTCACCACCTACATCGAATCGGCCTCCGGCATCGCCGTCGGCGGGCGCACGGGGCTCGTCGCGGTCGTCGTCGCCGTCCTGTTCGTGGCGGCGATCTTCTTCATCCCGCTCCTGCAAGCGCTGCCGGCCATCGCGACGACGCCCGCCCTCGTCATGGTGGGCGTCCTGATGGCGGCAAGCCTCAAGGCCATCGACTGGGAGGACGCGGGCGAGGCGATCCCCGCCTTCCTGACGGTGATCGCCATGCCGCTCACCTACTCCATCGCCGAGGGGCTCGCGGCGGGCTTCATCGCCTACCCGGTCGTGAAGGTCTTCCAGGGCAAGGCGCGGGAGGTCTCCCTCGCCATGTGGGTGCTCGCCGCGATCTTCGTCGGCCGCTTCGTCCTCATGGGCCTCGGCATCGGCGGCTGACGCCCGCCCCCGCGCCGTTCCGTGACGGGCGTCACGGACGGCGCCGCGGCGCCGCGGCAGGGTGGGTCCGGTTCGGACGAGAGAGGCGATCCGCCGACACGCTCCGGCCGATCCACCCCGTGAGCGGAGACGAACGATGGACGTCAGCATCCCCCGTCCGGCGCCGCGGCGCGCGCCGCCTGCCGTCGGCGCCGCCGTCGGCGTGCCCGTGACCTTCGTGGCCGACGCCTTCATCCCCTGGAACTGGGTCCAGATCCCCGAACCACCCGCCGTCGGCCCGACCGGCGGCCCGATCGTCGCGGGCGCGGGGACCATGCTGGACGTCTTCGTCCACGGCGACGGGCGTATGCCCGTCAGCCGGCCCGCCGACATTCGCGGTCGCTACCGCACCTACGGCATCGCCGAGGTGAACCTCGTGGAGCGTCCGGGCGAGCGCTTCACGACGGCGGCGCGGAACCAGACGTCGAAGAGCGAGCTGCGCCTCGCCACCGGCCGCGTCCTCCACACCCAGACCGGCCGCGGACCGCTCTCCTCCACCATCGCGGCCCGGCGCACCGGCCCGACGACTGTCCGCATCGCCATGACTGTCGGCGGCTCGGTGCCCGCGAGCGTGGCGGGGCCGCAGCCCGCGATCGACTTCCACTACGAGGTGGACCTCGCCTACGACCCGGCGAACAACCGCGTGAGCTTCGTGGTGAACGCCCGCCACGACGGCTTTCCGGGCCACGAGTGCTTCATCGTCGCGGGCGGGCGCACCCGCTTCAACCGGCATTACCTGCCAGCCTTCTTCTCCCGCCCGAGCCCGGGGACGGCGCGCCCCTCCATCGCCCAGTCCCTGCAGGGCGCGGCGGCCCTCGGCGGCACCTTCGCGCGGCAGACCTGGCGGCGGTCGGGCAGCTTCACCCCGTGAGGGCGCGGTCCGCCGCGGCGGCCGGTCAGCCCGCGGCGAGGAGGCGGATCGCCTCCCGCCGCTCGAACAGGCGCAGGAGGCAGCGCAGCGCGCGCCCGCGCTCGGTCGACAGGTCCGGGTCGCGGGCGAGGACGAGGCGCGCGTCGTCCCGCGCCATCTCCACGAGGTCGCCGTGGACGTCGAGGTCGGCGAGGCGCAGGTGGGCCGCCCCCGACTGGCGGGTGCCGAGGATCTCCCCCTCGCCGCGCAGCTTCAGGTCCTCTTCGGCGATGCGGAAGCCGTCGTTCGTCTCGCGCATGATGGCAAGGCGCGCCTTCGCCGTCTCGCCCAGCGGCGGGCGGTACACGAGGAGGCACACGGACGGCTTGTCGCCGCGGCCGACCCGCCCGCGCAGCTGGTGGAGCTGGGCGAGGCCGAAGCGCTCGGCGTGCTCGATCACCATGATGGTGGCGTCCGGCACGTCCACCCCGACCTCCACCACCGTGGTGGCGACGAGCGCCTTCGTCCGGCCCGCCCGGAAGGCCTCCATTACCTCCTCGCGCGCCTCGATGGGCATCTTGCCGTGCATCAGGCCGACGGGGACGCCGAGCGCCTTCTCCAGCTCGCCGTGCCGCTCGGTGGCGGCGGCGACGTCGAGGGCCTCGCTCTCCTCCACGAGCGGGCAGATCCAGTAGGCCTTCTCGCCCCGCTGCAGCGCCGCCGACAGGCGCTCCAGGATCCGCGGCAGCTGCCCCTGCGAGATGATGCGCGTGTCGATGGGCGCGCGGCCCGCGGGCTTCTCGGTGAGCTGCGAGACGTCCATGTCGCCGAGCTGGGAGAGGACGAGCGTGCGCGGGATCGGCGTCGCCGTCATGACGAGGAGGTCGGCC